>NZ_JBVIRA010000001.1:343659-729249 GCF_055576575.1 Streptomyces sp. NPDC033270
CTCCTCCCAAAACACTCTCTTTTTGCGGTCTTTGGGGGGGGGTGGGGGGGGGGGGGGGGGGGGTTTTTCTCTCCCCTCCGCGCCCGGGTGGGTTCCCCCCCCCCCCCCCCCCCCCCCACCGCGGCACCGCCGCACCGCCGGCCGGCTACTTCGCCTGCTGCACCCGCGTCACGATCTTCTTGGTCAGATCGAGGCCGGCGGCGCCCATGTCACGGGACCGGACGCTGTAGAAGGTCGTGACGACGACGTTCCCGACGCGAGTGGCCACCAGCGTGGTGCCGCCCTCCCACTCAGGTGCGGAGAGCTCGGCCTTGAGGGTCTGGTCGCCCACCTTCGGCACGGTCGTGGTCTTGATCGTCACCGAGGCCTTGGTGTCACCGGAGGCGTCCTTGAAGTGCGCGCAGTGCTTGAGGACCTCTCCCAGGCGCTTCATGACCGTCTGCGCGTCCGTGCCCCGGAAGCTGTCGAGCTCCTGGTTGAACTCCTCCTGGGAGGCGTTGACGAAGTCGCCCTGCGCGAAGGCGGCGCCCTCGATGCCACTGGTCTGGATCCAGGCGCTGGCCTCCAGCTTCGGGCAGGCGCTCGCCAGGTCGAGGGGCTTCTTCGACGACGCGGCGGCCAGGGTGCCCCCGGAGTCGCGGGTGGCCTCCGGGTCGGCCTTGTAGCCCTTGGGCAGCACCCCGACCGGAAGCAGCAGGGACTTCAGCCGGGTGCCGTTGAGCAGGCGGGCCTCGGGGGCACCGGCACTGGCCGACGGGGCGGACGTGTCCTTCGAGGGGCTGTCGGAGCCGCCGGAGCAGGCGGTGAGGGCGAGCGGCAGGACAGCGGTCGTGGCGACCGTCACCACGGCACGACGAAGCTTCATGAAGCCTTCTTCTGGATCAGATAACGAAGTCAGGAAGGGAAGAGGGCCGTCGCGGTATGGGGGTGCGCGGTGCGGCAGGCGCTGATCGTAAGGCCGTGCGGCCGGGTCGCCCAGGGCTCCGCCGCCGGCCGGCGGGTGGGCGGCCGACGAGCCGCCGGGGAGGATCTCGGCGAAACCGGGCAGTTGCCCCTGCTTTTCGAGAATTTCCTATGGCAACCATCACGCCGCCAGGGCAGCCGGCCCGGGCACCCCGGCCCGCCGTGCCAGTGGCTGCTGCCATGATGCCCGCGACATCGACGGCATGGGAGCGGAACTGGTTGACCAGGCAATACGCCCGATAGTCGAGGCGATCGCCGCGAAGGCGCCGAACGGCTGGACACAGGCGGTGCTGCACAGCCGGGCAGGGCGGGGCTCGTCGCCTTCCACGACGCCGTCACGTGGCCCCCGACCTGGCCACGGCCCGCTTCCGTGCCTACCTCCAGCGGCGCGCCGAGATCCTGGGGCACCCCGAAGAACTGCCCCCGCGCCCGCCACCGCCACCGCCATCGACGAAGCCGAACGCCGCCTGGGCCGCCGTCTGCCCGCCTCGTCGACCTCGCCCCCTCACCGCCGCCGGACAACCGACGGCGACGAGAGCAGGTCAGGGTTGCGGTCGTGATCCGAGGCGCCTACTTCCCCAGGGAAGCGGGGCGGCATTGTGCCCGTAGGGAAGCGTGATCGCCACCGGTATCAGAAAGGTCCGCTCGTCCCGGTGGTGATCTGACGCCCTGCCAACTTCCTTGCGCATATGCCGGATACGCTCCCGCAGGTCGTCCTACGATCTTCTATTCCCATGGGTTGAGGGTGCTAATGGTCCGGCAGAAGTCGATGTCGAGATTGCCTTCCGTGGCGGTTTACGCGTGGCTCATACCAGTAGTTGCGTCCGCGATCGTGGTGAGCCTCGTCGGGTCGTCGGCGTTCACCGCGGCACTGTGGATCGGTGTGCCGGCGGTGGTCGCGGTGGCCGTCACCGCGAGCGTGGCCGCACGTCGGATCCGGCAGGTCGTCGCGTTGGAGGAAGGCGGCCACGCGCAGACGGTCGCGATGGCACGGCAGCAGGAGGCGACCGTACGGCTGGCCGACAACCTGGTGCCGGACATGCTGACGCGGCTGCGCCTGAACGAGGCTCCTGAGGAGGTTCTCAACTGGCTCACCGCACGGTGGGCGGACTCCTACAACGGTCTGCCCCCCGAGTTCCAGGCGGCCCACTGGTCGGTGCTGCGCACCGTGATCGACGCGGTGGACGCGGAGGAAGGGCTGCGGGACTCCGCGCAGCGGTCGCTGGTGAACCTGTCCCGGCGCGTGCAGGCGATCGTGCATCAGCAGGCGCAGGAGCTGCGGGAGATGGAGGACCGCCACGGACGGTCGCCCGGTGTCTTCGGCGACCTGCTGCGGATCGACCACAACACCGCGCTGATCGGCAGGCTCGCCGACTCCATCGCCGTGCTCGGCGGCGCCCGGCCCGGCCGCCAGTGGAACCGGCCGGTACCGCTGTACAGCGTGCTGCGTGGTGCGATGTCCCGGATCGTCGGCTACGAGCGGGTCGACCTGAGCACCGCCACGGATGTCGCCGTCATCGGTCCGGCCGTCGAGCCGCTCATCCACGCCCTGGCCGAGCTGCTGGACAACGCGACGCGCTATTCGCCGCCGCACACCCGCGTCCATCTGACGGCGGCGGAGGTGCAGTCCGGGATCGCGGTGGAGATCGAAGACGGCGGCGTGGGCATGAGCGAGTCCGCCCGTCGACGCGCCGAGCAGATGCTGGAACAGGCACAGCAGGGCATCGACCTCGGCGACCTGGGGGAGACCCCGCGGCTCGGTCTGGCGGTGGTGGGCAGGCTGGCCCAGGCCTACGGCCTTCAGGTCGCCCTCCGCGCGTCCGCCTACGGCGGCGTACGGGCCGTGCTCATCGTCCCGCAGCAGCTGATCACCACGATGGCCGAGGCCTCGGGTGTGGCGCACGGCATCGGCACCTTCTCCGGCCCCCGGGTGGCGGGTGGATCGCCGCAGTCGCTTCCCCGCCAGTCCATGAAGCCGCAGGCCGCGAGCCACCACACCGAGACGTCGCCGACGGTCGAGCGTACGGCGAACGGCCTGCCACAGCGACGCCGCAGAACTCGCGTGGCGGAGGCGGCGGAAACCACTGCAAGTACACGCCAAGCAGAGCCAGGACCACAACGAGCGCCGGGAGAGTGGCTGGTCGCGTTCAAGGACGGCCTGACGGGCGACGGCAACAGCGGTAGCGACGACGCCGCCGCGCCGAGAGGAGAACAGTG
This sequence comes from Streptomyces sp. NPDC033270, assembly GCF_055576575.1. Classification (NCBI taxonomy): domain Bacteria; kingdom Bacillati; phylum Actinomycetota; class Actinomycetes; order Kitasatosporales; family Streptomycetaceae; genus Streptomyces; species Streptomyces sp. NPDC033270. The sequence goes on from NZ_JBVIRA010000001.1 coordinate 346,840, forward strand.
AATCAGCGGCAGGCCAACCTGGACTGGATGCTCAAGGATCTGGCGGAGAGCGTGCCGCAGACCCGCAACGTCGTGGTGTTGTCCGCGGACGGGCTGCGCATGGGCCGGCACGGTGGCGACACCGACGCGGCCGACCGGCTGGCCGCAGCCTGTTCGGGTCTGCAGAGCCTGGCGGGCGCGGTGGGCGCCGAGCTGCCCCAGGCGGGCAGGATGAAGCTGGTGGTCATCGAGATGGACGGCGGCTTCTTCTATCTGATGGCCGCCGGCGCGGGCGCCTACCTCGCGGTACTGGCCGACGAGGGCGTGGACGCCGGACTGATGGGCCAGCGCATGCGCGACCTCATCATCCGGCTCGGAGAACACATCACGAGTCCGCCCCGCAGCGACGGGCAGGTCAGGTGAACGACTCGGACCAGGACGGGATGGATGACGTCCCGGAGCGTCTCTACGTCATCACCGGTGGCCGCGCATCCGCCTCCAACCGCCTCGACCTCGTCACCCTGATCGTGGCCAGGACCGGTCCCACGCCCGGGACCCAGCCGGAGCACGCGGCGATCCTGAGGCTGTGCCAGTCCCCGCTCTCGGTGGCCGAGATATCCGCCTACACCGGTCTGCCGGTGAGCGCCGTGACCGTATTGATCAGCGATCTCCTGGACGAGCAGAGGGTGCTCACGCGCGCACCGGTGCCGCCTGCAGAGCTCCCCGACATCTCACTTATCGAGAAAGTGATCGATGGACTTCAAAAACTCTGAGCCCATGGCGCCGCTCAGTGAGGAACGGCTGCCGCACACGGCGTCGGCCGCGGTCAAGATCGTGGTGGTGGGCGGCTTCGGGGTCGGCAAGACGACCCTGGTCGGTTCGGTGAGCGAGATCCGGCCGCTCACCACCGAGGAGACGATGACGCAGGCCGGCGTGGGCATCGACGATCCCGCGGGCGTGGAGCGCAAGACGGCGACCACCGTCGCGATGGACTTCGGCCGGATCAGCATCAGCGACGAGTTGGTCCTGTATCTGTTCGGCACCCCTGGTCAGGAGCGGTTCTGGTTCCTGTGGAACGGTCTGTTCGAAGGCGCCCTGGGGGCGGTGGTGCTGGTAGACACCCGCCGCCTGGAGGTCAGCTTCGATGTGATGGGCCGCCTGGAGGAGAGCGGAGTTCCCTTCGTCGTCGCGGTCAACTCCTTTCCGGGTGCCCCGGAGCATTCGCTGGAGGAGCTCCGCGCCGCCCTCGACCTTCCCGCGGGCGTTCCCCTCGTGGCCTGCGATGCCCGGCGCCGTGACTCCAGCCGCGACGTCCTGATGACCCTCATGCACTACCTCCACTCCCTTGTCGTATCGGAGATCTCATGAGCACGACTCCCCTCCCACCGCCCGGGTGTCCGGCCCACGGTCTCGGCCCGGACGGCCTGCAGCGCCTGTACGGCGTGGAAGCCGAGCGGGACCCCATGCGCCTGTACGAGAAGCTGCGCGCGGAGCACGGCGCGGTGGCGCCCGTGCTGGTCCACGGAGACCTGCCGGCCTGGCTGGTCCTCGGCCACAACGAGAACCTCGAAGTGGCCCGCAACTCCAGCCGCTTCGCCCGTGACCCGCGGGTGTGGCGAGCCGCGCAGGAGGGCTCGGTGGTTCCCGAGGAACACGCGCTGGGACCGATGGTGACCTGGTGGCCAGTGATCAACTTCAATGACGGCCCGGTCTTCGAGCGGTTGCGAGGCGCGGTGCTGGAGTCCCTCCAGCGCTTCGACCGGCGCGGGATCCGCCGGTATGTGATGCGCTTCGCCCACCAGTTGATCGACGACTTCGTGGCGAACGGCCGGGCCGATCTCGTGGCGGAGTTCTCCAGCCAGTTGCCGATGCTGGTGATGACGCAGCTGATCGGGGCACCGGACGAGCACGGCCCGAGGCTCGTACGGGCGGTCCCCGACATGCTGGAGGGCTCGGACACCGCCCTCGCCAGCGACGAGTACGTCACGACCACGCTGTACCAGCTGGTGGAGAACAAGAAGGCCGCCCGCGGCCACGACCTCACGTCCTGGCTGCTGGACCACCCCGCGGAGCTGACGGATGTCGAGGTCCTGGCGCATGTGCGGGTGATCCTCGTCGCGGCGTATGCGACCACGGCCAACCTGATCGCGAACACCCTGCGGATGGTGCTCACCGACCCGCGCTTCCGCGCGAACCTCTCGGGTGGCCGTATGACGCTCCCGGACGCTCTGGAGCAGGTGCTGTGGGACCAGCCTCCCATCAACACCATCCTGGGGCGCTGGGCGACTGCCGACACCGTGCTGGGCGGACAGGAGATCAAGCGCGGTGACATGCTGCTGCTCTCCCTGGCCGCGGGCAACGTCGATCCGGAGATCCGGCCGGACCTCTCGCAGCCGGTCCACGGCAACCGCTCGCACCTGGCGTTCAGCGCCGGCCCGCACGAGTGCCCCGGTCAGGACATCGGCCGCGCCATCGCCGACACCGGCATCGAGGTGCTGCTGGCGCGCCTGCCCGACATCGAGCTGACCGTGGACGACTCCGAACTCAGTCGCCGGGGCACGCTGATGTCCCAGCAACTCGTGGAACTGCCGGTGACGTTCACCCCCAAGCGCGCCGGCTCGGCGCCCGCCGCACCTCCCGCGCCCGGCCCGATGCCGTTCCCCGCGCCCGCCACGGCGGTCCATGTGGCGCCACCGCCCCGGACCCGGCACTTGTGGCCGTGGCTGGGACGCCTGTTCCGCCGCCGCTGAGCCCGTCGAGAGGGGCCCGTAGCTGCCACGCTGCGGGCCCCTTTCGCCGTCCCGTACCCGGTCTCCCCGGACCGCTCACCGGTCCAGCTGCCGCCACCACCACGCCAGCGCGGGCACGGGAGGCGGCTCGGTACTCGGGACACTCGGGGTGTCACTCCACACGACTCCGAAGGACGCCCCTTCGACGGGCAGCTTGTTGCGGTTGCGGGGACTTGCGTAGCGGGGAGCGACGTCCTGCCAGGCGATGCTGCCGGCGATGTAGTGCTCCAGCGAATCGAGGTAGCGGTGCAGCGGCCCGTCCGCTTCCCGTGCGAGCTGTGCGCGCAGCCGGACGAAGAGCGTCATCACCCGGTCCCGCAGGGCGACCGCCTCGGCGACGGCCTCCCGGGGTGGGCAGCCGCGCTCCTGGGCAAGGACGTTGATCAGGTTCTGTTCCCACGGCTCCTGGTCGTCGTCCTTGTTGTACGAGAAGAGGTCGTTGTCGGCGCTGACGACGAACCCCGCCGCGTCCGTCAGGGCCTGGACCGGGGCCGAGTAGAGGGTGTCGGGCGGCAGCCGCGTCCCGTTCGCCGCGTCGGCCCAGGTGAGGCTGAACCGGGTGCCGTTGGCGAGCGCGCCGAGGCCGGCGTAGTCGTTGAGGTTCGGCATGCGGCCGCGTTCGGCGTTGGCGGTACGCCAGCCGGCCCCGATCAGCCAGTCCCGGGCCCCCTCCGTGAACCTGCGCAGCTGGAAGGGGGTGAGCAGGTCGCGGGTCCGTGTGACGAGGTCGTCGAGAGCCGTCGTGAGCGGCCCGGGAGGAAGCAGCGAGCAGCCGGGGGTTTCCAGGGCGCGGGCGAGTCGGGCGCCGTGATCGGTGATGTCGGCCGTGCTGGTGGTCGCGGGCCCGGCGTCCTGCCAGTCGTCGATCGCGTTGGCCCAGTAGTTCCACAGGGTGAACGTCAGCACATGGTCGATGTCGCCGAAAGGGATGATCCGGCAGGAGAAGTCGGTGCTGTGGGTGGCCAGACCCCAGGCGCGCTCGGTGGCGTCGGGGTAGATGCCGAAGTCGTCGATCCACGCCAGGGCCCGCCGCTCGATCTCCTTCGCCTCGGTGTGCAGTCGGGCGTCGAAGGGGCAGAAGAACGCCGGGAGTTGCCACCCGATGCGGGAGGGGTGCCCGTGCTCGGGAACCATGGTCAGCTCCCGAGCCGGAAGAGCAGCAGCCGGGTCTCCACGGCGTGGTCGCGCCAGATGCGGAAGAGTTTGCCGTGGGCTATGGCGCTCTCCTGGAGCCGCGGCAGGGACCACGCGGCCTGTGGCCCCCCTTGTTCGATGCGGGTCAGCTCGGCGGTGTTCCACGCCATCGACTGCAGCCAGAACTCGCTGACCCCGTCCGTGACGTCCTCGTCCTGCTCCAGTTCGAAGCCCGCTTCCTTCGCGGCGATGATGTATTCGGTGAGGGTGCCCAGCCGGGTCTTGTAGTAGCCGTTGATCCAGTCGACCCATTCAGGACGGCAGATGAAGTGCTCCTGGATGCCGAACCAGCCCCCGGGACGCAGTGCGCGGGCCACCACCTGGAACAGCCGCCCGCGATCCATGTAGCCGGAGCTCTCGTTCGCGTACGCGGCGTCGTACCTGCGCTCCTCGGACAGCTCGTGGATGTCCCCCAGCCGCGGGGTGACCCGCCGGCCGACGCCGGCCTGACACGCGAAGGCCTTGATGACCGGGATGTGCTCGGCCGCGACGGTGAGGCCGGTGACGTGCGCGCCGTGCTCCTGAGCCCAGTACAGAGAGCCGCCCCCCAGCCCGCAGCCGATGTCGAGCAGGTGCGCCGGGGGTGGGCTGCCGGCCGCCCACGAGCGGGCCGCGTGCGCCACGATGGCCTCCTGCGCCGCGACGATCCGTCTCTTGAGGACGCGCTGCGGGACGGTCGTGTTGAGCGTGACGGCCGGGTCGAAGAGACCGACATGGAAGTGCACCCGCGGCCCCGGGCCGTACTTGTGGAGGATGTCGGCCGTCTTCCGCCTGTAGTACAGCGGCACCGCGCTCTCGTCGAACGCCTGGTCGTCTGACGTCGGCCGAATGGCTAGGTCACCGATTCTCTTCATGGGCTCTCCGGGGCGTACTGGGGTGTGCGTGGGAGACCGGACCACACTGCCCACAACGGGCCGGATCAATTCGGTTTTGAATCATCTCGCCACCAGGTGATACATATTCGTGATCATGATTGCAGGTTTACCGGTGCCTGATGGATCAGTCGCACGGAGACCCACGCGTGAGCAGTGGCTCCGGTACCAACGTCGAGGGTGGTGCGGCGAGTTGACGGGATTCCGCTACATGGCTCTCACCGCTTCCACGGCAGGCGTGCGGGCCGGATCACCCGGCTCTCACCAAACGGATCGAGTGTTGTCGAACCAGCGGACTGACTGTGCAAGCCCACCACTCTAAGGGCAGAAACGCGCCGTTGGAGGGTGCCCGTACCACCGAACACCACCATGCGCCCCCCTGGCCCGACCGGCCGACGTGACGATCGCTATCCGTACGCCGCCCAGAACTCGATCAGGAGGGCGAAATAGACGCCGGGAGCGCTCGACACCGGCTCGAAACCCGTCCATGTGCCCATGTGCGCAGGCAGGATCGGCGAGTTGGCGTGGGTCACCGTCGTCGGCAGCCACTGTCCGCGGAGCAGCAGGGAGAAGTACGGGAAGAACAGGGTGATGAACGCGGGGAGGGCGGCCGTCGCCCCCAGCAACGCGACCGTCGTCAGACCCGAAATCCTGTCCTTCGGCACGTAGGACCACTGCCCTCGCCAGGTCGAGGAGAGCGTCACGGGAATCCACAGCACCGAGACCGCCACGCCGGCCCACACGAACGACAGCACCGACGCCACCACACAGTGCCTACGGAACCGCGAGGCGGAGATCCTGCGCGTCGCCACGAGGTTCCCCATACGCACCAGGTGCACGACCAGCGGGACGGTCACCGCGACCAGGAGCGTGCTCTGGACCTGCCACGGCCGCAACACCACGGCCACCAGCGCGAAGCCGGGGAAGAAGGCGGTGATGTTCCGGCACGACGCGACGAAGTAGCGCACCCAGGTCGGCGCGCGATAGCGCTCGGTGATGACCGGCGTCGGAGGCAGGACCTTGCCCGCCGTCTCGGCTTCGGGGGACCGCAGCGCGGCCAGGAGCTGGAACAGGCTGTCGGGGCGCCGTTCGCGGAAGTCCAGCCACTGGTGCCGTCGGAGTTCCGCCGCGTCGGACGGCAGGCGGACGGCGTCCAGGAGGACGCAGATCGCGCGGGGCCCCAACTGCCGTATCGCACACGCCGTCTCTCGCCAGGGAGCCTGCGAACTGACCAGCACCAGGACCCACCGTGCCGAAGACGCGCCCGCCGCCATGCCCGCCTGCCGGCACGCCACCCTGAGGTGGCGGGCGACGGCCTCCTCTGCCGGCGCCAGACACCGCACCTCGACCGTCACCGGTACTTCCCCGACCGGTGCCGGCAGCGCGGCCAGGCGCTCACAAAGGATCTTCCACTGGCTCAGAAAGACCACATCCGCGCCGTGTGGCAGGGCGGAGGTGTCCAGCGCGGGGTACGCGTCCCAGGCCGCGAGGAACTCCTTCCACTCCACGGCGAACTGCTGGTGCGCGCGCCGCCTGGTGACGATCCGGGTGCGGTGATGGTCCCCGTCCGCCCCCGTGGGCAGCCACAGATGCAGCGTGCGTGACCACCCGACCACGGCCGCGCCGGCCGCCGCGCACACCACCGCGGCCGCCAACGGTGCTCTGAGCATCGTCACGACGGCGGTCATCTCGGGCGGGGTCGGGAGGATCAGCTCCGTGACGGCGGCATTCCGCAGGTCCCCGGCCTTCATGACGAGCCCGACACCGACCAGGAGGATCGATCCCACGCCCACGGTCGCGACGAAGCCGATCGCCAGCGCCCTGCGGCTGCTTCGGCGCCGCAACAGTCGCAGGCCCGGGATCAGGACACAGGGCACCAACGGCGCCGCGAGAGCGGTCAGACCCAGCAGGCCGAACATCGTCCCCTGCCAGCGCTGGGTGCGCATCACCTCCAACGCGCTGCCCCGGTCCACCCAGGGAACGTCGTTGTCGAAGGGGTTCCACGCCAGGCGCACGACCGCGAGGTCCAGGCCCACCAAGAGCACGATCGCCCACACCAGGGCGACCGAGGCGAGCGCCGACAGCACCACCGTCGCGGCCACCGGGGCGGGCATCCGGCCGGGCAGGCCGAAGCGGTTCGGTCGGGGGGCGGCGACGCCCGGTCCGGTGCGCGCCTGGGCCATCGCCTCCGCGAGTGCGGCGGCGCGCTCCCAGAACCGGGTGCGCAGATCGTGTACGGGGAAGCCGGCGAGCTCCGCCGGCAGGTCGACGGCTTCGACGACACCGAGGTGAATCGGGATGCCGCGCTCCAGGGCCCGGGTCCATTCGCGCCGCACATATGCCGAGGCGAGGGCCGCCGGAGAGGCCAGCAGGAGCAGGGCGTCAGCGTGGTCGAGGCTCTCGTCCAGGGCCTTGGCCCAGTCCGTACCCGGCCGCAGCCGCTGCACATCGAACCACGGGTCCAGCCCGGCCTGCGTCCTCAGCGTCGCGGTCACGGCCTCGGCGAAGGGGAATTCACGCCGCGAGTAGCTGACGAACACCGTCACCGTCCGCCGCGCGCCGCCCCCCTCGTCCCCGCCCCCCGCCACCCCCTCATGATGCCCAGGGGACTTCGGCTGTCAACGAACCCGCGGCAGGGACCCTCTCCTGACCGCGGCCCCGAGGGTCAGAAGGACGTGTGGGTGAACCAGTGGTCGAGTGTGGCGACTTCGCCCGAGATCTCGAAGGCGGCGTCCTGGTACGACCGCCGCTTGTAGAGCAGCAGCAGGAGGTCCGACGCCTGTCCCCGTACCACCGTCTGCGCCTCGGTGGGCGTGGCGTCGGCCGAGGCCCGCGGCAGCAGGCGGAAGCCGTCCGGCTCCAGTCGCACCCGCCACTCCTCGACGGTGCCGCCGTCGGCGTCCGCGCACCGGAACGCGAGGGTCTCACCGTCGCCGCGCAGCTTCGCCACGGCCGGGGCGAAGAAGCCCGCGGAGGGCAGGTTGACGAGGAACTCGTCCACCCCGTCCGCCGCCAGCGCGGGTTCGATGTCCGACTCCCGGCCCACGGCCCGCTCCGCGTCCACTCGGTGCACCAGGGTTTCGAACAGCATCCGGCGGGCCCAGAACCGTGCGTGCTGGTCCGCGCCCCAGGCCCACATCGGCGCCTGGGGATCGGTCCTGCGCAGCACGTCGGCCACCGCGGGGACACCCGCGGCCACCCAGTCGGCATAGTCCGCCGCGCGCTCGGGCAGCCCCAGCTCCACATCGCGGCTGCGCGGAGGCTCCTGCACCAGCTGGGTCAGCAGAGCGGAGAACCAGCGCTGCAGTGCTCCCACATGCCGGGTGAGCTCCGCCAGCGTCCAGTCGGGGCAGGAGGGCACGGGGGTCGCGGGGTCGGCGCCCTTGACCACGTCGGCGAAGCGCAGGGTCTCCCGCTCGATCGCCTGTCGGTAGGTGTCGTACGGAAGAGGGTGCCCCGCCCGGCTCGTCGTCTCCATCAGCTGCCGCCCTTTCTGTTCCGCGGCTGTGTTGCGCAGCGCGGATCGCGTCGTGGCCAGTGTGGATGCTGGAGTGCACTCGAAGGCAAATCCCGCCGACGGGGAAGCGAGCGCACGGACCAGGTTGTCCAGCCACATGACACCACCGACTCGGATGCCTTCGGTGCGCGACATGATCTTCACTGCACGTAATGGAAAGTTCCGAATAGTGGGCGTTCACGTCATACGTGCAACCCGCCCCCGCAGACTCGTGCGGCTCACCGAACGTCTCAAGCAATGAACAGGCACGACCATGAGTCGGACAATCACCCGGTCCACCCCGGACTCCCCGCAGGCCGTGCAGAGCGGCGAACCCGTGCTGTCGCACGGCCTCAAGCAGCGCCATCTGTCGATGATCGCACTCGGCGGGGTGATCGGCGCGGGGCTCTTCGTGGGCTCCGGCGCCGGCATCGCGGCGGCCGGTCCGGCCATCGTCCTGCTCTTCGTGGGTGCCGGCGCGCTGGTCATGCTGATCATGCGCATGCTCGGCGAGATGTCCGCGGCCCGGCCCTCCACCGGCTCGTTCTCGGTGCACGCCGAGGAGGAGCTCGGCTCCTGGGCGGGGACCACCTCGGGCTGGATGTACTGGCTGATGCTCTGCGCCGGTGTGGCCGCCGAGGCCACCGCGGCGGGCGCGATCATGCACACCTGGGTGTCGTTCATCCCCGCCTACGGCTGGGTGGCGATCTTCATGGCGTTCTTCTGCGCCAGCAACCTGACCGCGGTCAAGAACTTCGGCGAGTTCGAGTTCTGGTTCGCTGCCATCAAGGTCGCCACCATCGTCGCCTTCCTGGTGCTGGGTGTGCTCGGCATCCTCGGGGTGTTCGGCAGCGCACCCGGCACCGGCCATCTCACCGGCCACGGCGGCTTCTTCCCGACCGGCGCCGCCGGCCTCGCCGCCGGGCTGCTGACCGCCATCTCCGCGTTCGCCGGCCTGGAGACCGTCACCATCGCGGCGGCGGAGTCCGACCACCCGAGCCGGAACGTGGCCCGTGCCGTCCGCACCGCCGTCTGGCGCATCGCCGTCTTCTACATCGGCTCCATGGCCGTGGTCGTCACCCTGGTGCCGTGGAACGACCCGAAGGTCGCCACCAAGGGCCCGTACGTCACCGTGCTCGACCGGCTCGGCATCCCGGCGGCCGGCACCATCATGCAGATCGTGGTGCTGGTGGCCCTGCTCTCGGCGATGAACGCCAACATCTACGGCTCGTCGCGGATGGCGTACTCCCTCGTCAACCGGGGCCAGGGCCCGCGCCTGCTGGGCAGGGTCACCAAGGGTGTGCCGATGGCGGCCGTGCTGGCGTCCTGCGTGTTCGGCTTCGCGGCGGTGATCGCCGGCATCGTCTGGCCGACCACCGTGTTCGCCTGGCTGCTGAACATCGCCGGCTGCTCGGTGCTGGTCGTCTGGACCATCGTCTGCCTCACCCAGCTGAAGATGCGCCGCCGTCTGGAACGCGAGGCGCCCGAGCTGCTCTCGGTGCGGATGTGGGGCTTCCCCTACCTGACCTGGCTCGCGTTTGCCGCCATCCTCGGAGTCTTCGGCGTCATGGCCGCCAGCTCCGACGGGCGTCATCAGCTCGCCGGCACGGCCGTCGTGGTAGCGGCGCTGGCCGGTGCGGGCCATCTCAAGCAGCGCCGCGACCGGCGGGCCGCCGCCACCGTCTGAGGACCGCTCACCCGGGCGTCGGACCGATGATCCACTCCTGATTGCTGCGACCGTGGCAACCGTCGAGGCCGACCGTCGTGCCGTCGTTACGCGCCGATACCGTAAGAGGTTTTCCACTCCCGGAAGTTGGGCTCTCGCGGCGAATTCCGTCGCGCACCATGAGGTGAGCCGTTAGCCTCCGCCTGGACGTAGCGAGGTAGCTGACCGCGAAGGGGACCGGGCGTGGAGACTGGGCGTGCGAGGAGCGGCCGTTTGGACTTGCTGCTCGACCAGTTCGACTGCGCCAGGGAGATGGCGCAGGTCCGGCTGGCGGGGCTCGGCGACGAGGAGTACCTGTGGGAGCCGGCCCCCGGTTGCTGGTCGATCCGGCGCCGGGGCGAGGCGGTGACGCCCAGGGCGTTCGGACCGGGTGACTGGGTGCTCGACCAAGGCGCCCCGCAGATCCCGGCGAGCGAGTACGCCGAGGTCGCCCGGCAGGCCGCCGGCGGCATGACGGTCGCCAAGATCGCCGAAGACTGGGGCGTGCGCGTCGAGCGGGTCGAGCAGGTCCTCGCCCACACCGGCCCCCCGGAGCCCGACCAGACCCCGGTCACCACGGTCGCGTGGCGGCTGGGGCACCTGCACTACTGCTTCGCGGGCGAATGGGAGTGGGCCTTCGGCGAACGGCGGCGGGACCCGAAACTGCTGGTCGACTTCACCCCCGGCGCCGCCTCGGCCCTTGAGCGGTTCTGGGCGCTGATCGACCGCTGGCGCGACAGCCTCGCCACCGTGACCGACGAGCAGCTCGACACGATCGGGTTCTCGCAGTATCCGTACGGCTCCCACCCGGACAACCCGTTCGTCGATGTGCTGTGGGGGGCCAACCTCGAATTCATCCACCACATGGCAGAGATCGCGCTGCTCCGCGACCTTTGGCGGACCCGCTCCACCACTCGCGGGTAGTCCCGGGCGCTCCGCGAGGGTGCACGACGGCCCCCGTCGGCGCGATCGGCACGATCGGCGCGAGGCACCCGTCGCCGCGCCCGCGGCTTTCGCAGGCCGAGTCGCGGCGTCACACAGGGCACAGTCGTCACATGTGCATCCGAGGTAGACCTGAGTCCGGCGTGCTGCCAGACCCGGGTTGGCCAGAAGCGACCCCCAAACGGGAGGTGTCGCTCGCGGCATCGCCGCGGGTGGTGTGTGAAGTTCCTCTGATTCCGCTTCCCTGCGCGAGCTGGGGGAGTAGGTGCGGTCGGCGGTGTGCGGCGGCGACTTGCGTGCGTACGGGAGCGAGGGGCCGCCGGGGTGGGTACGGCCGTGATCGGCGCAAACGATGGAGGAGTTGTGGACTCCTGCCATTCTCATGGGTAATGAACGGAGCGTCAGTACGGCCGAAGCGTGCGGGTTCCAGTCAAATCCCCCGAAGCCCCCTGTGGCTGGAAATCCGGGCCATGACAATTCAGCAGTGCAAACTGCATGGCCAACGGAAGGAACAACGGTGATCCGGGTCTTGGTGGTCCATGAGACACGGCTGGTGCGATCGGGGCTTGCTGCGTTGCTGCGCGATGAGGAGGGCATCGACGCCATCGCGGCCTGCTGGGCGAGCGCCCCCAGAAGAGCCCGTTCCTTCCAGCCCCAGGTGTGTGTGGTGGACGGCGACGCCGCGGGGTCGCCGCAGCCGACGAGCCATCCCGGGGGGCCGGGCTGCGCACTGCTCGTGCTCGCCAGCTCCTGCCGGCCCGGCACCCTCCGGCGCGCCGTCGCCGCCAAGGCTCGTGGGTTCGTGGACAAGGACGCCCCGCCGGACCGGTTTCGACACGCCATAAACCAGGTCGCGGCGGGCGAGCGATACGTCGACCACACGCTGACCCTGGACTTTCTGCAGGCCGCCGATATGCCCCTGACCGCGAGGGAGTTGACCGTACTCTCGCTTGCCGCGGGTGGGGCGTCCGTTCCGGAGATCGCAGGCGAACTGCATCTGAGCAGCGGTACGGTGCGCAACTACATGGCCGCGATCAATCGCAAGACCGGCGCCCGGAACCGGGTCGACGCCATCCGCATATCGCAGGGTGCCGGCTGGCTGTGAGGGCCGTCCCGTAAGAGGCCTACCGCATGTCGATCAGTCGCCTGGAATTCTCCGCGAGGTAACAAGTGCCGCGGTACCGTCGTACGGATGAGCACAGTGGTGAACGGAGACGGGACGGTCTCAGGCGCACGGATCCGGCCTGGCACCGGGGACGACCTCGAAGAGCTGACCCGGATCTACAACCACTACGTGACCGAGACGCCGATCACCTTCGACATCGAGCCGTTCACCGTGGCACAGCGCCGGCCGTGGCTGCTGGCCCATCCCGACTCCGGCCCGCACCGGCTCCTCGTGGCCGAGGAGGGCGGAAAGCTCCTCGGCTACACGACCAGCAGCGCGTTCCGGCCGAAGCCGGCGTATGCGACCTCCGTGGAGACCAGCGTCTATCTGGCGCCCGAGCACGTGGGACGCGGCGTCGGCGGCCTGCTGTACGCCGCGCTCTTCGAGGTACTGGAGCAGGAGGACGTCCATATGGCGCTCGCCGGGATCGCCCTGCCCAACCCGGCGTCACAACGGCTCCATGAACGCTTCGGCTTCCGGCCCGTCGGCGTCTACCAGCAAGTCGGGCGAAAATTCGGGAGGTTCTGGGACGTGGGCTGGTACCAGAAGCCGCTGTCCCGAGAGTCGATGGGCACGGCCGCTCGGCATGCGCCTTGAGGCCATTGCTCAGGCGGTGCCGTACCGGTCGGTGTCCTGCGTCGTCGCCGAGTCGGGGGCGCCCCAGGCCTCCGGCTCAGATCACCGGGGGAGACCTTTCACCGGGGGGAGACCTTGTGGACGGTGGTGTCGTCGGGGTCGAGCCGTCGTCCGTCCGCGGAACGCACTTCCAGTGCGCGCAGGCGGCGTCCCTGTCGGCGGTCGACCAACTGTGAGTGCGGTTCGTCGGGGGCGAAGAAGTTCTGTTCGCCCCACTGCCGCAGTGCCACGATGACAGGGAAGAGCGCCTTGCCCTTCGGGGTCAGTACGTACTCGCGGTAGGCGCTGCCGTCCGAGGCGGGGACGGATTCGAGGACACCGCCGGCGACCAGGGTGCGCAGACGCGCGGTGAGGATGTTCTTCGCCACGCCGAGGCTGCGCTGGAACTCCCCGAAGCGCCGGCTTCCGTCGAAGGCGTCCCGCACGATCAGCAGGGACCACCAGTCGCCGATCGCGTCCACCGACCGGGCGACGGGACATTCGCTGTCGTCGAAGCGCGTCCTGGTCACCATGGCGTCCTCCCTCTCACGATGGTTGCAACATGCTACCAGCAGGGTTACGGTCGCCACTGGTAGCAAGTTGAAACCAGAAGTGCGGAGGAGCGCTGATGCCCGGAAACGGTGAGGCTGGGACACGACGGACCGAGGCCCGAAGCGGGGAGGGTTCCGCGTTCGTCCTGTCCCGTGGCGTCGTCGTACTGTTCGCGGTCGCCTGCGGGGCCGCGGTGGCCAACGTCTACTTCTCCCAGCCGCTCCTGGTGACCATGGGCCACGACCTCGCCATGAGCCCGGCACTCGTCGGCATCGTGGTCACCCTCACGCACGTCGGATACGGGCTGGGGCTCTTCTTCCTCGTGCCGCTGGGCGACGTGGCCGACCGCAGACGGCTCATCGTGGCCCAGTTACTGCTCCTGGTGGTGGCGCTGGCCGTGGTAGCCGCCGCCCACACGGCGGCGATCCTGCTCGCGGGCATGGCCGCGACAGGGCTTCTCGCGGTCGTCACACAGACGCTGGTGGCCTTCGCGGCATCATTGGCCCCTCCTGCCGGGCGCGGACGGGTCGTCGGGCTGGTCACCAGCGGCGTGGTCATCGGAATCCTGCTCGCCCGCACCGCATCCGGCCTCATGGCCGATCTCGCGGGCTGGCGCTCCGTCTACCTCGCCTCGGCGTCGCTCACCGCTCTGCTCGCCCTGGTCCTGTACCGAGTGCTGCCGCGCCACAGTGACGCTCCGCCGACAACCCTGCGCTACGGACAGCTCCTGCGCTCCACGATCGCTCTGTTCGCACGGGAGCGACTGCTGCGGCTCCGGGCCCTGTTCGGCCTGCTGATCTTCGCCTCCTTCAGCACTCTGTGGAGCAGCGTCGCGCTGCCGCTCAGCGAGGCCCCGTACTTCCTGCCCCACCGCGCGATCGGGGCGCTGGGGCTGATCGGTGTCGCCGGCGCGCTGGCCGCGACCGTGGCGGGCCGCCTGAACGACCGCGGACTCTCCCGGCGGACCACCGGCCTCGCCCTGGCACTGCTCACCGCCTCGTGGTTGCCCCTGGCCTTCACCCGCAGCTCGCTGTGGGCCCTGGTCGTCGGGGTGGTCCTGCTCGACCTCGCCGTGCAGGCGGTCCATGTCACCAACCAGACCCTGATCTACGCGCTGCACCCGGACGCGGGCAGCCGGCTGATCGGCGGATACATGGTCTTCTACTCGATCGGCAGCGCCACCGGCGCCCTCGCCGCGACCTCCCTCTACACGGTGGCCGGCTGGGGCGCCGTCTGCGCACTGGGTGCCGCGTTCAGCTGCCTCGGGCTCGTGCTGTGGGCGTGCACTCGACACATCCGTCACCGGCCCCTATCGGCGGATTCCGGTTGCCAGTTGCCGGCCAGCTCGCGGTAGAGGGGCGAGCGGTCCAGCAGTTCGGTGTGGCTGCCGACGGCGGCCCGGATCCCGTCCAGCACCAGGACGCGGTCGGCGCGTTGGGCCGAGGTGATCCGGTGGGCGATGACGATCAGGGTGCCGGGCCGGTCGGCGAAGGCCTGCTCGGCTCGCTGCTCGGCCACGGGGTCGAGATGGCAGGTGGCCTCGTCGAGGAGGACCAGCGGCGCCGGCGCGAGGTGGGCCCGGCCGAGCGCGATCAGCTGGCGTTCGCCCTGGGACAGCGCGGCCGGATCGATCCGTGCGTCCAGACCACCCAGCCGGGCAACCAACGGGCCCATTCCCACGGCGTCCGCTGCGGCCGCCACGGCGGCGTCGGACGCACCGTCAGCACACAGATAGCGCAGGTTGTCCCGCACGGTGCCGGAGAAGACGTACGCCTGCTGGGGGATCAGCACCCGGTGGCGGGAGGGACCGGGATCGGGGAGGGGAGGACGGCCGGGCTCGGCATCGGGAGGGGGGCCGGGCGCGGCCGGCGGGCGGCCGTCCACCCGTACCGTGCCCTCCGTGGGGGGCAGCAGGCCGGTGATGAGGCCGGCCAGGGTGGACTTGCCGATGCCGCTCGGACCGACGACGGCGAGGTGCTCCCCCGGCTCGACGACGAGATCGAGGTCGTGCAGGACCGGTTGCGCGCCGGGGCCGTAGGCGAAGGTCACCGAGCGTAGTTCGACCCGGGGGCCGGTCGGATCGGTCAGGTACCTGGAGCGTGGCGCGGCGTTTCCGGGCTCGGAGGCGGCTGTGCCGCACACGGAGTCGGCATGGTCGGCCGCGGCCGTCCCGCCCCGCGGGGTCCGGTCAGCGGACCCGGTGAGCCGGTCCAGTACGACCAGGAGCCGGGTCCCGGCGGAGCCGAGCGCGTTCATCAGGGTGTGCAGGGCGGGCAGCAGGGCCTGCGTGAGATACGTCAGGGCACCGAGTACGGTCCCCGCGGTGAGCTGCTGCCGCAGCAGCCAGGGCGTGCTGAGGAGCAGCAGGAGGACCGGCAGCTGACCGGCGACGCCGAGGGCGAGACAGCGGGCCGCGGCCCACACCGCCAGGCGCCGGGCCGCCCGTGCCTCGGCATCGATCAGGCCGTTGGCACGCCCCATGACGGTGCGGCGCGCGCCGCAGGCGGCCACGTCGCGCAGCCCCGCGGCAACGGCACCGAAGTGGGCCGAGAGCGTTTCGTCGGCCTGGAGGAAGGCGCGCTGTTGACGTGCCATCGGGCGCAGCGTGGCCAGGAACAGCAGCAGTCCGACGACGAGGGGCGGCAGCACGATCAGCAACAGCTGCGGGGCCAGGGAGAAGAGTCCGAGCAGGGCCCCCGCGGAGGTGAAGACGAAGGAACGGGCCACCAGGACCAGTCCGGCGAAGCTGTCCCGCGCGAGCTCCGTCTGATTGGTCAACCGCGAGACCACCGCGGTGTCCGCGGCGCGGGCCGGATCGGCGACCGCCTGGTCCAGCGCGCGGATCACCACCGTACGGACCAGGGCGTCACGCAGCGGTTCGACCAGGTCCGCGAGCCCGCGGAAGACGCCCCGGCCGGCGGTCCCGCCGAGGACGACGGCCACCGCGGCAACGGCCAGCCAGGCCATGGCCGTTCCGGTGCGGCCGGCCAGAAAGCCGTCGTCCAGGGCCTTGGCCACGCCGTAGCCGCTGATGAAGGTGTGCCCGGTCTCCAGCAGGGACCAGCCGCCCATCAGCAGGAGCACCCGGGTGCGGCCCCGTAGGAAGCGGAGCGCTCGCGGCAGCAGCCGGATCGTGGTCGCCGTCATGAGGAGGTGCCCGGGGCCGGGGCGGTGGGGGAGAAGACCGCGCGGTAGTCGGGGTCCCGCCACAGCAGATCGTGCGGCGCGACCGCCCGTATCCGGCCGTGCTCCAGCCAGGCGACCAGATCGGCGCGGGCGGCCGAGGACAGCCGGTGGGTGATCAGCAGCCGGGTGCCCGGCCGTACGTCCTGCAGCAGCGCCCGGCTGACATGGTGCTCGGTGACGGTGTCCAGGCTGGAGGTGGCGTCGTCGAGGATCAGCAGGCGACCGGCGTGGGCGAAGGCCCGGGCCACGCCGAGGCGCTGGAACTCGCCCCCGGAGAGGGGCGCGTCGGCCAGCGGTGTGGCGTAGCCGCGCGGCAGCAGCCGTACGAACGGATCGGCGCCGGCCGCGCGGGCCGCGGCCTCGATGTCGTGGGCCGGAACCGGCCGGGGCCCGAACGCGATGGCCGCGCCGACGGTGTCGCCGAAGAGCGCCGGCCGTTCGAAGGCGTAGCCGACTTCTCGGCGCAGCCGCACCGGATCGGCCTGATGAAGCGGAACCCCGTCCAGCAGCACCGTGCCGTCGTCGGGATCGGTGAGCCGCCCCGCGACGGCGGCCAGCAGGGACTTGCCCGCCCCCGACCGCCCGACCACGGCCATGGTGGTCCCCCCGGGCACGACCAGATCCACCCCGCGCAGCACGGGCACGCCGTCGCGGGCGAGGGTGACCCCGCGCAGTTCGAGCCGTCCACGGCCGTCGGCGGGCAGCAGCCGGGAGCCGTGCCCCGCCGGGGGCAGCGCCAGAAGTTCGCCGATGCGCCGGGCCGCGGCGCGGCTCCGCACCAAGGCGCTGAGCTGACCGGTCAGCCCTCCCAGGCCCGCGGTCAGTGCCGCGTACCGGGAGGCGGCCAGCAGTCCACCGACGGTCAGGGCGCCGTGGGCGAGCCGGATCCCGCCCACCGCGAGGACGGCCGTGGTCAGCAACGGCACCAGAATGCTGCTGCCGACCACCGCCCGCCCGTACACCTGCCACATGAGCCGGCCCTGTGCGCCGAGTTCGGGCAACGGGGCCAGGACGCGGGCGGTTTCCCGGCGCGTGGTGCCCGCGGCGGCGATCGTCCGGGCCCCGCCCAGCGCTTCCACGAGCCGGGAGGCGATCTCCGCCTGTACGCGTTGATAGCGCCGGACGCTGTCGGAGGAGCCCCGGGCGAAGGCCCGCAGCAGCAGGGTCAGCAGGGGGAGCCCGGCCAGGAAGACGGCCGCCAGCCAGATGTCGGTGAGGGCCAGCGCGACGAGGGCCCCGACCGGGGTGAGCAGTGCGGCCAGGGCGGCGGCCGCGGTGGTGGGCGCGTATCCGGCCTCGGCGGCGTTGCCCGTGAGGCGGTTGACCAGGTCGCCGGTCGTGAAGCGATCGGTGGCGCGCAGCGGGCCGAGCGACAGCAGATGGTCGATTCCGCGGCGGCGCAGCCAGGCGGTGCTGCGGGCGGTGGTGACGCCACCGGTGAGCGTCACCAAAGCGTCCAGCAGCACCTCTGCCACCAGCAGGACGGCACTCAGCGCGAGGGTGGTGCCCGCCCCGGGCGCGGAGTCGAGCGCGAGGTCGAGGGTGTGGCCGAGTACGGCGGGCAGCGCGACGGCCGTGGCGGCGGAGGCGGCGCCGAGGAGGCCGACGGCGATGGTGCGCAGCAGGCTGTGCCGGAGCGCACCGGTCAGAACACTCCCGGCGTCCGGTTGCCGCGTCGGCGAGGAGGGCCCGGGCGTGGGGGACGGACGAGGGACCATGCGACCGACCATGCGAGGGACCGGGCCTCCTTCGGATGTGTCCACGCGGGTGGGCTCTAGGGCCTGACCCATCGGACAGGCCCTGGGTGGGTGGGCTGCATGCGGGTGGGCGGGTTCCGGGCGACAGGCGCCCGGAACCCGCCCTCCTCGTCGCTACGGGACCTGGGGCCCCGCGGCGACCGGCAGTCAGTTACAGGTGGTCACGCTCAGGCTGCTGTCGCCGCAGAGCAGCAGGCTCGCGCGGCTGCCGGTGTGCAGCTCGTCGGTGACCTCGGGCTTGGGGGTCTCCATCGTCTGCAGGTCGAGAAGCGACATGAGGATTCCTTTCGATATGGGGACGGGGATGACTTTCGTGTTCGACCCCGGTCGGGGCCGGCTTCAGGGCCGCCGGAGCGGCGGGAGGAAGGGCAGGTGCACGGGCTTGTCGTGCAGCGCGCTGCCCAGGGCGAGCAGACATCCGGCCGTGCCGGTGCTCAGGTCCATCGAGAGCCGCATCATCTGCTCACCGGCGAAGGCCAGATGCCCTTGGTAGGGGACGGCGCCCCAGGAGAGGGAGTCGATCTGGCGGCGCAGGTCCGCGGCGTCGGTGCCGGGTCCCGGGGCGGTGGTCCGGCTCAGATACAGCACCATGCCGGCGGCACCGCGGAACAGCCCCGGCTGGGCGTAGAACTTTGCCTGCGCGGCCCGCACTATCTCGGCCCGCGCCGCCGCGAAGCCGTCATCGGGCCGATGGGAGAGGTAGTCGTCGAGCACCATCCCGATGCCCACACTGCCGGCGCCGAGGTAGGGCATGGTCCGCCAGCCCTCGTCGACCTGGAGGGTCCCCGCCGCGCTCCGCACGCAGCGCGCCAGGTCGCGTCGCAGGGCGTCCCCGGCCAGATCCAACAGCGCGCCGTCGCCGGTGCGTTCGTACAGCCGCAGGAAGAGCAGCGCGGCACCGCTGTCGCCGTGCAGCAGCCCGGCCCGGGCGGGGCCGGGGCCTTCCCCGGCGGTCGTCCGGCCGAATCGATCCGCGACCAACTCGGCGCAGCGCAGGGCCTGTTCCCGTAATCCGGAGGCACCGGCGGAGTCGGCGAGCCCGTCCAACGCCAGCCCCACACCGGCCAGTCCACCGTGCAGGTCGGGTCCGATGTCCTGCCAGCTCTGCGCCGTGACCAGATCCATCAGGTCCAGGGCCCGTGCGTGGTGCCCGAGCCGGTCGAGGACCCAGGCGACGCCGGAAAGGCCGTCGTAGAAGCCGACGGGACTGCCCGAGGCGGGTGCCTTCGTCCGCTGCAGCAACCACTCCTCCGCCTGCGGACATCGCTCGGCGCCCGTCGCGGCGAGGGCGTACAGCACGCCGGCCGCGCCGTAGGCGAAACAGGTCCCGCCGCCGGAGAGGGCGAACTGGGCGATATCGCCGGGAAAGAGGCGGTCCTCCCGTGCCGGGGTGGCGGAGGCCAGTACGGCGCGGACGGCGGAGTCCCGGCTGCGGGGCCAGTCCGCGAGCGGAACCGGCAGGTAGTCGTGCCCGTTCCCGCCGCCCGCAGTGCCGTTCCCGACCGTGCCCGCGGCGCCTCGACCACCACGCAGAATCTCGTCGACCGCCGCGTCGAGGAACTCGACCGGCACCGGAAACTGCTCGGCGGCGATCCGCGCCAGATGCCGGCTCTTGGCCCGGTCCACCGCGAACAGGCTGGTCAGCGGCAGGAACAGGGCCAGCCGCAGACA
This sequence comes from Streptomyces sp. NPDC033270, assembly GCF_055576575.1. Lineage (NCBI taxonomy): Bacteria > Bacillati > Actinomycetota > Actinomycetes > Kitasatosporales > Streptomycetaceae > Streptomyces > Streptomyces sp. NPDC033270. The sequence goes on from NZ_JBVIRA010000001.1 coordinate 366,763, forward strand.
GGCCAGGGCATAGCGGTCGACGTCGGGCCCACGGCGGTCGGCGGGGGCCACGAATCCCGGGTTGGCGATCACCTGCCGGCTGCCCGGGTCATCGATGGAGGCGGCCTCGAAGTCCAGTAGCACGACCGAGGATTCGTCCTCGGAGAGCATGATGTTGAACAGATGGAGGTCGTTGAAGACCACGCCCCGGGCGTGGATCGCCTCGACGGCCTCCTCCACCAGCCGGTGCACGCGCAGTGCCCATTCGGTGTACTCGGCCAGTCGCTGCGGACTGGGATCGGACTCGATCAGCGGATGCCGATGCGCGAAGAAGCTGTTGAGCGGACGCCCCTCGATGTGCTCCAGCACCAGGAAGGTGTGCTCGCCGAGCGTGAACCAGTCCAGCACCTCGGGGGCGCACCCCAGCCCGGACAGCCGCCGCAGGGCGTCCCGTTCCCGCGCCAGCCGGGTCACTGCGTCCGCTTCGTCCGCGGCCAGCCCGGCGTACTGACGTCCCTCCTTCAGCACCACACGCCGCTGGGTCCGCAGGTCCCGCCCGACGTACACGCCGCCGCCGTTGGAGAAGTGCAGCGCCCGCTCGATGGCGTACGGGAGGTCGGAGACGGTGGTGGCGGAGCGCGCCTCCAGATGCGGCTTGAGGAACTCCGGAAGCGAGACCCACTCCGGAACCCGGAACGCGGGCTCCCGGCGGTCGGGAACGAGCTGCCCCCGGTCGTCCTCCACGGCAGGGCACAGCTCGCCCTTGTCGTCGTAGCAGTGCCGCTCGGTGAAGCCGCCGTAGCGCACGTACACCGGCCCGGCGCCCCAGCGCAGATCACTGAGGATGTACGGGCCGGGCTCACCGGCCAGCAGCGCATCCAGCTCCTCGGCGATGACCCGGCACTGCTCCTCGTCGGCCGGATAGACCGTGATGAACTTGCCGCTCGCGCCCCGGTCGGTGTACTTGGCGTTGCGGATGTGCAGCAGATACCGGCTCGGCATGCACTTGAAGGCCACCGAGCGGGGTACGCAGTACTCCCAGACCTTCGTGAGCACCCGCTCGGCGTTGTCGAGGCAGGCCGATATATGAATCTTCCAGCCCTGAGAGGGCAGTTCACGGTCGAGTGGCCGGAACGCCAGCCAGTCACCCGAGCGGTGCCGCTGCCAGCCGTCCGGCAACTCCCGCTTCAGCACCGGGTACTGGCCGCTGCGGCCCTGGGCGTCTTCGGGCAGCCGGTGCGGAGCGTCGTAGAACTGGCGGTCAGCGTCGCAGAAGACCGCGTATCCCTTGTTCATCCCACTCCCTCGGCTGGTGACACCACGACGCTGTCACAGCCGCGGAGGCGTGAACCAGTCATGAGTGTCACGAAGAGATCGTGAGAAATTCACGTTTTGTGTGAAGGGAAGCGGTCGAGCCGCCGACAGTCCCTCCTGCGAAACCCCGACATCCCGACGCCGAGGGAACCGGGACCGGTCGGCTGGCGTTGTTCTCTACGCACCCTGCAGGAGAAAGGGAGCCGACCACAGATGAAACGCCGAGAGGCATACGCGAACAGACGTCTCTTACGCACCCTCGTCGCCGCCGGAGCACTCATCGCCATGGCGGGTTGCGCACACGCAGCTTCCGGGAAATCCGATTCCGTACGGCCCACGGACTCCGCCCGCTCCTCCCCGACGGCGGGCGGGGCGGCGGGAGGCGCGTCAGGCGGAGAGCAGTCCGGGGGCGGCGTGCAGGGGAGCGAGCCCACCAAGGGCGATACCGGCCAGGGCAACACCGTTGGCGGCGGCCCGAGTTACGGCGGAGACCCGGTGCCGCCGGTCAAGTCGCCACCCAAGGGGCATGGCAGGCCCCCGGCGGGCGGCGGCGTGGATCCGTCCGGCGGCGCCGACGGGGGCGGCGGAGACGTGGGCGGCGGGGTCGGAGGAGGCGGGAACGAAGGCAGCGAAGGCCAGACGGGCGGCGAGACCTGCCCGCCCTCCGGCGGCTCGCCCTCCCCGTCCGAGGCGACGAACTCACCCTCCCCGCCCGAGGCGACGGGCCCGGCCTCCCCGGACAACACCCCCTCGCCGAGCGGGACCTGCCCCTCGCCGTCCGGCACATGAGCGGTGACCCGGCGCCCCCGCCCTCCGCGCCACCCTCGGCCCCTTCCACCCCCGCCGGCGAGGAACGTACGGCGACCTCCCTCCTCGGCGGCGTCATCGCCCAGGCCTCCTTCCTCGTGGCCGTCATGTACTTCCTGGGCGCGGTCTATCTGACGGCCTACTACAGCTACTTTCGCGTCGACTCCTTCAACCTCGGCTTCGGATTCGCGGAGACGGCGATCCAGAGCCTCAATGTCGTCACCGCTCCACTGGCGATCGTCTGTGTCCTCACGGTCCTGATACTCCGTCACTTGGCTACGACCCCAGCCCCCGCACGGGCCGCGCAGCCGGAAACCGACCAGACGCACCAGGAACGCCTCATCCGCGCACTGCAGCGCGCCCTGCGAGCCGTCGCCCGGGCTCACCTCTGCATCGTCGGAGCCGGCCTGGTGCTCCTGCTCCTCTGGTCCTGGCTCGGCGGCTTCAGATGGACGGCGCCGCTCGTGCTGGGAGCCGGCGTGCTCCTCGGCCAGATCCCATGGGCCCGTAGCCGGGCCGGAGACGGGAACACCGCGGTACCGCCCGACACCGACGAGGGCATCGCGGTGCCCTCCCATCCCGTGCTGCCCAGAGTGTGGAATCGGGCGGTACCGGTCTTCACGGCCGGTCTGCTGGTGATGTGGGGGCTCAGCCTGGGCACCGCCGGGCTGGGCGAGCGGGAGGCCCGGCAGGCCGCCGCGAACCTCGTGCGCCGGCCCGCCGTCGTCCTCCTGAGCACCGACCGGCTCAGCCTGGCCGGGCCCGGCGTGGAGGTGTCGGACCTGGGCACCAAGGTCCACTACCGCTACCGATACACCGGCCTGCGCCGCCTCATCGAACGCGACGGCCGCTACTACCTCCTCCCCCTCGGCTGGAACCACCGGACCGGCCCCACCTACGTCATCCACGAAGGCGACGACCTGCGCGTCGAACTCTTCCCCGGCATCCAGGACGAGTGCGGTGCCTGGTGCACAGCCACCCCCTAGGGGGCTGTGCACCAGCGGCTTCTTCGTCCGCCCAGGTAGCACGGCTGCCCAGAACGGCAACTACCGACCGAGCAGCTGAGTGCGCGCCAGCTCACCGTAAAGGGCATCGCCTTCCATGAGCTGGGCATGGGTGCCGACCGCCCGTACCCGACCCGCCTCCATCACCACGATCCGGTCCGCGCTGGTCACGGTGGAAAGCCGGTGGGCGACCACCAACACCGTCGTGTCGAGGGCGGTCTCGGTGATCGCGTCGCGCAACGCCGCCTCGTTGGCCGCGTCGAGCTGGGAGGTTGCCTCGTCCAGCAGCAGCAGCCTCGGCCGACGCAACAAGGCGCGGGCGATCGCGACACGCTGTCGCTCGCCACCGGAGAGCCGGCTGCCCCGATGGCCGACGTCGGTGTCCAGACCGCGCGGCAGACGGTCGGTCAGTACATCCAGGCGGGCCATCCGCAGGACCCGGGCGAGTTCCTCGTCGCCGGGCTCGACGGTGCCCAGGGTCAGGTTGTCGCGCAGGGTGCCGGCGAGGACGGGGACGTCCTGCTCGACATAGCCGATCGATGCGCGAAGCCGGGGCAGAGACCACCGCCGTACGTCCTCACCGTCCAGGAGCACGCGACCGGCCGCAGGCTCGTAGAAGCGCTCGATCAGGGAGAAGACCGTGGTCTTGCCGGCGCCGGACGGGCCGACGAAAGCGGTCAGCCCGCGCGGGGGAACGGAGAAGGTGACCTCGTGGTGGACGAGGGGCAGTCCGGGGCGGTAGGCGAAGCACACCTGATGGAACGCCACGCCGACGGGTCGCCCGCCGCATTCGGAGGCCGCCTTTCCGTGCGTCGCTTCCCGCTCTCGTACGGGCTCCGCTTCCAGCTTCTCGACGTCCAGCCGCTCGATGTGTTCGATACGGGCGGCCGCCGCCGATCCGACCTGGAACTGGCCGACGCCCTCGGCCAGTTGGCCGATGCGAGGAGCCAGCGCGAAGAGGTAGAGGAGGAAGGCGACGAGCGTGGAGACGCTGATGGCGCCGGAGGAGACGCGGGCGCCCCCCACCCCGAGGACGACGAGGAAACTGACCTGGACGACGACCGCCGAGGCCGTCGCCGACACCGCTTCCCACGCCGCGGCCCGTACCCCGGTCCGGCGGGCTTCCTCTGCCACCCGGTGCAGCGCCGCGGCCTCCCGGCGTTCGGCGCCCGACGCCTTGACCGTACGGAACGCTCCGAAGACCCGCTCCAGTGCGGCTCCGATCTGTCCCACCGACTCCTGGGTGCGCCGGGTGGCGCGGCCGATCCGCGGGGCCACGACCGCGACGATGACCGCGACGACGGCGATCACCGCGAGGGTGACGCACAGCAGCACGGCGTCGAGCAGCCCCATCATGACGACCGTCGCCGCGGTGACCAGGGTGCCGGTGACCGCCGCGGACACCGCCTGGGGAACGGCCTGGCGCAGCACCGCCGTATCGGAGGTCACGCGGGCGATCAGATCGCCCGGCTCGGTGCTCTCCACCACCGGCACCCGCAGCCGCAGAAGCCGCTCGGTCAGCCGGCGCCGAGCGGTGTACACCATCGACTCGGACGACCACTGCAGCACATAGTGCCCCAGCCCTACGAGGAGCGCCCCGGCCACCACCAGCAGACTGAGCACGATGACCGGCCAGGCCTCGGGCTGCCCACGGCTCATACCGTCCATCACCCGCTTGGCCGCCAGCGGTTGGGCGAGCCCCATGACGCTGCCCGCGAGCCCCAGTCCGACGCCCACGGCCATCCGCCCGCGCTGCCGGCGCAGATGCGCCGCGAGGGCCCGGTGCCCCGACCTCGCGCCGACCGGGTTCCCACCCGTCCGGGAGCGGCCGCCGGGGCCGGTGCGAGGGGTCTCGACGGAGGGTGCCGCGGTCATCGGTTCACTCCACGGTGAAGAAGCGCTGGAAGTAGTCGGCCGAGGCGCCCTCGCCGACCAGGACCCCCTCGGCCTCCACCCAGGCGTGCGCCGCGAACGGCGGGCGGCTGCGCACGCCCACGCACCAGACGGGCCACTGGCCGTACCAACGGCACAGCAGGACGGTGGCCAGAGACCTGGTCAGGCACCCTTTGTGGCCTCCCGCGGCGAGACTCACGGCGAGCACCGTCTCCCGCGCCGTGCTCGCCTCGGCGAGGGTTGCGGGCCTCGCGCCGCGGCGCAGCCGGCGCAGGACGGCGCGAATACGGCCGGGTGGCTGGGTGGCGAGCAGATGGGCACCGCACACCACCACCCGAGCCAGGAAACGGCGGGCCGGTGGAACGGAGCGCGGGCGGTACGGGACCACTTCCGGCGTCGACATGCGTGGCTCTCCGGTCTGGGCAGACAGGCCCGGGTCGGCCGGGCCTGGACGGACGAAGTCGCCGGATGGCCCCGATGGCACGGGTGGATCCGACGGGCGGAGCGGTGGGGCCGGCCGAATGGCTTGTGCACCGGCAGGTTCCGGGCCCGCTGCGCTCAGGACGTGACGAGTCCGGCCGAGCGCAGCTCGTCGACGATGCGGCCGACGTCCTCCGTGGCCAGCTCGACATCGACGTTGTCGTAGCGCGCGGTCAGGATCTCCACCGCACGCTCGGGGCCGTAGCCCTCCGTGAGGGTCTGCAGAACGAGGGCGGCCGTCGGATTGAGTGTCCAGTACTCGGCGCTCTCCTGGTCCAGCAGCGCCACACCGTACTCGGTCTCGGTCAGCAGGACACCGGGCTTCAGGGCAAACACGGAATTCACCACTCTCAGGTCTCGCGGTGGGCGGTGGGCAGGGCCGACGGGCTGGCGGGGGCGGGTTCCCGGCCGTGTCGCGTTGCTGCCCGGCCGATGGTCGACGGTGTCAACTCCCGGGAGCGCAGCCAGACTTCGCAGGCGATGGTCGGGTGCAGCCGATAGCTCTCCGTCTCCGCGGCCAGAGCACGACGGCACCATTCGCGCAGGATCCGCTCGTCGACGAGACCGAGCCGGGCGAGCCGGGAGTCCTCGCACAGCGTCAACAGGCCCTTGCGGTGCTCGCGCAGACCCGCTTCCTCCTCGTACGTGGCGTTCGCCTTGGTGTCGCGAGTGCGGCTGGCCTCCGGCACGACTCCGCGCATGGCCTCGACGATGAGCGGCTTGTACCGCCACGGCGTGATCCGCTCCTGCGGTCGGACGGCGAGGGCCGCCTCGATGACGCGGGCGTCGTAGTAGGGCGCGCTGACGCCGATGCCCAGTGGGGCGGCCATCTGACCGATGTGCCGCGTCCATTGGGAGATGCCGTCCATCGCGACCAGCTCGCGGTGTTCGCCATGTCCCCGGCCCCGGGGCCGGACGTCGGACAGCTCCGCACAGAGCAGCTCGCGTACCGTGCGGACGGCGTCCGGGGTGGCCCAGGGCGGCATCCGGGGCGGAACCGCCCAGCCGAGCAACGGCTCGCCTTCAGGTACCGCCGGTTCGGTCAGATCGCGTGCCACCCGCCGAAGCCACGTCCGGTAGGGGCTGCGGTCCAGGAGCTGGCGCAGTACGCCGCGTCGCGACCATCGGTATTTGGCGGCGTACCCCCGTACCGCCTGCCAGGCGACGAGGGGATGGGTGCGCAGCAGCGCATGCAGACGGGCGGGCGTACCGGCCAGCAGTTCGTCGCCGCCCAGGCCGGTGAGATGGAGGCCGGAACCACGGGCCGCCGCCAGTTCCACGATGCCCATACGGCGGTTGCGGTCGACGGTGAGGATGCTGGGCGTGTCCAGGACGTCCTCCAGGGCATCGATCCTGTCGAAGGTCATGGCCACGTCCTGGGCCGGGATGATGTGGTGTTCGATGCCGTGCAGCGCCTCGACGGTCCGCCTGGCCCAGTACACGTCGTCGCCGGCCTCGTCGTGGATCCCGGCGGTGTAGGCGACGACTCGGGTCCCCGAGCGTGCCGCCGTACAGCACACGGCCGTGGAGTCCAGCCCGCCCAGGTCCGACGTCACCAGGTCGCGCCCGCGGATTCGCACCTCGATCGCTTCGTCGAGGGCCTCTCTCAGGCGCCCGGCGCCGACGGCGAGGGGGACGACGGGGTCGGGCGGTGACCACCACCGCCTGGTGTGGACCCGGGCGTCGTGGTGGATCGTCAGACAGTGCCCGGCCGGTACGGCGTGCAGACCGCGCCACAGTGGGTCGCCCGCGCGGGGGTACGGTGCACCGAGCATCTCAAGTGCGATGCGGCGCTCGTCCAGTTCGGCACCGACCAGCTCGGCGAGGACATCGGCCCGGTCGGACGCCAGGCTCACCGGTCCGCGGCCAGACGTCTCGGCCCGGGTGTGGAACACCCGGCGCAGGTCGACCACGCCGGCCCGCACCGATACCCGGTCCCCGCCGCTGACGACCAGATGGAAACTGCCGGGCCAGTCGGCCGCGCGGTCCCATGGCGTCGGCGGGCCGGCGTCAGCCGCCGCCGCGGCCCGCTCCGCCTCCCGCGCGGTGACGGCATGCTCCCCGAGCACCGCGACCCGCGTCCCCCCGTACGTCCCCGTCACAACTGTCCCCGGTGCCCATCGGCCCACCAGCCAGGGGCGGCCCGATGCATGGGTCAGGCTCCGGTCCGCGTAGGAGAGCGCCTTGACAGCGAGAGCCCCGGCCGCGTCGGTGTCGGGCAGGACGACGAACCAGGAGGGTACGACCTGGAGCGACAAGGACTGGTCCATGGGCTACGGCCTTCGGTCGGTGACACTCGGAACAGAGAGGCGGAACAGAGAACGGGTGGCGGCCGGCTGCCGCCACCCGATGACCGGCCCGGCTCGGCGGCTGGGTCCGGTGCACGCTGCGCCCCGGACCGCTCAGCGGTCGCGGGTGGCCTCGGTCAGAGGAGCTGCTTGCCGCCGAGGACGTCCTTCGGGCCGGTGTTCTTGAGGCCGGTGACCTTGCGGAAGCTGCCGGCCTTGGTGAGGGTGGGGCGCTCGTACGTCATGATCGTTCTCCTTTTTCCTGGGGACGGTGTACACAACAGGCGCCTGTGCAGCGGATTTCGAGCAACTCCCGGGACGGAAATTGCGAGCGGTGAAATCCGCGGCACAACGATAAGTAGGAAAACCTCAAAAAAACAACGACGGGCTTACGGCATTGAGTGGTACTCAGAGGGCGTGCAATTCCGGTGCACTACAGCTGGGCGTCCCCTTGCGCCCTTGCGCCCTCGACGGGTGCGGGTAGTGAGTTCGCGAAATAACGTTTTTTCGGCGACCTGCCCAGTGCCGGGAACGGAGATATCCGTCCCGTCCGGAATAAGCACGAACAGAGAGTCGATAATTCGAAGAATCATCCGCCTCGGGTGTTCGAATCCGGGGAACACCGCGAGGCGATCGGCGCGATGGAAAGTTCCGGACCGGCTCACCGCGGGGCATGGGGCCCCGGCTACGGGCAGGTCCGGAGAGCGCGAGGGACGGCGGCGCGAAAGGCTCTTGTTCCGGGCCGCCGGCCTGTAGTCGGCTGACCTCATGAGGAGCATGAGGAAGCGGAGCACCGCCACGCTGATCACTGCCCTGGTCGCGGTTTCCCTGTGCACCGGCGCACCGGGCCCGCGTGCGCAGGCCGCGGGATCCGGCGCCGATACCCCGCCACCAGCCGGCCGGGCCCCACAACTGGGCGTCGATCTCGACACCGTGACGATCCCTCGGCTGCAGGCGCGCATGGCGGACGGCTCGCTGACCTCGTCGGCACTGACCACGGCCTATCTGTGGCGGATCAGGACCGTCGACCCCGAGATCAACGCGGTGCTGCGCACCGACCCGACGGCCCTGCGCCAGGCGGCCGCCAGCGACGCCAGGCATCGGAGCGGCGCCACCCGCGGCCCGCTCGACGGCATACCCGTCCTGCTCAAGGACAACGTGCACACCCGGGACATGCCCACGACTGCCGGGTCGCTGGCGTTGGCCGGCAGCCCACCGGACGCCGACGCCGTCCTGGTGGCCCGGCTGCGGGAGGCCGGGGCGGTGATCCTCGGCAAGACCAACCTGTCCGAGTGGGCGAACTTCCGTGCGGCGAAGCCGACTTCAGGGTGGTCGGCGGTGGGTGGCCAGACCCACAACCCCTATGTCCTGGACCGGAATCCGTGCGGGTCCTCCTCCGGTTCGGCCGCCGCGCTCGCCGCGTCGTTGGCGCAGGTGGCGATCGGGACCGAGACGGACGGCTCCATCGTGTGCCCGGCCGGGATGAACGGGGTGGTCGGCCACAAACCCAGCCTCGGCCTCGTCAGCCGGGCCGGTGTGGTCCCGATCTCCGCCGAGCAGGACACCGCGGGGCCCATGGCGCGCAACGTGATCGACACCGCGCTCACCCTCTCGGTGCTCAGCGGAAGGGACACCTCGCACCCGGGCGGTCCAGGAGGCCTCCCCGACGAGCTGACGCGCTCCACCGGCCTGCGCGGCAAACGGATCGGCCTGTGGCGACTGCCCTCGCTCGGTGCGGAGGTGGATGCGCTGATGACCCGTACCGCGGCGAAGCTGCGCACCGCGGGAGCCGAGGTCGTCGAGGTGACACCCCCGTACCAGAAGCGTCTCGCCGCACTCGAATTCCCGGCGCTGCTGAGCGAGTTCCACCGGGACATCGATGCCTACCTCGGCACGCGCGACGGGCCGCAAAACCTCGCCGGGCTGATCGAGTTCAACCGTTCCCACCCGGCGGAGCGCACCTGTTTCGCCGGTCAGGAGCTGTTCGAGCGGGCCCTCGTCGCGCCTTCCACCACCGACCCGGAGTATCGGGCCAGGCGTGCCGAGTTGACGGACCTCGCCCGGCGCTCCTTGGACGAGACCATGGCCGCCCATCGGCTGGACGCCATCGCCTCGCCGACGAACCCGCCCGCCTGGACGACGGACTGCGCGCGGGGCGACAACGACGTCATCCCGTCCTCGACCCCCGCGGCCGTGGCCGGTTACCCGTCCTTGTCGGTGCCCGCCGGGTTCGTCGACGAGCTGCCCGTGGGGCTGCTCCTGATGGCGGGTGACCGCGAGGACGCCGAACTCCTGTCGCTGGGGGCCGCGGTGGAGCACCGACTCGACGCCTGGCGAGCGCCGCGCTATCTGCCTTCGGTGGGGGCAGACACACCTACGGCAGGGACCGGCGCCGCCCGGTGATCCGTTCGGTGAGGCACCCCCGGACAGGGACCGCCCGGAAGCCGCGGGGCAGGTCACTGCGCTGCCCGGCTGGCCCAGGTCGACGTGTGACCGGGTCGGCCGGGAAGGCCGGCCAGGGCTCAGCGGGTCAGGAGGCCTGGGTGTGGTGGTCCAGCAAGCGGGTGAGCAAGTGCACGAACTGGTCGCGTTCGGCCGGACTCAGTGGCGCGAGCAGGTCGTCGTGGAGGTCGTCCAGGACCTTGTCGAGGCGGCGCAGGCGGCGGCGGCCCAGGGCGGAGATCGTGATGATGTTGCGGCGCCGGTCGTCGGGGTCGGGCGCCCGCTCGACGAGGTCACGCTCGGCCAGTTCGTTGAGCACGCCGACCATGTCGCTGCGGTAGATGCCGGTGCGTGTGCTCAGCGCCGCCTGGCTGCCCGGCCCGAAATCCTGCAGTGAGGCGAGCACCGCGTAGTGCCACTTGCGGGCGTCGATCCGGGCCAGCCCTTCGTTGATCAGCCGGTCCGAGCGCGCGGTCAGCTGCGACAACAGACGGCTCGCCCGTCGACGCAGCCTGTCGGGCGTCTTGGGCGCGTCGTCGTCGGGCAGGTCCGCGGCTTCGGCTCTGATCATGGCGCCGATCCTACCCGTTGCGTTAGTGAGACTAACGATGTACGTTCGCCCGTGCCGAGAACGTTGGTGAGACTAACGTTGCCTCGGCGAACTTCAGGAAGGAACATCCGCCATTCCCACCGAGATCAAGTCGCTGCAGATTCCCACCACGGACGGCCGTGCCGACGCCTTCGCCGCCTACCCCGACGACGGCGAGCGGCACCCAGGCGTGCTGATGTACGGGGACGCCTTCGGCATCCGGCCCGTACTGCGGGAGATGGCCCGCGAACTGGCCGGGCACGGGTACTACGTGCTCGTCCCCAACTTCTTCTACCGGCACGGCCCGGCACCGCTGATCGAACTTCCCGAGCACATCGGAGAAGAGGCCCGGCCCGCGGTCATCGCCCAGGTGATGCCCTTGGTCGAGGCGCACACCGCCGAACGCGTCCTGAGCGACGCCGACGCCTACCTCAGGTTCCTCACCGCCCAGCCCGAGGTCGGCGCCGGACCGGTCGCGGTGACCGGTTACTGCATAGGCGGCCTCCTGGCGATGCGCACCGCCACGGCCCACCCCGGCCGGGTGGCCGCCGTCGCCGCGTTCCACGGCCCCGTGGGCGCCGACGGGCCCGACAGCCTCTCCAAGCTCACCGCCCAGGTCCACTTCGGCCACGCCGAAACCGACCTGACGCCCGAGACCCTCGGCGAGCTCAACCAGGCCCTGGACGCCGCGGGTGTCGACTACACCTCCGAGATCTACCCCGGCACCGTCCACGGCTTCACCATGTCCGACACCGACGCCTTCAACCCCTCGGCACTGCAACGCCACTGGGACCGCCTGCTCCCCCTCCTCGGTCGCACCCTGACCAGCAGCTGAGGCCCCCGAGGCCGCCGACGAGCAGGCCGTACCGGTTCACCGGCCTGCTCGTCGGCCCCGAGGGCGCCGTCCGGCTCACAACCACCCGGACAGCACAACCGAATCTCCGCGTCGCACCCGGCGCATCGCGTTAGCCTCGATCCCGTGGGCCATGGGGCGGTGAGGCGCGTGCCGCGACGGAGCGCGGAGATTCCTGACCGCCTTTCAGGCAGCTGCCTGTGTGTCACTGCCGCTTCCCGGTGCGCAACGGTCATCCTTTCCGAAGCGATGTGTGGTGCTGCGGACCACCACCCGGCAGCAGGACGACCTGGCGAGGCGAGCTGTGCGAGTTCTTATTCCAAGCCCCGGCACCTGGGGTGACGTGGCTCCGTACCTCGGGCTGGGCAGGCGGTTGAAGGCTGCCGGCCACGAGGTGACCGTGGCGTGCCATGCGCGCTTCGAAGACGCGGTCCGCGCGCACCGGCTGGACTGCCGGACCCTGCCGCTGGACCCGCTGGACTTCATGTCGAACGACATCGGCCCCACGCCCCCGCGCCGTCTGCTCCGAGAGATTCGACGCAACCTCCTCCCGCAGATCGCACAGGGGATCCTGGACGCCTCCCGAGGCGGGGTGGACGTCCTCCTGACCAATTTGGTGACCCATCCGATCTGCGCGTTCGTCGCCGAAGGCGTGGGGGCGCGCTGCCTGGGCACCTACCTCCAGCCGATGCGTTCGGTCGTCCGGTTCGGTCTCAGCGGCGTCGTGCCCAGCCGCCGCCGCGACCGGATCGCCGAGGCCGCCGTGGCCAAGAGCGCGGGCCTCAATATCGCACCGTCTCTGCACGTGCTGCAGCAGGACCTCGGACTCCCCGAACAGGCGACCCGACGCGCCCTACGGGCCCTGCGCACCGAGACGGTGTGCCACGGCTACAGCCCCATGATGGTGCCGCCGGTCGGCTATTCGTCCGGGCGACAGCGGACCTGCGGATACTGGTGGCCGCCCCGCCCCGACGGCTGGCGCCCGGACGATCGACTGGTCGACTTTCTGAACTCCGGCAGCAAACCGGTGTTCATCGGATTCGGCAGCATGGCCATGGGAGACGCGGAGCAGTTGAGCAGACTGCTCGTCCAGGCGCTGCGCAGGGCACGGCTGCGCGCCGTGGTCCAGTCGGGCTGGCTGGGGATCCACATGGCCGGCGACGATGTCCTCACCGTCTCCGAAGTCCCGCACGACTGGCTCTTCCCCCGTATGGCCGCAGTGGTGCACCACGCAGGCGCGGGCACCACGGGCGCGGGCCTCAAGGCCGGGGTGCCGGCCGTTCCCGTACCGGTCCACTTCGACCAGTTCTACTGGGCCTCCCGACTGGTCGCCATGGAAGTCGCCCCCGCCCCGATTCCCCGCCGCCAGTTGACGGCCGCTCGCCTGGCCGACCTGCTGCGCGACGTCGTGGAGGGACAGGCCTTCACCCAACGGGCCCGGACGATCGCCTCCCACCTCGCCGCGGAGGACGGAGCCGCCCCCGTACTCGCCGAACTGGAACAGATGGATGCCTTCACCGCTCCTGTGTGAACCACTTGGGCCTGTCCGACGGGTCAGGGTCTAGCGCCAAGGGAGCCGGCCTTGCACGCAGTTGGTCGAAGATGAGTTCCCGCCCCCCGGTCGCAGCGCCGCGCCCATCGGGTGCTGCGCCGCGGCCTGGAGGGCGGGTCGGTCTATCAGCCTTTCTCGTTGCTGTGGACGGCCGCGGCCCATGTGGCAAGCAGGTGCTCGTACTCGTCCTGCTCCTCGGGCCATAGCGGCCGACCGATGCGGGCGGCCATGAAGTCGCGTATCGCGCGATTGGCCTCGGCGGTGGCGTCAGGGACGCAAGGGGGCGCCATGGCGTAGATGATATGCGCTGGGTTGGTATGGGGCCATTACCGCTTTTGGCTGACTCTGGCAACCTCTGCCCTTGACGTCACTGCCGTGCGGACATCGCCGGCGCATGGCCGCGGCGGGGCCGTACGACATACGCGGAGCACTTTTCGTTATCCGGCGCCGTCACCCGGGGTCTCCCTTGCGTGGCCCGCCCCGCGCGGTGGGCCGTACGGACCCATATCCCCTACGGGCCACGGCTCTGCAGGCCCCACGGCTGCACAGGAAACGACACCATGAACAACGACGACGCACACCGGTCGGCAGTACCGCGCGACGGGATGTCGACCGGAACCGGACGCCGAACCGGCGAGCCCGCCTCGCACCGCCGCTCCACCGCGCCCGGGCCCGGCGGCCGGCACGGGCGGACTGCGCAGCGGGGCGGAACCCACCGCGCCGTCAGCAGCGGTCCCCGTCCCCGGCGGAGGGCCATGCTGCTGGCGGTGGCGGCCGCGCTCGCCGCGGGCTGCTGCTCCCTGGCGCTGATACGCCCTGGCTCCGGCCCCGACCAGGAGCTCGCGGCGAATCGGTCCATGGCGGCGCCGCCCACGGAGACCGCCTCCGCCCCGTCGGCAGCGCGCAGTGCCTCCCCCTCGCCCCACCGCCACAAGGCGTCCGCCTCCCCCTCCGACACCGAACGGCACGGCAAGCGGCACGCCCCCCAACGGCCGCGCAAGGCCCGCCCCGAGAGCGGCTCCAAGACGACCGCGAACACGCCGCCCCGCACCTCCCGCACGGAGGCCGGGGCGAGAGCCGACGCCCCCGCCGCACCACGGGCCGCGACCGGCACCGCCGCGCGGTTCGCCCAGAAGGTCGTCGACCTGGTCAACGACCAGCGGGCCCGACACGGCTGCGGCCCGCTCACCGTCGACCCCCGGCTGCAGAACGCGGCGCAGGCACACTCGGACGACATGGCGGCCCGCGACTACTACGAGCACAGCACCCCCGAAGGCGTCGACCCCGGAACCCGGATGACCCATGCCGGATTCCGGTGGAGCAGCTGGGCCGAGAACATCTTCAAGAGCCCCAAGGATCCGGCCACGGCGCTGAGGGGCTGGATGGACAGCCCGGGGCACCGGTCCAACATCCTCAACTGCTCCTACAAGTTCACCGGCGTGGGCGTCAACCTCAGCTCCAACGGCCCTTGGTGGACCCAGGACTTCGCCACCCGGTCATGACCCATCGGACAGGTCCTCACTCTGCGGGACGTCCTTGATGAACACGATCCCGTCGTATCCGGCCAGGTGGGCCGGGTCGAGTGGGAAGTAGCCGAAGTACGGCGACACGTGGGGAGCGGGCCGCGTGTCGCCGAACGCCGTGGTCAGCCGGGGGGCGTCGACGAGGCAGCGGTCCTCCGGGAGGGCGTACAGGAGACCTTCGAGGGTGTCCGGCGGCGGGGTGTCCACTCCGTGGTGCCGGATCGTGCCGAGGGCCGTGGCCAGGAAGGCATACCCCTCGCCCAGGTGGGCGCCGGCGAGCGCTCCGGCGCTCCACCACTCCAGCCGCTGGTCACCCATCCGCATCGAGCTCTTGTCCCGCTGGAGATGGGCGTTGTGGGCGTGGACCAGCGCCGGGCCCCGTTCGGCGAGGGCGAGGAGGTTGTCGGCCATCATCCGGTCCCGCAGGCTCACCAGCCACGTCATACGGGCCGGTGAGGTGTCGGCCATCCAGAAGTGGTAGCGCAGCAGGCCGGTGGCGGTACGCCCGTACAGGCGCGCCCGGTCCCAGTCGCCCCGCGAGGTCGCCGTGATCAGGTGCGGGGTCTGCGCGTCGAGCAGCGCCACCAGATCGTCGGCGAGCAGCCGCAGCTCCCTGGCCTCGGTCGACCGCCCCACGGACTGGGCCGGGTCCATCATCGCGGCGGGACCCGTCCAGCGGTCGTCGGCGCCGAGCAGACGGTCGAGCCTCTCCGCGGTGCAGGGGAGCAGGTCCGCGTCCACCTGAGCCGCGAGGTAGCCGTGGAGTGCGGCGAGGGCCTGTCGGGGGCTCGCGGCGCCGGTGATCTCCAGCGGGCCGTCGAAACCGCCGAAGCGGAGCTGCTCGGGCGCGGGGCGGCCGTCGTTGTAGGCGCGCATCCAGCGCACCAGCTCGCGGTTGGCCGCGGACGCGCCGAAGCCGTGGCTGAACCCGTGCTCCATGACCTCGTCGAGGGTGCCGGTGCCCGAGGTGACGTAGTCGTCCACGACCAGGCCCATCAGGCAGTCGCTCTCGATCGTGATCGTCCGGTAGCCCTCCTGCTCGACGAGCTGTTGGAAGAGCTCGTTGCGCAGGTCGAGCAGGGTGTCCTCGCCGTGGGTGGGCTCGCCCAGGGCGAGCAGCCGCGGCCGGGCCGGGAGCAGCCCCATGACGGCAGCGGCCTCGACGGCATGGACGGTGTCCTTGATGTCAGTAGCCATGCCTTCAACGGTATCGTTGAACCCTCGGTTGAAACTTTTCCACGATATCGGCGGCCTCATGGGACGAAACCTTCAAAGCGGCGAACGCCTCCGGCCGGTTGATCTGGCGCGCGGGCACGGTCTGTCCACGCAGGCGATCAGGAACTACGAGGAGGCCGGCATCCTTCCGGCCGCCGGTCGCACACCCCACGGCTACCGCACCTACACCTCGCTGCACGCGGAAGCGCTGCGCGCGTTCCTCGCCCTGCTGCCCGGCCACGGCCACCAGACGGCGGCGTCGATCATGCGGGCGGTGAACGGGGGCACGGTCGAGGAGGCGTTCCGCCTCATCGACGAGAGCCACGCCCAGCTCCTCGACGACCGCCGCACCCTCCAGGCCGTCGAGAGCGCCCTGCGCGACCTGGAGCCCACGACGGCCTCCGGGCCTGCTGCGGGTTCCGAGCCGCTCGTGCCGTCCGGGCCCGGCGGCACGTTCATCGGCCCGCTGGCGGGGAATCTCGGCATCCGGCCCGCGACGCTGCGCAAATGGGAGCGCGCCGGGCTGGTGCGCCCGCGCCGCGATCCGCGGACCGGCTACCGCGTCTACGACGAGGCCGACGTACGGGACGCCCGGCTGGCCCACCAGCTCAGGCGGGGCGGCTACCTGCTGGAGCAGATCGCCCCGCTGCTCGCCCAAGTACGGGCGGCCGGCGGGCTGGAGCCGCTGGAAGCCGCCCTGCGCGACTGGCACGGGAGGCTGTCCGCCCGCGGGCGGGCGATGCTGACCGGGGCCGCCGCGCTGGAAGCGTATCTGCGCGAGCGCGGATGAGCCTTCACCTCATGGCTCGTTGATCATGGCCGGATATCCGTTCAGCGAGCCATGAAGCGGCTCAGCTCGCGGGCGGGGTACCGAAGTTGGGGTTACCGGCTTCGATTTTCGCTTTCCGTGCGGAGTGTTCACATGGTCGGGTGGTCGGGGGCGGGCGAGGCGGCGACGGCGTCGTCGAGGATCTGCTCCCGCACCGAGACGACCAGCCGGTTGAGCGCGGTGGCCAGGGAGAGGATCTCCTCCGGTCGGTCCGAGGCGCTGATCCGGTGGGTCGACTCGTCGAGGAAGGCCCCCGCCTTCTGGAAGAGGCTGTGCGCTTCGGGGGTGGTGGGGAGCGCGTCAGCCTTGATCAGGTTGAGCATCGTCTCCAATGCGTCGGCCAGCTCGCGGACCGCTTCACGCATCTCGGTTTCATCGGAGTTCATGCAGCCTACGATCGCGGATCGAGGACGTATCTGTCAGGGCGTCAACCCGGATGGGGATAAGTCGGAGTAGGAGCCGGAGACGGTCCCGAACGGAGTCGGAGACGGTCTGGAGCCGGAGTCGGAGCCGGACTTGCGCCCCTGCGTCAGCAGGTGCTGTGTCTGCGGGTGCTTGCGTGGCCTGGGGGGTGGGGCCGGGGTGGGCGGTTCACCTGTGAGGGCGGTTTGCTGACGGATGCCGGTGGGCAACTCGCCTGGCCGGTGGCGGTTTCCTGGTACGCCTGAAGCAGGCACTGGGTTCCTTGGGCCGCTCACCGTGGCCGGGTGTCGGTGTGCCGTTGGGGGGAGCATGCTGGAGCGGTGGGCCCTGCGAGGTCGGCTGGCCGGGGAGGCCGGCGAGTCGTCCACGTTCGCGGTGATGTTCCTACGGGGTGTGGACGCGGCGGACGGTGGTACATCGGTCCCGTGGCACGCGTTGTTGTGGTCCCGGTCGCGCGTCGGTGAACGGGAGCCGGCTGTCCGCACCTGGATGGACGGCCAGGCGGTGGCGATGCTGCGGTCGGTCGTCGAGGCCGACGGGGCAATGGACCCGCGGGTGGGGGCGGCGCTGGCGGAGGCGTTGGCGGACGGGACGCCGGTGCCTCCCGACCGGCTGCTACCCGGGCCGGTCGCGGTCGCCGCCATGGGGCGAGTGGGGCTCGAATACGGCGGTGTGGCCGCCCTGCAGGAGACCGCCGACGGCTCGTACCGGCTCACCGTGCTGGAGGAGGACGGCCTCCGACTGGACCTGGTCGTCGCGCCCACCCGGGCAGCTCTCCCGCACAGGGGCCTTGGCGACCTGGGCGGCCATTGCCGACCGCGCTGCGGCGTACGGGGCGTGATCGCCGTACCGGGCGAGCGGCCGATGGCGGTGTCGGGCAGCGGATGGTACGACCACACCACCGGCGCCGACCTTCCGCGGATGACCGGCGGGAGGACGACGGTCGATGCCGGCTGGAGCCGGCTGGACATCGAGTTGGACGGCGGCTGGGACCTCTGCGTCGGAGACGTCCGGGTCCAGGACGTGGTCTCCCGTCGTGTCACCGACCGCCTTACGGCGGCGGGTGCCATGAGTCCTGACGGGACCGTCAACCGTGCCCGGCCGCACCTCGCGGAATCGTCCTCGTGGACCTCGCTCGCCACGCTGAACACCTATCCGACGTCCTGGGAGGTCCGGCTCCCGGAAGTGGACGCGCAGCTCACGGTCACGGCGCACGTGGACCAGGACATCCGGAGCCTGCTGTTCGGCTGGGGGCTGCTCTGCACGGACGCCGAGGTGCGGGGCACCCTGGGCGGTCGGCCGGTCCGGGGACGGGCCTGGGTGGAAGTGCTGCCCGCCCAGAAGGTCACCGACATCGAGGAATATCTGGGACGGCTCCAGAAGGTCACCCGGCGCGAGGTGGACCTGCTCTACCCGGACCGACCCTCACCGGCCTTGACGGCCTCGCTCCTCGGTGGCTGCGGCACCCCGACGGACGGCATGCCCGATACGACGGTGCACGAGACCATGGTGCGGCCCATCCGCCACCTCACGGACCCCGGGGGCAGGGGCTGGCGGACGTTCGTGTGCTGCGCGGCGATGGAGCTGCTCGGAGTCTCCAGCGGCCCCTACGCCCCGTTGCTGGCGGTCGTCGAGGTGATCCACAGCGCGAATCTGGCGATCGACGACGTGCAGGACGGTTCGACCTCCCGGAGGGGCGTTCCCGCCGTGCACACCGTCTACGGCGTGCCGACCGCGATCAACGCCGGCACCGCCGCGTACTACGTCCTCGACCGCGTCATCGAGGACGTCGTGCCCGATGACGACGCCCTGCGCCTGGGCGTCTACCAGCGGTGGATACGGACCCTGCGGGCGGCGCACGGCGGCCAGGCGGTCGACATAGCAGGCCACACCGAAGCGATGGACCAGGCGGTCGCCGCACACGATCCGACCGCGCTGCTGTCCCGCATCCAGGCGGCGCACCGGTTCAAGACCGGGGTGCCGGCCCGCGCCTTCGCCGAGATCGGAGGCCTGATCGCCAGAGGCGACGCCCCGCGGATCGACGCTCTGGGCGAGTACTTCGAAGCCGTCGGCACGGCCTATCAGATCACCGACGACCTCCTCGACCTGCACGGCGCGACGATTCCCGCCCCGCAGGGCGCACACCGCAAGCACTGCGGGGAGGATCTCCGGGCCGGCAAGGTCACCATGCCGCTCGCCCGCTCCGTCTCCCTGCTGCCGGCCGGGGAGATCTCCCGGCTGTGGAGGTCCGTGCGCGGCGGTGGAGCGGATGCGGCGACGGTGCGCGAGGTCGCCACCGCCGTCACCGGCTGCGGCGCCGTGCAAGTCTGCTACGAAGAGGCGAAGGCCCACGTCGACGCCGCGTGGCGCCGGCTTGATCCCTTGCTGACGGAGTCCATCACCAAGATCCTGGTGCGTGCCCTGGGGAACTACGCCGCCCTGCGGGGACGGGAAGTCCCCGCTCAGGGCGGCGAGTTGTGGAAGTGACGGCAGCCGCCCCGCATGCATAGGGAAGGCGGTGGCAGGGTGACCCTGCTCCCACCCTCCCTGGATCCCCGCCTGTCCGGCGTTGTGCGCTTTCAGCGCCCGGTAGTTGCGCCGTACAGCTGCGGCGTTTCCGCCTCGGTTGCTGGAGTCGTCCCCGAACGCCGCTCCGCGCCCAGCCTGAGCCGTGCCAGGGTCCTGGCCCCGCTCATCAGCGAGATTTCATCGGTATTTCAGCGCCTCCCGTAATGGTGGGCCGGTCACCACCGAGAACCGCTCGCAGGCAAGGGAACGGCGAGGGACGGAAGGCGCGTCGGCATGGGGAACTCCCGCGCCGATAGGCGCCGGATCACGACGATGGGCGAACGCATGGGCGTGTCACGCAGATTCAAGCGACTCCTCGTCGCGCTGGTGGTGCTGGTCGCACTGCTCGGGTTCGTCTCCCCGGCGGCGGCGAAACCGGTCCGGCCCGTTGATCTGTGCTCGGGGCAGGTCGCGGCGGCTCGGCAAGTCGGGGCGGACATACGGGCGCACAACGCCAAACCGCATGTCTTCCGGATGCCGGCGCAATCCCTGGCCGCGTCGGCGTACAACGCGGAGAAGTCGCTTCTGGAGGCTCGCAGGGCCACGGTCGTCGCCCAACTGCGGGCCTGTATGGAGGCGATGCGGGCGCTCGAAGCCGAGGGCGGGAGCCCCTTGGGCCTCAAGGCCCCGGTCCGGCGGACCCTGTCCAAGATCGAGCAGGCCCGGGAGAAGGCTCCGGCGAACTGGGCCGCACCCGCGCCGCCGCCCAGGGGCAAGAACTGGGAGGTCCCCAAGAGTTCCCCGATACGCCCGGTCTTCGACGCCCTCCGCAAGGGCAATCCCGGCAAGGTGGGGAACATCCCGCTCCGCGGCGTTGCGCGGCCGGCGTCCACGGCCCCCGATCCGGCATATCCGGCCGCTTCCGGCCGTACGATCGGGTCCTTCAACTCCGGGAACTCCGCGGTCTCGCCGGACCACATCATCCCGTTGGCCGAGCTCGTCCAGCTGCGAGGCTTTATGAGGCTCACACCGCAAAACATGTACGTGGTCTCCCGTGCCCCGCTGAACTTTCAGTGGCTGTCGAAGTCGGCGAACGAATCGAAGCAATCACGGAGTGCGGCGTATGTGTCGGGGGCCGATCCGAAGTGGATAAACGAACAGATCGCGCTGGAGAGTGAGACCCGCACGAAGTTGCAGGGGATCATCGACCAGCTGCTCAAGAGCCAGCATCGAGGTTAGACATGGGCCCTGCAGAAATCGCGGCTACGTTGGAGGACTGGTCGCTGACGTTTGTCGGCGGCGACTCGGATGAGACCGCACGGATCCCTGAGAAGTGGCTGCCGATCGTGCGGTCGGCCGAAGCGGAGGACCGCCGGCGAACGGCACTGTCGTTGTGGAACCAGGGTTTCCTCGACCTCCTGCCGGAGTTCGCCGAGGTACTGGACGAGCACTGCGTCGATGTGCGCGTCTGCATCACCGACGGCTCCCCGGTACTGGTCTACGTACTGGAGACGGACGACGGCGAACTGGTCTCCTGGATCGGCTACGACCCCGGCACCTTCCAGGAACCGGATTTCTGGGAGAGCTTCCCGGAAGCGGCGAAGGTGTTCCTGCGCGAGGTGCACGCGGGGTTCGTCTCGGCGGGCAGGGACGCGTTCGGCGTGGCGCGGCCCGTCGACATGGGCACCATCGCCGGGCTGGCCGACTTCCCCGACGGCGTCCCCGGCTGGGAGGGCGACTCGCGTATTTCGTCGACGCGCCTGCTGCAGATCACGACGGACGGCGGCCTCCTCAAGTACTGCCTGTCCCCGGATCTCGAAGTGGGGAAGATCGCCCTGGTCTATGAAGGGGACGTCGACCCGAAGGACTTCGGGCCGGAGCTGGACGATCTGCTGATGTCGCGTTTCGAGGAACCGTCCTGATCGGAAAGGCAGGGAAATGTCACATCAGCCCGGTCAGGAGCCGCAGCCTTCCTGGCCCCCACAAGGAAACCAGCCGCCCTGGCCCCCACAAGGAAACCAACCGCCACCTCATCCGCCGGGGGCCGGGGCACCGCCGCCGATGCCGGGGGGTCCGCCGTCTTCCCGCACGGCATCCGGCCGTCGAAAGAAGTGGTGGTACCTCGCGGCGGCTGCCGCTCTGCTCGCCGCCGCCGGAGGCATGACGGCATACCTGCTCCCGGATCAGGGGGACAGCGAGCAGTCGAGGATAAAGAAGGTGGTCGCGGACTTCGCCCTCGCGGTCGATCGGGGTGACACCCCCCGGATGGTCGATCTGCTCTGCCGGGAAGAGGCCCGCGGCGTCACCGGCGATGACGCCGCATCGGGCGACGCCGAACGCGATACCCGTTCGAAGCCGATACCGGTGACGACGTCGGATGTCCGGATCAAGGGGAACATCGCGAGTGTCGTGGTGACCAGGCCCGCCCAGAAGCCGAGGGCCGTCTACCTCCGCAAGGAAAAGGGCGCTTGGAAGTTGTGCGCCCCCGCTGAGAAGTCCCGACCGGCGTCGTCCGGCGGGGGAGCCGTCTCGTCAGGCTGACCCCGAGGCGTCGGTCGGGCGTGCGCCGTCCCGTCCCCTGGGCTGCGGTGCGACACGGGGTGAGCGGTAGGCGCGGGCGAGGTGGCGTTGCAGCCGGGCGTGGCGGAACTGGTAGACCGCGCCGGCTTGACGGAGCACCCCGCGCTGGTAGGCGTCTTCGAGGAAGGTGACGACCGACCAGGGCAGCCGGCCGGTCAGCGGCAGCCAGATCCGGGAGAACACCGCCCACTGGCCCCAGGCGGTCAGACTCAGCGCATAGCCGAGGGCACCGCCGAGCCCGCTGATGAGGCCGAGCTTGAGCGAGGCCGTGAGACTCCAGACGACCGGGCCGGTGACCGCCTCCACGAGACCGATCACCGCCATGGATCCCAGGCCGACCAGCAGTCCGAAGGTGGGGGACCAGAGCAGGAGTTGGGTGGCGACCGTCCGGGAGTTCGTACGCAGCAGGCTGACCGGATTGACGGCGGACCGGATGTCGAGGGGGGCTTCGAAGAGGGCCAGCAGGCCGAAGGTGGGGCCGGCTCCCAGCGCGAACACGAGCCCGTAGACGACGCCGTCGTCGAGGCCGACGGCCAGGACGGTCGGGAGGCTGCCGTGCGCGAGGACGCCGTTGAGCAGCCCGCGGACGAAGCCGTAGCAGAGGCCGAACACGAGCCCGCACACCACCCCGATCACCAGTCGGGGGAGGGCCCTGCGTCTGGCCCGCCCGTCCCGGCCGAACAGCTTCATGCGCATGCCGGACGGCTCCACGGCCATGTCGTCGGACGCGACCAGCAGCCAGTACGCGATGCCGAACAGCAGCCCGGAGAGGAGCCCCGCCGCCAGCCCGTCCGCGAGCTGGAAGGGGAGGGAGTCGAAGAGGGTGCCGACGACACTGTCGACGAGCCCGACGGCAAGGCAGGTCGCCAGCGCGGTCACCAGCGTGCGCGTGGTGCGGCGCAGCCCGTGACCGAGCCGCCACCACTCCAGGTTGGGGGTGTCGAGCCGGGTCAGGTGGTCGGCCAGATAGCCGAGCCAGTACTGGGCGCGTTCGGGGTCGACGGCGTGGCGCGGCGCGGTGCCGGGGCGGTGCTCGGGCCGGGGGCGGTAGGCGGTGGCGATGAAGTTGTCGAGGAGGTGGTCCTCCAGCTCCTCGGGGCCGCGAAAGCGCCGGGTTTCCAGGAGCGAGGCCGGGTCCTTGCCGGGGGTGTCGCTGTAGACGGCGCGGGCGAGGGTGACCATCAGCGGAGTGGTCAGCACCGCGGCGAGGTTGGCACCGGCCTGGCTGTGCGGCCGTTCGCGCAGCTCGTTCAGTACGGGATCCCAGGCGGTCGCCGAGGGGGCCCCACCACGGGCCTTGCGCGTGGTGCGCGGCAGGTAGTCGGCCAGGTCGCCCAGGGTGAGGTCGGTCAGCTCCACCGCGGCGGCGGAGGTGAGCACGTCGGTCTCCGCCACCGCGGCGGCGTACTCGGACGGACGGCTCGTCAGCAGCAGGGGAAGCGTGGTGGCGTTGAGCGCCTCCAGCGCGGGACGGCGCAGTCCGCCGGCTATCTCGTCGAAGCCGTCCAGCACGGGAAGCACCCGGCCGGTCTCGACCAGTGCGGCGGCCAGGCTCGACCCGCCGGGCCCCGGGGCGGCGAGTCCGGGGTGATCGCGGGTGAGTTGCGCGGCCAGCCAGTCCCGGAACGTCACGGCGGTCGGGTCCCACGAGCCGATGCTGAAGATCACCGGTACGGCGTCGGTACGGCTCCTCGACGTCAGGTGGTCGAGGACGAACCGCACGGCGAGGATCGTCTTCCCGGACCCTGAACGGCCCAGCACCACCAGCCGCCCGGACGGGATTCGCCGGTACACGCCCGCGATCTCGTCCAGTTGTCCGCTCAGGTCCAGCGGACCGGGCGCAGCACCGGCGGGCAGCCGGCGGATGTTGGCCCAGTGATCGGTCAGCTCCTCGGCAACCGGCCGCCAGCGCACCGGTAGCGGATAGGGATCGTGGACCTGCCGCTGCTCCTCCTCGCGCCGCCAGCGGGCGGCCACCGTCTGCGCCAGCTGCTCGGACACGTCGGCCAGGGTTTCGTCCAACGCCGACTCCGGCCGGCCGTCCGGAACCGGCTCGGCGCGCGCGGTCGGTTCCTCCGGACTGCCGTCCCCGGTCCGGCGGACGGCAGCGGCCAGCAGCTCCTCACGTTCCTCGGTGCTCAGCCCGAGCGCGTCGGCCAGCAGGCGCACCGTGGTCACCCTGGGGTCGGCGCGCTCGCCGGTCTCCAGCCCGCGAATGGTGCGCACGCCCACTCCGGCGCGCTCCGCCAACGCCTCCTGGGTCATCCCGGCCGCCCGCCGCAGCCGCTTCAACAGGGCGCTGAACTCACTGGTCGTCACAGGTCAGGCCTTCCCCCGGCAGGTCGATTCCCCCAGGTGAGGGACTCTAGCGCGGCCACCGGCCGGATACGGCCGGTCTGCTGGCCTGTCCGCCGCACGGTGCCGGGGCCAGCGTCGACGGCATCGACCAGACAGACCACCGGAGTCAGGGGATCCCGCGATGCCGACGACCGCGACCGCCGACCGATCGACCGTCACCACGCTCACGCCCCAGGAGCGCGAGCTGCTCTACGCGGTCGGCTGCGGCCTGAGGGACGCCGAGATCGCCTCCTCCCTCGCCCTCCCCGACGACGCCGTGGCCGGACGCCTCGCCCGGATCCTCACCAAACTCGGGCTGCGCGACCGGGCCGCCGCCATCGTCCACGCCTTCGACTGCGGCCTGGTCGTCCCCGGCCACGGCCCGCGTGAGGCGGCGAGCCCGGTGGCACGGGCCGCCGGTGGCCGGACGGGCGAGCCGCGGGTGCGGATCTGCGTGCTCGGCCCCCTGCGGGCATGGCGCGACGGGCAGCCCGTGGACCTGGGGCCGCTCCGCCAGCAGGCCGTGCTGGCGGCGCTGGCGCTCTGCCCGGACCGGACGGTCAGCCAGCAGGAACTGCTCGACGGAGTGTGGGGGATGGAACCGCCGAACACGAAGGTGGTGCCGGTGTACATCTACCGACTACGGAAGATCCTGAACAGGGGGGACGGCCAGGACTCGGTGATCCAGCGCGATCGGTGCGGCTACCGGCTGGTCCCCGGCGCGGTCGAGGTGGATGTGACGCGCATGGAGGAGCTGGTCACCGCCGCCGCGAAGGCGGAGCGAGCCGGCGAACTGGCCGAGGCGGTCCGGGTCTGCGCCCAGGCGGTGGAGCTGTTCCGCGGGGAGCCGCTGTCCTGTCTGCCCGGGCCGTTCGTCGAGTTGGAGCGGCTACGGCTCACCGAGCGCAGGATCGCCCTCGCGCAGCGGAAGCTGGACTGGCAGCTGCGGCTGGGCCGGCACTCCGAGGCCGTCGCCGAGCTGTGGGCCCTGTCCGTGGCGCAGCCCCTGAACGAACCGGTCGCCGCGATGCTGATGCGTGCGCTGTACCGCAGCGGCCGGCGGGCCGAAGCGTTGGCCGTCTACGACCGCACCCGACGCCGTCTGGCCGACGATCTGGGGGTGTCGCCGGGCCGACTGCTGAGCCGGACGCACCTGATGATCCTGCGCGGGCACGACGCCGGCCGCGGCCTCACCCGCACCACGCCATGACCCGTCCGGCACCGCGTGCGCACGGTGAGGAACTGCTGCTGGCGCGGATCTCGGCAGCGGCCGGCCGCGCGCGCATCGGCAGGCGGCGCGCCACCTACGCGGGGGCCGGGCATCCGCCCCCCGCGCAGACCGGCCCGCTCCGGGTGATCCGCACTCTGCTGGCCTTCGCCCGGTACGGCCGGTCCGCCGCGACGAAGGGGCGCGTGGACGCGCGACTGGACCTGTACGAGCACGGGATGACGGTGGCCATCAAGGGACGGATCCAGGTCATCCGCTACGACACCACCTCGGTGTTCCACCAGGGCATCCGGCCCGCGCACGGCTCGGCCCGAGCCGGCGCTCTCGGCGTCCACACGCTCACCGATGTCGAAGGGAAGCGGGTGGTGCTGTACGACGGGCCGGAGCACGGCGATGCGGAGGAATGGGTGCCCGAAGTCCGACGGGCCGTCATCCGCGCCCAGATGCCGCGCGCCCTGGCCGCACTCGACCAGGGCGAACGACTCGCCTTCGGGGACATCTGGCTGACCCGGGAGGAGGTCGGTTCCGCGGAGGTCGCCGCCCGGTGGCCGCAGGTGCGGCAGCTGGAGATCGAGCGCGGGGCCGTCAGGCTCGACATCGACGGCACATGGCACACCCTGACGGACACCGCGGCCACGATCCGGAACCTCTTCGTCCTCAGCGTGCTCGTCGAGCACTTCCGAACGGACGGCGAGCGCCGATGACGACGAGACGGCCTCGCCGCGCTCACCGGGCCACGTCCGACGGCTGCTACCAGGGCACCGGCTGATCCTGGTAGTTGAGGAATTTCAGGCCCGGTTCGCCGCTGTGGCGGTTGATCGTGTCCACCACGCCCGGGACGGACTGGTCGATGGTCAGCGGCGCGTCCGGTCCGCCGAGTTCGGTGCGGACGTGGCCGGGGCACATGAGCAGCAGCGTGTGCGTGGCGTCGGCGTACCGGGCGGCGTAGCTGCGCATCAGCTGGTTCAGGGCGGACTTGCTGGCGCGGTAGACGTCGTGACCGCCCTTGGTGTTCAGGCCGAGGCTGCCTTGGCGCGAGGACATCACGCCGAGGGTCCCGGTCGGTTTGACCAGCGAGCGGAAGGACTCGACCACGCGCATCGGACTGAGCGCATTGGTGACCATGACCTCGGCGAACATCTCCGTCGGGACCTCGCCGACGGGAATGTCGCCCCGGGTGATGGCGGCGTTGACGAACAGCAGGTCGAGGGTGCGCTTCGCCAGGCGTTCGCGTAGCGCGGCGATCTCCTCCGGCTCCGTCATGTCCAGCGACTCGACGGTGACGCGACCGTCCGACGCCTCGGCCAGGTCGTGCAGTCCGGTGCGCCGATCGCCCCGGACCGTCCCGATGACGTCCCAACCCCGCTGCGCGTACTCGGTGGCCAGGCCGAGCCCGAGGGCCCGGGAGGCCCCGACGATGAGGGCGGTCCCGGCGCTCATGCCTGGACCGCCGGCTTGAGGACCTGCTCGCACCACTCGCGGAAGGACGTCGGGCTCGCGGTCTGCGGGGTGCGCCGCACCCCGTCGTCGAGGCCCTCGTCCTTGGCCCGCATCATGTCGAGGTATCCCTGCACGAGCGGGTCCCCGATGCCGTGTCCGGCGAGTGAGGTGCGGCATGCGTCGAGCGTCTGCCGCTCGTAGCGGATCGGGCGGCCGAGCACCTCGGACATGATGCGCGCGAGGTCGTTCGGCGAAAGGTCCTCGGGGCCCAGCACCGGGACCTCGCCCGTCCCCGCCCACGAGCGGTCGAGCAGGAGGTCGGCGGCGGCCGCGGCGATGTCCCGGGTGGCGGCCGTCGGTGCCGTGCGGTCAGCGGTGACGGTGCCGGTGAACACGCCGTCGTCGCGGATCGAAGCCACCTGCCACAGCAGGTTGTCGATGAATGTCGGGTTGGCGAGTGCCCGGTAGGGCACACCGGTGCTCGCGATGAGGTCGTCCATGGCCAGCGACGCCGTCACGTGTCCGGCACGGCCGGCGACGGGGGTGCCCCGGCCGAGCGCCGAGACGCCGACGACGTGTCCGACTCCGTGGTGTGTGAAGGCCTTCGCGGCAGCGCGGGTGAACCCGGAGTACATGGCGTCCAGGCTCGGTGCCTGGGAGTTTGCGGGGACCACCCAGAAGACGGCGTCCGCGCCGGCGAAGGCCCGGTCGACGACCTCGGCATCGCCGTGCGAGCCGGTGACGACGTCGACGCGGGCGCGGACCGCGTCGGGAAGTCTCCCGGGGTCACGCGCGATGACGCGCAGCTCTTCGCCGTGCGTGCGGGGCGCGCCGAGGAGTATCTCCAGGAGCCGGCCGCCGATCTGGCCGGTGGGAGTGGTAATGACGATCATGCGTCAAGTCTTGGGGCGGCCGTCCGCGGCGTCCAATACCCTTCCCGACAATTGATACCTTCAGGGCATGGATCTCGATTTACGCAAGCTCCGCTACTTCGCCACGGTGGCCGAGCACCGGCACTTCGGCCGGGCGGCGGAGCAGCTCTACATCACCCAGCCGGTTCTCAGCCGTCAGATCAGGGCTTTCGAGGAGGAGTTGGGGTGCACGCTGTTCGTGCGGTCCACCCGCAGCGTGGAGCTGACCGCCGCCGGGAACCAGCTCTACGAGGAGGCGCAAGCGATCCTCCGGTCGGTCACCGCGGCGGTGCGGCGCGTGCACGACGTCGATCAGGGCGTCCAACGGCTCGTGGTCGCCTTCTCCCCGGGGCTCCATGTGTCGGAGGCGATCCGGGCGTTCGCGGCGCGCCACCCGGACGTCGAGACCGACCTCGTCCCGGCACGGTGGTGGGAGCAGGACCGGCCGCTCCGGGACGGCCGTGCCCAGGTCGGCTACCTACGGCGGCCGTTCGACGACTCGGGCTTGCGCATCATTCCCATCGGCCGCGAGCCCAGGGTCGCCTGCATGCCCGCGGCGCACCCGCTGGCGTGCCGTCAGGAGCTCACCTCCGCGGACCTCGACGGTGAGCGGATGCTCGACATACCCAGGCGGCGGACGTCGTCTCTGGAAGAAAAGTTCGAGCTCATCGCCTCCGGGCACGGCATCGCGCTCGTTCCGCTGAGCGTCGCGCGGTCCTACACCCGCCCCGACCTCGCCCACCTCCCCGTCACGGACGCCCCGGGGATCGAGACCTGCCTGGCCGTTGCGGCGGACCGGCGCGAGAAGCTGCTACGCGACTTCCTGGAGATCGCCACCGCGACACTGCGGCGCCCCTGAGCGGTCAGCGCGCAAGGCCACGGCCGGCCGCGCCCGGGCCACCGGCGCGGACATCCCCCAGGACGTGATGACGGGCAACACCCCGATCCCTCACGACCGGCCGCCGAACTGCCAGTTGTGGACCTCGATGTCGGCGTATCGCTCCCGGGTCAGGACGGTGCGTGCCGAGTCCGGGTCCGGCGCTCGGACCAGGGCCGCGGTGCCCACCCAGGTGGCGCCGTCGTCGGACAGCAGCGGACCGTACGCGATCAGCTCGTCCTGGTCGGGCGGCAGAGCGAGGTCGGCTGCCGGCCCCGTGCCGAGGCCGAGCACCAGGTAGCGGTTGCCGCCGGTCGCGCCACCGGGGAAGTCCCACATCGTGCGCCCCAGTATGTTGCGCCACCGGCGCAGCAGCACGTCCCGGTACACGCCGGCCTGGTAGCCGGGCTCGTCGAAGGCGAACGCGCGGGCCGCGGCGAAATCGGGCACATCGACGATGTGGACGCTGCCGGTGGGCACCTCGCCGACGAGGGTCGGGCCGCGGGCGATCATCTCCTTCGCGTAGCGGTCCATGTAGGACCAGTGCGCTTCCAACAACTCCTCGCGCAGCGCCAAGGAGCCGGGTCGATCGCGGTGGTAGCAGAAGAATTCCATGACCACATTATTGAGGTGTCGGCCTCTGGGGGGCGACGGGTGTCCCGGCGCCGGCCGGTCCCGCGGCCGACGCCGGGACCTGTTCAGCGGCGGATCGGCCGCGCAGCCGGCCTTCGCAGCAGGGCCACAGCGCGTGCGGTGACGACCGCGGTGGAGGCGAGTGCCGCCGCGGTCGCGCAGACGACGAGGGCGGGCCAGGCGTAGGTGGTCTGCGCGAGCGTTCCCGAGCGGTTCATCAGCAGGCCGAGCAGCGCGGCGAGTTGGGTGAGGAGAAGGAGGGGAAGGGCTTGGGGCAGCATCCGCAGCGCCGTTCGCCACCACGGTCGCCGTGCGGTGCGCAGCGCCCATCGGCGGGCGCGCAGGACGCCGCGGACGCCGAGGCCCACGGCCAGCAGGGTGAGGGCCGCCAGGACCCGGTCGGCCGTCATCGAGAACGGCTCGGCCACCTCGGGGTGCCTGCCCTGGGCGAGGTCGACGAGGCCCTGGAGGATCTGGGGTGCGTCGTCCCCGGAGAGCATGCCGGTGTCGGTGACGACCGCGATGCCGACCTTGCTGTCGGGCAGCAGGGCCGCCATGGAGTTGTGGGTCAGCAGTTGGCCCGTGTGCTGGATCTCTCTGGGGCCGCCGTCGTGCCGGTTCTCCGCCCAGCCCATCGCGTAGTCGCTGTCCCGGGGTGCTGGTGGCGGGGTGTGCGTGAGCTCGATGGTGCGCGCGGTGGCGATACGGCGTCCGTCGGCGGACACCCCCTGGTTGTTCTGGGCGATCAGCCACTGGGAGAGGTCGTCGGCGGTGGTGACGACGCCATGACTGCCGGCGGCGAACCAGCGGGGGTGGGAACGGGGGATCACCGCGCCGTAGGCGCGGACGTAGCCGCGGGCGTGGTCGGGCATGTCGTCCGTGGTGTCGACGGAGGTGGTGTGCGTCATGCGCAGCGGCTCGAAGAGCTTGGCGGACAGGTAGTCGGCGAAGGGCCGTCCGCTGACGACCTCGACCAGACGGGCCGCGACGAAGTAGTTGGGGTTGTGGTACCGGTGTTTGGCGCCGGGGTCGGTGGCCAGGTGCGCCCCGCGCATCGCAGCCACCGCCTCTTTGAGGGTGTGCGGTTGGGCGCGAGCCAGATCGGGATAGGTCGAGTCGGCCATGCCCGAGGTCTGGGTCAGCAGCTGGCGGACCGTGATCCGTGCCGCGCGCCGGTCGGCCATGGTGAACTCGGGCAGATAGCGGTGCACGGGCCGGTCCAGGTCGACCTTGCCCGCCTCGACCAGTTGCATGACGGCGAGTGCGGTCATGGACTTCGACAGCGACGCCACGGGCAGGCGGGTGCGCGCGGTCACCGCCTGCCCGGAGGCGGTGTGCCCGTAGCCGGCCGTGTGGACGACCCGGTTGCCCTTGGTCACGGCGATCACCGCGCCCGGCAGACGCGTCTGCTCCAGGTAGTCGGTGACGAAGCGGTCGATCGAGGCCGGAGCCAGGCGCGCGGCGGGCTGGGCGGCCGATGCGGCCGAGGAGAGGGAGGCGGCGGCCGTCGTGATGCCGAACGCGGCCACCAGGAAGCCCAGTCTGCGACGGGCGCCACTGCGGACGGTGAACATTCTCATGGCGCCCAGTGCACCGGTTCGCCCCGGGCCGGCGCATTGGCGTAAAAGGGAGTCCGAAGGTAGTGCCAGCACTACCGCAGCAAGATCCCTGCCCCGGTACGGTCGGCGGGTGCGACATCGAACCGCCTGGCAGGCCCTGGGCCAGAACCCGCTGAAAATGCTTCGGTCGAGCTGGCCTTGGCGGTCCTTGGCCTACCTCCTGTCCGGGGTCGCCTTCGGCGCCCTCGCCACGGCCGTGCTGGTGAGCGCGCTGATCGCGGGCATCGTCTCCCTGATCGTGGTCGTGGGCGCGGTGCTGCTGCTCGGCGTCGCGCTGTCGGGCATCGCCGTCACCCGCTTCGAGCGGTGGCGCCTGCGCCTGGTGGACCTGGACCCGGTGCCCGACCCCCACCAGGCCCCCGAGCGCCCGGGGTTGCGCGGATGGCTGCAGACCCGGATGCGGGAGCCGGTGACCTGGCGCGAGCTGGGCTTCACCGCGGTGTCCTCGGCCGCCTTGTGGTGGATGGACTTCCTCGTACTGGGCTTCGCCCTGGTCGTCCCCGTAGTGGTGATGTACTCGCCGGCCGACGACCCCGGTGCCTGGCCGTTGACGATCGTCGGCCTGTGCCTGCTGCTCGCCGCGCCGTACACCATCACCGCCTGGGCCGGTGCCAGGGCCGCCGTCACCCGCCTGATGCTGGAGCCCCGCGACAGCGAACTGGGCCGGCAGCTCACCGACGTACGAGCCTCCCGCGCGCGTCTGGTCGACGCCTTCGACGCGGAACGGCGCCGGATCGAGCGGGACCTGCACGACGGAGCGCAGCAGCGGCTGGTCTCCCTCAACGTGACGCTCGGCCTGGCGCGCCTCGACGTCGCGCCGGACTCACCGCTGGCCGGGCAGCTCGCCGACGCCCAGGCCCAAGTCACCCTTGCCGTCGAGGAGTTGCGTGAGCTCAGTCGCGGCGTCCATCCGAAGGCCCTCACCGACCACGGCCTGCCGGCGGCCGTCGAGAACCTCGCGGCCCGCTCCGCCCTGCCCGTCACGGCCGACATCCGCCTGCCACGCCGGGTTCCGGTCGCCGTGGAGACCACCGCGTACTTCGTGATCGCCGAAGCGCTGACCAACGCCACCAAGCACAGTCGAGCGACCCGAGCCGACGTGCACGCCCGCCTGCACACCGACGTCCTCACCCTGTCCGTCAGGGACGACGGCATCGGCGGTGCCGCCCCCGAGGGGGGCACCGGCCTGACCGGGCTCGCCGACCGCGTCGCCGCGGCGGACGGCAGACTGCGCATCTCCAGCCCGCCGGGCGGACCCACCCTCCTGCATGTGGAGCTGCCGTGCCGCTGACCGTCGTGCTCGCCGAGGACTCCCCGCTGATGCGGGACGGCCTGGTCGGCGTGCTCACCCGCTTCGGCCACCAGGTACTCGCCGCCGTCGGCGACGCGGACGCCCTGGTCGCCGCGGTCCAGGAGCACCACCCCGACATCGTCGTCACCGACGTCCGCATGCCACCGGACAACACCGACGACGGGCTGCGCGCCGCGGTGTTCCTGCGCCACGAGCGTCCCACCCTGCCGATCCTGGTCCTCAGCCAGTACATCGAGCAGTCCTACGCCGCCCATCTGCTCGACCTCGGCAGCGACACCGGCGTCGGCTACCTCCTCAAGGACCGGGTCAGCGCCGTCGGCGAATTCGTCGACGCGGTGGCCCAGGTCGCGGCAGGCGCGACGGTGGTGGACCCCGAAGTGGTCGGCCAGCTCCTGAACCGCCGCCGTGATCCGCTGCAACGCCTCACCCCGCGCGAGCGCGAGGTGCTCTCCCTGATGGCCGAGGGCCGGGCCAACGCCGCCATCGCCCGCGCGCTGTATGTCACGGAAGCGGCGGTCAACAAGCACGTCAGCAGCATTCTGCAGAAGCTCGACCTCCACCTCGACGGCCAGGGGCACCGTCGCGTCCTGGCCGTCCTCGCCTATCTCCGCGCCTGACGGCCCGCCGGGGGAGGGGCGGGGCGGTGCGCCGTGACGGCGGGCGCGGGCCCATACGGATGCCGTGTGAAGCGCGCGGAGTGCATTTACCAGGCCGATACTGGGTTCGAGTCGAGCCAGGCGCCCGATCAAGGCGGATCGAGCAGCGTCCCGGGCGCCGACGCGCGGTCCCACGGGGACGGTACGAGGGTGGTAGGTGATGGACACACCGGTGACGACGTTCAGCGAGGGCCCGGACGACCCGTTCGCCGTGCGTCGCTCGGCCTCCGCGGTGCTGGACGGCAGGGGGCGGGTCGTCGGCTGGAGCGAGCGCGCCGAGGCGCTGCTCGGCCACTCGCCGGAGCAGGTGCTGGGGCGGACGGCGCGCGAGGTGCTGCTCGACCCGCGCGACGAGGACGTCGTCATGGCCGCGGTGGCGCACTGCGTGAGCGCCGGGGGCTGGTTCGGGGTGATCCCCGTGCGGGAGCGCGGCGGCAAACGGGTGGAGCTGGGCTGCCGGGTCCGGGCGGTGGCGCGGGCCGACGGCGACATCGAGTGGGTTCTCGTCGGCGCGCCCGCGGAGCAGGTGATCCAGTGGGAGACGGACCGGTCCGTCCTGGACGGGATGTTCCGCCGCTCCCCGATCGGCCTCGCGGTGCACGCCCCCGACCTGAGCCTGCTGCGGGTGAACCGGGCGATCGCGCGGTTCGGCGGCATCCCGGCCGAGTACTACCACGGGCTGCGCACCGGAGACTTCGTCATCGGCCGGGACGCGGAAACGGTGGAGGCGAAGCTGCGGCGGGTGCTCGAAACGGGCGAGCCGCTGATCTTCACCGAGCAGCCCTGCCATCTGCGGCACGACCCCGACCGGGAGCTGGTGGTGTCCGTGTCGGCCTTCCGGATGCAGGACTCCGCCGGCCGCATCCTCGGCGTCACCCAGATGGTGGAGGACGTCACCGACCGCTACCGGGCCCGCCGGAGACTGGCGCTGCTCAACGAGGCCGGTGCCGGTATCGGTACCACCCTCGACGTGGAGCGCACGGCGCGCGAGCTGGCCGAGGTGGCGGTCCCCGAGCTCGCGGACTGCGTCTCCGTCGACCTGCTCGAACCGGTCACCCGCGGTGAGGAACCAGGTCAGGAGGCGTTGGCCCCCATGGTCCGGGCGGCTGTCCGCAGCATCTCACCCGAGGCTCCTCCGGTGATGTATCCGGTGGGCCACACGATGCACTTCCCGCCGGACGCCCCGCAGGCCCGATGCCTGACCGAGCGGACTCCCGTCCTCGAACCGGTCCTGGAGTTCTCTCCCGGCTGGTCCTCCCTCGACCCGGACAAGGTCGAGCGGGTCCTGGAACTGGGCGTCCACTCGCTCATCGTCGTGCCACTGGTCGCGCGCGGCCTCGTACTGGGCGTGGTGAGCCTGTGGCGGTGGCGGCGCCCCGAGCCGTTCGAGGAGGACGACCTCACGCTGGCCGAGGAGTTCGCGGCCCGGGCCGCCGTCTGCATCGACAACGCCCGGCGCTACACCCAGCAGCACCAGGCCGCGCTCGCCCTCCAGCGCAGCCTGCTCCCGCGCGAGGTGCCCGAGCACCCGGCGGTCGAGATCGACCACCGGTATCTGCCGGCCGACGCCACCGCAGGCGTGGGCGGCGACTGGTTCGACGTCATCCCGCTCTCCGGGCTGCGGGTCGCCCTCGTCGTCGGTGACGTGGTCGGCCGCGGCATCCACGCGGCGGCCACCATGGGCCGGCTGCGTACCGCCGTCCACACCCTCGCCAACCTCGACCTGCCCCCGGACGAGGTCCTCTCCCATCTGGACGACCTCGTGGACCGGCTGGCAGCCGAGCAGGAGGCGATCGGCGAGGGGGCCCCGCAGGTCGTCGGCGCGACCTGCCTGTACGCGGTCTACGACCCGGTCTCCCGGCGCTGCGCCCTGGCCCGCGCCGGTCATCCGCCGCCCGCGGTGGTGACACCGGACGGACGGGTGGACTTCCCCGATCTGCCGGCCGGTCCGCCGCTCGGCCTCGGCGGACTGCCCTTCGAGGCCGCCGAGCTGGAACTGCCCGAGGGCACGGTGCTCGCCCTCTACACCGACGGCCTCCTGGCGCGTCACCGCCGCGACCTCGACGAGGGCCTGGCCCAGTTGCGCGAGGCGCTGAGCCGGCCCGCCCGCTCGCTGGAGGACACCTGCAAGGCGGTCGAGGACGCACTGCTGCCCGACCGCCCCAGCGACGACATCGCACTGCTCACCGCCCGTACGCGCTGCCTGGCCGCCCACAAGGTGGCCACCTGGGAGCTGCCGGAGGAGCCGACCGCGGCCGCCGAGGGCCGGGCGCTCGCGGTGGCCCAGCTCAAGGACTGGGGGCTGGCGGACCTGGTCTTCACCACCGAGCTGATTGTCAGCGAGCTGGTCACCAATGCCTACCGCTACAGCAGCGGCCCGGTCACCCTCCGGCTCATCCGCGACCGCGACCTCATCTGCGAGGTCTCGGACACCAGCAGCACCTCCCCCCATCTGCGCCACGCCGCCACCACCGACGAAGGCGGCCGGGGGCTCTTCCTGGTCGCCCAGCTCACCGAACGCTGGGGCACCCGCTATCTGCGCAACGGCAAGACCATCTGGGCGCAGCAGCCGCTGTGAGGCGCGCGAAGCAGTGCGGGTGCGCCCGGTTCACGGCCCCCCGGCGACAGCCTCTCGCCCGCCGGCCGTCGCCGGTCATCCGGCGACCGTGTACGAGCGCGCTCCAGTCCCGGCGAGCCCGCCCCCGTCGACGATCAGGTACTCCGGGCGGACGGGCCGTCCGTCGAGCCAGCACTCCAGGATCTCCCGGGTGCCGGCGGAGTAGCGGGCCTGCGCCGACAGCGTCGTACCGGCCACGTGCGGGGTCATCGCCTCGTGCGGCATGGTGCGCCAGGGATGGTCGGGCGGTGGCGGCTGCGGATACCAGACGTCACCGGCGTATCCGGCCAGTTGTCCGCTGTCCAGGGCCCGCACCACGGCGTCCCGGCTGACGATGAGCGCGCGTGCGGTGTTGACGATGTACGACCCGCGCTTCATGACCCCGATCAGCTCCTCGTCGAAGAGGTTCTGGGTCTGCGGATGCAGCGGGGTGTGGATCGACAGCACGTCGATCGAGGAGGCCAGTGAACGGGCGTCGGGGTGGAAGGTGAGCTCCCACTCCTCCTCGATGTCCTGGGGCAGCCGGTGCACGTCGCAGTAGTGCAGGGCGACGTCGAACGGCCTGAGGCGTCGCAGCACCGCCTGGCCGATGCGGCCGGAGCCGAGGACGCCGACGTCCATGCCTTCGAGGTCGTAGGAGCGCGAGACGCTGTCCGCGATGTTCCAGCCCTTCTTCGCGGTCACCCACTCATGGGCGGGCAGGTAGTCGTGCACCAGGGTGAGGATCTGCATGACGGCGTGCTCGGACACGCTGATGCTGTTGCTGTAGGTCACCTCCGCCACCGTCATGCCGTGGGAGATGGCGCTCGGCAGGTCGACGTGGTCCGACCCGATCCCGGCGGTGATCGCGAGTCCGAGCCGGGGCGCCGCGGCGATCCGGTCGGGGGTCAGATAGGCGGGCCAGAAGGGCTGCGAGATCACCACGTCGGAGTCGGGCAGCTCGCGGTCCAGCGCGCAGCCCGCGCCCTCCTTGTCGGACGTGACGACGAAGGTGTGGCCCCGCTCCTCCAGGAAGCGGCGCAGCCCCAGTTCTCCCGAGACGCAGCCGAGCAACTGTCCCGGGGTGAAGTCGACGGCTTGCGGGGTCGGCGCGGTCTGACCGCCCGGATAGCCGGTGATGGTGGGAATCGCGTCGCGGGCGTACTCGGGTGGATAGCCGCCCACGGGATCCGGATAGAGCACCGCAAGGATCTTTGCCATGGCCGCCCTCCATCAGTGGGGCCACTGCAGTGGAATACCGGTGGTACACCGGTGGATCGAAGAAAGTATCGATGATCTTGAATTTTAGTCGCGCGGCTGTCCGCCCGGCAAACCTCCGCATACCGCGCCGGGTGCGGGGCGGCCCGCGCCGGCGAGCCGCCCC
The DNA here is from genome assembly GCF_055576575.1 of Streptomyces sp. NPDC033270. Taxonomy (NCBI): domain Bacteria; kingdom Bacillati; phylum Actinomycetota; class Actinomycetes; order Kitasatosporales; family Streptomycetaceae; genus Streptomyces; species Streptomyces sp. NPDC033270. The sequence continues at coordinate 404,035 of NZ_JBVIRA010000001.1, forward strand.
CAGGTTCTGTTCTGCAGGAGACGTCAGTCCGCCGTGACGGCCCGGGCGGCCTCGGCCAGGACCCGTCCGCCGTCCTGACCGGTGATCACGACCCGTGGCAGCCAGGGCCCCTCGCGGTCGTAGGCATGGTCGACGGTCGGCTCGCTCGTCTCCTGCTGCGTACCGTCACCGAAGTACCAGTGGTAGCGGTATCCGCCGACGGGCGGCTTCCCGTCCACCGTCACCGACAGCGGCACCTCGCTGCCGACCTGCGCGTTCTTCGGGGCCTCCAGCTGCGCCCGGGGTCCCTGCCGGGGGAGGTGGAACCAAGTGCGCACACTCGGGTTGAGGACAAAGGCGTCGGCGTACTGCCGGGCGCCCTCGATGTCGGGGTGACCGACGGCCGCGGACAGGCACTGCGCCGGAGTCGAGCTGAGCTCGGGGCAGGCGCGAGTGCGCAGCGGGAACGCCGGGTCGGTCACCGGAGTGTTCCAGACCTTGGAGTCCCGGGTGAGCAGGGCGTTGTCCACCGTGAACAGTCCGTCGGCCGCGACCGCGTACGGGCCGTCCGTGGACGCCTTGTTGGCGGCGGCCGCCGCTTGGTGGTAAGCGGCATTGGCCAGTTGTGTGTACTGCTCGTAGCGCTCGGCCACGCTGCCGAGGGCGCCCTTGCAGGAGGCCAGCCGGGCCCCGGCGACTCCCGGGGTCGAACAGGTCCTCACCGGGATCGGGGAGCTGCTGCGGCTCAGCGCGTAGTAGAAGTCGGCCACGAGGACCTTCGGCCGTCCCGGCAGGGAGTGGGCCTTCTCGATCGCCGCCTGCATTCCGCGGCCGCCGTATCCGACCTTCGCGCCACTGAAGTAGGGCACGTCCTTGGCCGGGTTCTCCGGTGCCGCGCCGACGCCGGAGCACTCGCGCTTCACCGCCTCGGGCAGGTTCTTCGAGCCGGGGGTGATGCCGACGCCGATGCCGAAGAAGGGATCGAGGTCGTTGATGCACCCGTTGATCACGACCAGATCGAGACCGTAGCCGCCCGCCCGGGCCTGTGCGCCCGCCTTCTCCAACTGGCAGAACACGTCCGGCATCTGCTGGGTGACCTCGCCGAACTCCATTTCCCCGTCGCCGTCGGGGTCCTGCTTCTCCGTCGTGCGCAGGCAGGCCGCGTCGTCGTTGCCCGCGGGCAGCTCGGGCGCGTCGAGCACCGCGCCGGAGATCGAGTAGTCCAGGTTCTGATGGCCCCGCCCGGTCGCCCGGCCGAGCAACTCACCCGTCAGATAAGGGAACTTCTGATCGTGGTCCAGTCCCTGCCCCCAGACCACGGAGTCGCCGACGGATGCCACCCGCACCGGGTCGCACCCCCGGCGGACCGTGTCCCGCCAGACCTTGCCGTAGTGGCCGGGCGCATGGCCGTCGGAGGCGGCGATGCGGGCATCGACCTGCACGGCGGTCTCGGCCGCGGGTACCCGGTCGAAGGGGATGCTGAACTCCGCCGTGCCGACCTTGGCGGCCATGGCGACGCGCCCGCCGGCCAGCTGCTCCGCACCGGCGCGCAGCCGCCACTCCAGGGTGGCTCCGGCCTTCGCCGCGGACGGGTCGTAGAGCTGCACCCGGCCGCGGACGGCTCCGCTGCACACCGGGTTCGGCGTCAGGTCCACGTCGAGGACGAGGGGGAACGCCGATCCCGGCAGCAGGCCGGTCTGCGCCACGGCCGGGTGCCCGCCGAGGAGCTGGCCGAGGAGCACGGCGGCCGCCCCCACCGCCGCGAAGCGCCTCGCCGCCAACGAGCGGCGGGCCACCCCCGGACGCCTCGACACGGCACCCGAGCCGGTGCCCGTCCGCCTGGGCACAACCCGCCGCCACCACGCTAACTTCACGCCAACACCCCTGAATTCGCTGTCATTTGGGTCCGTGTGGAGGGTGCGGAGTCAACCGCATTCCACACCACTAGGGATCATGGCAGCCGGGAGACCGGTATGGACCGCGAGCGGATCCCGCACCGAGTGAAACTGATCACTTACCCGCAGTCACTGTCCTTTTGGCGGCGGTGAACGCGAGGAGTGCGGCGAAGAGCCGGGGAGTGGCACCCTGCCACGCCCCGGCCGGCGGTCACACGGCGGACCGGATCGCCTGTCGCACGGCGACCGCGTTGAGCCGGATGGCGAACCGGGCGACGTCGTCGAGGGCCAGTGCGCGTGCCCGCTCCCCGTCCAGCGCGACGGTCACATCGGCGCAGAGCGCGAGGACGTAGACGAAGCCCTCGGTCTCCTCGTCCTGGAGCGCGAACAGCAGGTTGTAGTAGTAGCTGGTGCTGTCGGTGGCGTCCCCGTGGAACGACAGGTGGGTGCCCTGTTGTTCGCCGAGGCTGACGAAGGCGTCGGCGAGCGCCGCCTCGGCCTTCTCCCAGAACGCGGGGTTGCCGAAGGGGTGCGTCAGTCCCTGTCGGACGGCCTCCCTGAGCGAGAGCACCATGACGCCGGTGGGAGCGGTCTCCTGGAGCCCCCAGCCACGGATGATCTTGACGATCGAGCCGTCGGGGATCGCCCCCGCGGCGCGGCTGATCTCACCGAAGTCGTAGTCCACGGTCGCCGGAGCGACCGCGTGCTGGAACGCGTCGGCCATGCGCCGTGTCTGTGCCAGGGCATCGGGGCCCACTTCGAAGACCGTCCTGAACGTGGTCTTCTGGGCGGTGGGCTGGTCGGCCATGACTGCTCCTCACATGCGGAAATGAACACGTCGCGCCGACAGGCAGTATGCCGTCGTGCCCATCGGGGCCGGAGGGCGGTCCACCGGTCAGCGCAGATACGCCGGAGCGAGGGCGGAGGCCATCAGGCGCCGGGCCCGGCCACCGCCGTCGGCCGGGACGGTCCACAGGTCCGAGCCGTAGTCGCCGGGGAGGGCGTAGACGAGGGTGGAGCCGTCGGTCCAGAGCGCCTGGTCGTCGATGTTGCGACGTTCAGCCGTGGGGGTCTCGGACATGCTGCGCAGGTCGAGTACGTACAGCCGCCACGGTGCGTCGGGTGAGGCTCCCGCGACGCGCTTCTTGTAGGCGATCCGACTGCCGTCGGGGGAGAGCGAGGGGCATTCGACGTTCCGGTGCAGGGTGGTGAGGGTGCGGGCGGTGACGTTTCCCTGGACGAGGTAGGTCTGACCGCGGGTCGCGAGGGTGGCGTAGAAGCGGTTGTCGTCGGCGAAGGTGACGCCCCAGATGTTGATGTCGGAGGCGTGGTAGGGCCGGCCGTCCTTGGTGACGGCGAAGGACTCCAGGTTGTCGTCGATCGCCCAGGTGCGGGTGTCGACGAGGGCGGTGCGGGTGGAGAACTTGGTGCCCGCGTAGGAGTCCCCGCTGACGAACACCGTCCATGCGACGAGATGGCCGGAGGGCGCGACACGGGCGCGGGTGGGGATGCCGGCCGCCGGGAATTCATGACGCGGGCGCACGTGGGAGTCGAGGACGACGGCTCGATAGGTGTCGTCCAGCGCGTGGTGCACGGCCTGCAGGCAGATGCCGGTGCCGGCGGCCGCGTGGAAGCGCAGGCACTTGACGCCGGACACGGTGCGCGGCCCGTTCGGCCGGTCGGCGGGCACGGTGGCGATCTCGTCGCGGTGCGGTCCCCAGGCCAGGTTGCGGACCAGCAGCCGGCGGTGGGGGGCACTCGCCCGGAGCGAGACGGTGCCGGTCCGCACGGACGGGCCGCCCGCCTGCTCCTGGTCGCGTTCGCCGGACCGCTCGGCGGCGCGCAGCACCGCCGCGGCACCGACCGTTCCCAGCAGGAGTACGGCGACCAGCAGTATCGCGAGGCGGGCGGCTCGGGTCATACGGCACCTCCGGTCTCTGCCGGCGTCTCACCGGTCGTACGGAGCACAGCCCAGGCCGCGACGGCGCTGACCGCCAGGGCGGCGGCGGTGACGGCGAGGGCGGTTCGTCCGCCCCACAGGTTCCAGGCGGCGCCGAAGGCGAGTGAGCAGGTGAAGCGGGCCAGGGCCTGGCCGGTGCCCACCAGTGCTTGCCCGGCACCCTGGTGCTCGACGGGCACGGCACCGGCGGTGGCGGCCGCGAGCACCCCGTCGGTCGCCGCGTAGAAGGCACCGTGCAGCGCCAGGACGGCGACCGTGACCGCGACCGGGGCGCCGCGGACGGGGGAGAGCAGCAGACCGTAGCCGAGCAGCAGGAGGCCGTGCCCCGCCAGGAAGAGCCGGCCACGGCCGATACGGTCCGCGGACGTGCCCAGCGGGATGGCGAGCAGCAGGAAGACGGCGGCCGTACCGAGCGGCAACAGCGGGAACATATGGGCGGGCACCCGCATTTCGCGCTGGAGGAGCAGGTAGAGGAACGAGTCGCTGACGGTGGTGAGCCCGAGCAGGGCGGCGCACAGGGTGAGCCGGCGCAGGCCGGGCCGGCGCAGCAGCGCGAGCGAGTCGCGCAGCGTGGGGCCGGATCCGCCGCGGGGCGCCCGGACGGCCTCCGGAGTGGTCCTCGGGCCGGGAACGGCCTCCGGAGTGATCCGCCGGGGCACGAAGAGCACCAGTACGAGGACCCCGAGTGCGGCGATACAGCCGCTGACCGCGAAGACCGCGTCGTAGCCGTCGACCGCCGCCCGGAGCACGGCGAAGGCCGCCAGCGGGCCGAGCAGGGCGCCGGTGGTGTCCATGGCACGGTGCACGCCGAACGCCCTGCCGCGGTGTTCGGGCCGGGTGGCCAGCGAAATCATCGCGTCCCGGGGCGCGGTGCGCAGGCCCTTGCCGGTGCGGTCGGCGGCGAGTACGGCGCTGATCACGGGGAGTCCGTGGGCGAACAGGAACAGCGGTTTGCACACGGCGGAGAGCCCGTATCCGAGCCCCGCCACCGCCTTGTGCCGCCGGCCGCCGCGGTCCGCGAGGTGGCCGCCGGCGAGCCGGACCAGCGCGCCGACGCCGTTGTTGATGCCGTCCAGCAGCCCGAAGCCGAGCGGCGACAGGCCGAGGGCCGCGACCACATAGAGCGGGAGGACGGCGGTGACCATCTCCGAGGAGATGTCGGTGATCAGGCTGACCGCACCGAGGGCCAGGACGGTGCCGGGCACGGCGGGCCGTCGCCCCGGACGGGTGTCCGGGGCGACGGCGGGCGCGGCGCTGCGGGAGTCCGCGAGATACACCGGCGTCAGTTCCAGATGCCGGTGATGTCGGAGGCGGAGGCGGCGTTGCCGGCGTGCGTGGTCAGACCGGCCAGGTCCTCCAGGGTGCGCAGGACGTTGTAGTGGTTGTAGGTGGTGCTGGTGGAGCTGCCGGGGGCGACATGTGCTCCGTAGACGACGGTGGGAATGCGGTTGCCCGACTGCTTGTTGTCCTCGTCGAAGGTGACGACCAGGACGCTGTTGTGGGTCTGCGCCCAGGTCGCGTACGCGCCCAGCTTGTTCTGGATCCAGGAGTCGCCGGTGGACACCGAGCAGTCGTGCATGTCGTTGCACAGGTTCGGCACGACGAAGGAGACCTTGGGGAGGGTGGAGTAGTCGGTCGGGAACTGCGTCATGGTCTTCGCGGTGCTGGTCGGCACGTTCGAGAAGCCGAACCACGGGTTGTGCTTCTGCGCGTACTGGCCGCTGCTGCAGACGGTCGAACCCTGGCTGGGCAGGCCCTCGTTGTAGCTGGCCCAGGTCTTGCCGGCGGCGATCAGCTCGGAGCCGAGGTTCGGTGCGTTGAGGGAACCGACGGGGACGCAGCTGTCGTCGGTGCGGCCCTGGTTGGAGCCCGAGAACAGCTGGTAGTAGTTCGGCTCGCTGGGGTGGGTGAGGGCGAAGGACTGGGTGAGGTTGGCGCCACCCGCCTTGAGGGTGTTGTTGATGTACGGCGCGCCGGCGCTGCCGATCACCTGGGAGTAGGCGTGGTTCTCCATCACCACGACCACGACATGATCGGGCGCCGGCAGCCCGATGGCCGATGCGGTGGACTCGGTCGTGGCCCACAGCCCGATCGAGGTGACGGCGAGGGCCATGGCCCCGGCCAGTGCGGTGAGGGGACGGCGGCGGCGCTTGGGTGCCTTGACTGCGGTCATGACTGTCCTCCGGACAGAAGTGACGAGCGTTCGGGGGGCGGCACGGCGCAACCTTAGAAGCAGCCGTGCGACCCCGACCGCAGCCGGCACATGAAGAAAAGGCGAACGATGATTCCGTATGCCGCCTACTCGGGAACCCACTTGTACTTGTCGGGCCAGTAGGAGAAGTGGTCGCGGCCGTCGACGGCGCTGGTGCGGAACGGCTTTCCGCCGTCGTCGACGCGCACGGTTCCCCGCCGGCCGCCGCTGCTCCAGCTTCCGCCGGCCCGATCCCGCGCGTGGAAGGGGGACCGGCCCGTTGAGGGCCGGTCCCCTGTGGTGAAGGTCGTCGGTGCTTCCGTGGCCGATCGATCAGCCGTGACCGCCGCCGTGGCCGCCGCCGCCGAATCCGCCACCGGATCCGTGGCCGCCGCCACCGAATCCGCCACCGTAACCGTGGCCGCCACCGCCGTATCCGCCACCGTAGCCGTGGCCGCCGTAGCCGAATCCGTGGTCGTGGCCGGAGAAGCCGTAGCTGAGGCCGTGGTAGCCGTGTCCGTAGTAGGCGTCGCAGTCCCAGTCGTCCCAGGTCCAGTAGTCACAGCGCCAGTCGTGGTTCTGGACGTGGGACGTTGCGGCCGCCGGTGCGGTGGCCGCAGCCGCGCTCGCGGCGCCGGCGCCGGCGAACACGAGGAAGGGCACTGCACACAGTGCTGCGACGATGCGATGGGTTCTGGTCTTCGCGCGCATGGTCGTCCCCTCTCGGGGGTGGTGCGTGGCCGATGCGTCGGCGTACCGAGGTCATCGGCGTATCGATATGGAGTTCTCCGGCCCCACCACCGTGCGCCGGCAACGCGCGCGGCCCGGCCGCATCGGCGGGGCGACTTCGCAGGACTCCGACCTGCTTCGCTGACGTCGCGGCAATCGATGTTGCACTCTCAACGACGTCTCTTCCGAGCGTAGGCACGCGACCCCGGTGCGGTCAAAGCAGATGCGTTCCGTATGCGCCCGGTCACGACGGGGCGTCCGACGGGCCGCCCGCCACCCCGTGGAGCGCTGCGGGCGGTGGCAGGGGCCGCACGCCTTGTCACCGCGCCGGGCACCGCCGGGCCGGACCGGCCGCACGCCGTCCCACCCCCTCTTCTGGCTGGATCTCATCCCGCGCAAAGGAAATCGAAGTGCGCCCGGCGACGCTCCCGGCCGCATGGGATCACGCGGGCGTGCGGGCGAATTGGCCGCTCAGCGCAGCACCCGACGAATGCTGAAAGATCAATTCTCTGCGGAACGCTCGGAAAGTGTTGGTAAATGTGATCGAGGTGTTTTTCCGAGCATGACCGGTAGAAGTCTTATCGAGCGTTCATTTCTTCTGCTTCAGTGGGGCGCGTTGTGAGTCGCACTTACTGAGGAGGCCAGATGGCCGAAGTCAAGAAGGTCGCCCGCCCCGCGGTCACCGCGTCGTCCCGCCCGTGCGCGTTTGTGTCGCCGGACAAGGGAAACGCCCCGACCATCACACCCGCCCGCAAGCAGGCGGAGGCCGTCTCGGCCTCCGCTGAGCAGCGGAAAGAGGGGGCGTCGGCCTAAGGGCTGAGGCTCCCCGGGGCCCCGCCCACCGGCCGGGCCCCGGTCTGTCGCGCGGGCCGGACCCAGGTCCGGGACCGGTCCGCGCCCCACGGCCCCGCGCCGAAATCCCCTTCACCGACGCCGTGCCGTACGCCGCGCGCCCGGGGCCGCGCCATACGCCGGGTCGGAAGTCGTAAGACGCAGGGAGAAATCTTCACCATGCAGAATTCGATGTACCAGTCCTCGCGCTACGTCCGCACCCTCCGCGCCGCGGGCGACCGGGATTTCGCGTCGTTCGGGGGCCGGCTCGGCTCCTACGAGGACGACGAGCGGACCATGGCCTTTCATTCACTCTTCGGAAATGCTCGGCTGATCGACCGGGATATCGTCGAACTCCTCAAAGAGGCCTCCCAGGGCCTCAGTTGGGACCAACTGAGGAAGCGGGCCGACGACGACTCACTGCGCGACCTCGTCGACGCCCGGTTCCTCGTCGAGGCCGGGCACGACGAGGCCAGGGAGATCGACGGTCTGCTGGAGAGTCGGCAGAGCGCACTGGGCAGCGGCGTGTTCCACTCCTCCATTCAGCTCGTGCTCACCAACGCCTGCAACTTCTCCTGTCAGGGCTGCTTCGCGTACAACTTCGACGGCGGCGTCGAGGAGCGCAACACCTCCGGCGAGTCGGTGAAACCCGGTCCGGTCCTGGTCGAACTGCGCCGCTCGCGCGACGACGCCGGCCCGCTCCGCCAGGACTCGGGCCCCACGCTCGCCAAGGGCGACTGGAACCACGGTGCCGACGAGGGCCGCAACCCCTCGATGCACATGTCGCGCGAGGTCGCCGAGAAGACCGTCAAGGAAGCCATCGAGCTGCGCAAGGCCAACGGAGGTGGCCATCTGACGGTGTCGTTCTTCGGCGGCGAACCCACCCTGGCGCGGGGCACGATCCTGCACGTGCTGCGCACGTTCGGCGACCGCTACGCCGGGGTCACCCTCTCCTACGACCTGACCAGCAACGGCTCCCGCATCGACGACGAGCTGCTGGCGGCGCTCGCCAGGCACCGCGTCGGCACCACCGTCTCCATCGACTACCTGGTGCCCGAGACCGGCGAGTTCCGCGGCGGACAGCAGCAGCGCACCCCGTGGGCCGTGGTCCGCAAGGCGATCCTCGACATGAAGGGCGCGGGCGTCCCGGTCAGCATCACCTCGGTGCTCTCCCAGTACACCTGGGACAAGTGGGGCACCCCACTCATCGACTTCGTCGCCGAGGCCGGTCTGGACGCCCTGGACGTCATCGTGTCGTTCCAGGCCAGGGAGTTCTTCGAGCAGCACAGCCCGCACGACGTGGCGCAGCGGCTGCTGGCCGCCGTCGACTACGGGCGCGAGCGCGGCGTGCAGCTCAGCGGCTACTGGTACCAGACCTTCCAGATGATCATCGACGAGGCCAAGTGGGCCGAGCAGGCCGACTACAAGACCTGCCCGGCGGTCGGCCGCCAGCTCTCCATCGAGCCCAACGGCAGCGTCTTCGCCTGCAAGGCCACCGCCCGCAAGCTCGGCACCATCGACGACTGGCGCGGCATCTTCTCCTCTCCGGCCTACCAGGACTACGGCATGCGGGCCTACACCAACGGCCCCGGCTGCCAGGGCTGCGAACTCCAGGGCACCTGCTCGGGCGGCTCCGCCGGAGCGCTGGAGGAGGAGAACGGTTCGATCCAGCTGATGTCGCCCGGCTACTGCGCCTACATGCGCGAGGTGGTGCAGGGCCTCCTGGAGCGCCATCACGCCCAGGGCCTCGCCACCCTGTCCTGACCCGGGCCCTTCCTGACGCTCTCCGCAACGGCCCGCCCCTCCGCGAGGCGGGCCGCCGATCCACGACCCGGCCCCGCGACTCTCCTCCGGGCCGAGGAAGGGCGACTGGTTCCATGGCAACGATTGGGATGCACTTCGGCCATGACGCGGGTGCCGCGCTCACCGACGCGGGCGGCTACCGCGTCATCGAGGCCGAGCGGCGGCTGGGGCTGCGTCATGTGTGCGGCGGCAACGGCGACTTCCCGCGGGCCGCCGCCGAGTGGCTGGCGGAACTGCGGGAGCGGGCGGCGAGCCCGGTGACCGGGATCGCCGTGGCCGACTGGTACACACCGATGTGCCAGGTGCTGCCCCCGGCGCTGGTCGAACTCGTCAACGAGGACGCCCGCTGGACGGCCACCGGCGGCACCGGACTCGCCGACGCGGTCACCCGGGTGATCAAACCCCTGGACTGGCCGCTGGCCAAGGGGTTCGGCGACATCACGCTGACCGCGGTGCGCCACCACTACGCGCACGCCGCGCTGGCGTACTACACCTCCGGGGCCCGCAAGGCCCTGGTGCTGGCCCTGGACGGAACCGGCAACTACGCCGAGTGCGGCATGGTCTGCCTCGGCGACGGCGACCAGCTGACCCCGGTGATGTCCTTCACCAACCGCACCGGCCCGCGCTTCGGCCTGGTCTACGAGGCCCTGGCACGACGCGTCCACGGCAGCCAGTTCGACACCGGCAAGCTGCTCGGGCTGACGGCCACCGGGGAGAGCGACGCCGCCCTGCTGCCGGTGCTGCACGCCATGCTCGTCCCGCAGTCCGTCCGCCGCGCCTCGCCGGACCTCTTCGAGCCGCTCGACGAGGATCGACTGACCGGCACCGCCCTGCGCTATGCCGACACCTGGTGGGAGTACGACCCGGACAGCGGCGGATATCTGGACGCGGGCCTCGCCGACTCCTCGGACGACGACGTCGTGCACTCCTTCGGCTCGGTCTTCCCCGACGAGATCCGCACCGCGGACGGCCGGACGACCGCGGTCGGGACCTCCCCCGACGAGCGCGTCTGCAGGGACCTGGCGGCCACCTTGCAGACCGCCGTGGAGCGGGACCTGACGCGACTGGTCACCGGCGTCAGCCGGCGCTTCCCCAGCTACACCACGCTCTGCTACGCGGGCGGCTGCGCGCTCAACATCACCGCCAACAGCCGCCTCGCCGAGTGCGGCCAGTTCACCCGGGTGTCCATCCCGACCTGCTGCGACGATTCGGGGATCGCACTGGGCGCGGCGCTGGCCGTCGCCGACCCGGCCGACCGTCCAGCTCTGCGCAGCCGCTCGCGCTCCACGTCGCTGGCCTACGCCGGACCGCCGCTTGCGGGCCTGGAGACGGTGGACGGCGACGGCATGGCCCCACCCGGTGGCCTGGCACGGAGACTGGCCGGCCTCGGGTTGTCGCTGCACCGCCCGGCCGACGACGAGGAGTTCCTCCAGACCGTCGCCCACCTGCTGGCCGTCCGGCGCTGCGTGGCCTGGCTGCAGGGCGGCCTGGAGACCGGGCCGCGGGCGCTGGGCCACCGTTCGCTGCTGGTCTCGGCGCACTGGAGCGGCGCCCGCCGGTACGTCTCCCAGACGATCAAGCACCGGGAGTGGTTCCGCCCGGTCGCGCCGATCTGCCCGGAGGAGGTCGCCGACCAGTACTTCACCGGCCCGCTGGACCACACCGAGACCATGCTGTTCGCGGTGCGGGTGCGGCCCGACCGGGCCCGGCAGCTCGCCGAGGCGCGGCACATCGACGGCACGGCCCGACTGCAGACCGTACGGCCCGACGCCCAGCCCCTGCTGCACCGGTTGTGCCATGCCGTCGCCGCCCGCACGGAGTTGCCCGTGCTGATCAACACCAGCGCCAACGCCGGCGGCCGCCCCCTCCTCAACCACCTCGACGAGGCACTGGAGTTGCTCACCGGGACCGAGCTGGACGCCGTGGTGCTGCCCGACCGCCGCCTGATCATCGAGTGACCCCCGCCCCAGCCCCGTCCAACGCCCCGTACCCGTTTCCCTCGACACCCGACCGGGCGAAGCTTGGCCGAATCGGACATGTCGGGGCCGGCCCGTCCCACCCGATCCTGTGCAGGCGTCGTGTCCCTGGAGAGTGCCCGTGGCCGCCATCCAACTGCGAGACATCCACAAGACGGAACCACTGCGCGTCCTGTCCCCCGCGGACTGGCGACAATGGACCACCCAAGGCTATGTGATCGTCCGTCAGGCAGTGGCGCCGGAGACGGTCGCCGCCCTCACCGACGGCCTGTGCTCCTTCCTCGACATGCGCCCCGAGGCCCCCTCGACCTGGACCTCGCCGCACACCGGAAACGACCGGCTGCCGGGCCACAGCGGGCTGGTCGAGATGTACAACCACCAAGCCCAGTGGGACGTCCGGCAGACCCCCCGGGTGTACGGGGCCTTCGCCGACATCTGGGACCGCACCGACCTGTGGGTCACCATCGACTTCGCCAACGTCAACCCCCCCAACCGGGGGCCGCGCGCCTTCGACGGCTTCATCCACTGGGACGTGGACACCTCCACCGACCCGCTGCCGGTGAGCTGCCAGGCGGTGCTCTCGCTGACCCACGGCGACGAGGAGATCGGGGGGTTCCAGTGCGTGCCGGAGATCTTCACCGAGTGGGAGAAGTGGGTGAGCGACCAGCCCGCCGACCGCGACCCGGGCACGCCGGACATCACCGGATACTCGATCACCACGCCTCAGGTCGCGCCCGGCGACCTGATCATCTTCAACAGTCTGCTGCCGCACGGGGTGCACCCCAACGTCTCCGAGGACCGGGTGCGCATGGCCCAGTACCTGACCATGGCACCCGCCTGGCAGGAGAACGCCGAACTCCGCGAGGCCCGGGTGCGGTTCTGGCGGGAGCGGGTCCCGCCGCATCCGCCGGAAGGCGGGGTGCGCAAGGACGAGGCCGAGCTGTACGGGCCGGCGACGCTGACCGAACTGGGCGAGCGGTTGCTGGGCCTGCGCGCGTGGCCCGAGGGGAGCGCCGTTGACTAGTACCGCCCGGTCCGGGCCCCGCCCGGCCCGCCGCGCGGACCTGGGCCGCCCGTTCCGCTGGCTGTGGGCTTCGACGGCCGCCTCCAACGCGGGCGACGGCGTCACCCGTACCCTGCTGCCGCTGCTGGTGGTCGCGCACCACCCCGACCCGGCGGCGGTCGCCGGACTGACCGCCGTCAACATGCTGCCCTGGCTGCTGTTCGCGCTCCCCGCAGGCGTCCTGGTGGACCGGGTCGACCGGCGCCGGATCGTGCTGGGCAGCAACCTCGTCCGCGCGGCGGCCCTGCTCGGCATGGCCCTGGTGCTCGCCGACGACCGCCCGCTGGCCCTGCTGTACGCGCTGGCGTTCCTGCTGGGCATCGCCGAGACCCTCGCCGACACCGCGGCGCCCGCGATGCTGCCGCGCCTGGTCGACGAGCGGCATCTGGAGCGCGCCAACGGGCGGCTGATGGCAGCGCAGATCGTGCTCAACGAAACGGCCGGACCGCCCGTGGCGGGCCTGCTGGTGGGCCTGACCGCCGCCGCGGCGCTGGCCACCGGCGGGGTGCTCTACGCGCTGGCCGCACTGCTGCTGTGCGGCCTCGCCCCGCTCGTCCGCCCCGGCCGCGAGGCGGCACCCGGCGGGCCGGGCGGCGGAGTGCTGCGCGACATCCGCAAGGGGCTCGGCTTCGTCCTGGCCGACCGCACCCTGCGGCTCACTCTGGCCGCGAGCGCCCTGTACGGCCTGGTGTTCTCGGCGACCTTCTCGATGCTGGTGCTGCTGAGCGACCGCACTTTGGGGCTGAGCGAGACCGGGTACGGGCTGCTGCTCGCCGCCGGGTCGCTGGGCGCCGTCGCCGGCAGCTGGCTGGCGCCCCGGGCCGCCGCCCGGCTGCCCACCGTACGGCTGGCCCGGTGGTCCCTGGTGGCGTCCGGAGCCGCCTACACCGCGCTGGGCCTGGTCCGCCACCCGGCCCTGGCCGCGCTGGCGCTCGCCGCCAACGGCGTCTTCATGATGGGCTGGAACATCCCCGTGATGTCGCTGCGCCAGCGGCTCACCCCGGAAGACCTCCAGGGCCGGGTGATGAGCGTGTCCCGGCTGTGCGCATGGGGCACCATGCCGGTCGGTGCGACCCTCGGCGGACTGCTCGCCGAAGCCCTGTCCGTGCCCGCGGTGTTCGTGGTGTGCGGGGGCGTCCTGGCCACGGGGGCCGTGCTGTTGCTCGCGCCCCTGCGCGCGGACCACTCCGCGCCCGGCGACCGGCCCGCGCCCACCGAACCCCCGGCGCCCGGCGCACCACCACCGTCGTCCGACCGGCCGCCGTCCGATCCACCCCCGCACCACGACCCTCTCGACAAAGGATGACCCTTGGACACACAGCTCTACGACACGGTGATCGTCGGAGGCGGCCCGGCCGGCCTCAACGGGGCGCTCTACCTGGGGCGTTCACGCCGCCGGGTGCTGATGATCGACTCCGGTGACGCCCGCAACATGGCGTCGGGCGTCATGCACAACGTCCTCACCAACGACGGGGCGACGATCGCGGACTTCCGAGCCCGCTCCCGCGCCCAACTCGCCGCGTACGACGTCACCTTCCACGACGACGAGGTGGTGTCGGCCGAGCCCGACGGCGACCATGTGGTGGTCACCACCAAGGAGTCCGGCACCTTCCGCACCCGCACCCTGCTGTACGCGGCCGGTGTGCGCTCGGTACTGCCGCCGATCCCGGGCCTGGCGGACCTGTGGGGCAGGACGGTCCTGGAGTGTCCGTACTGCCACGCCTGGGAAGTACGCGAACGCGCCTTCGCCGTGTACGGGGGGACCGTGCCCGGCGAGTGCCTGGCCGCGACCCTGACGGTGTGGTCCGACAGCATCACCTACCTCTCCGACCGGCGCGAGCTGCCCCAGGACGAGCGCGACCGGCTCACCGCGGCCGGCGTGCCCGTCGTCACCGACGGGGTCGGCGAGGTCAAGCCGCATCCCGAGGGCGTCGAGGTCTTCTTCGAGGACGGCCGGTCCGCGAGTTACGGGGCGCTCTTCCTGCACCTGGACATCGAGCCCCGGGTGGCCCCGCTGCGCCCCTGGCTGCAGGCCCCGGACCTGGAGTCCGTGCAGACCGACGAGCGCGGCCGCACCAGCCTGCCCCGGCTGTACGTGGCAGGGGACCTCGGCCGGAACATGCAGCAGGCCGCGATGGCCGCCGCCAGCGGAGGCCTGGCCGGTATGGCCATCAACGCCGACCTCATCCGCGAGGACCGCCCCGGCTCCCTGCCCGAGCCACCACCCCCGATGCCGGCCCGCTGAACGCACACCGCCCACCCCGCACCCGCCGTGCGCACGGTCCGCACCCGCGCACGGCGGGACGCCCGGTCACCACGGACGGCACCACAGCCACGCACCGCGCACCGACGGGAGCCCCTTCGCGATGACGTCACCCCGCGCCGAGTTCACCCCGCACATGGAGCACTACACCTTCGTCCTGGAGGACCAGCCCTATCTGGGGTACTTCCAGTACGGCAACGAGAAGACCCCCGTCTACACCACCGACCGGCACGGTTTCCGGGTCACCCCGGGCCCCGACGGGCTCCGGGCGACCGTCGGCGACGACCGCCCCGACGGCCCGGTACGGGTGCTCGCGGGCAGTTCCGCGGTCTTCGGCGTGGGCGCCACCGGTGACGCGGCCACGATCACCGCGCGGCTGTGGAGCACCCACGCGCCCCGGCTGCCCTGGCTGAACATCGCCGGGCAGAGCCACAACTCCGCCCAGGAACTCCTGCTGTTCACCCTGTTCCAGCACGAACTCCCGCCGGTCGAGGACATCGTGCTGCTCTCCGGCGTCAACAACCTGGTGCTCAGCCGGCTGCCCGAGGAGCAGCAGGGCCGGCACGGCGCGTTCTTCGACTGCGGACCCGCCCCCGACGTCGTCCCACCACCGGACCAACGAGTGGCGCACGCAACCGAGTTGACGCTCCGTCACCTCGGCGGATGGAAATCGCTCGCCAACGCCCTGGGCACCCGGCTGACCTTCGTCCTCCAGCCGCTCGCGCCCTGGGTGCGGGCGGAGCCGCTGCCCCGCGAGCGGCTGCTCTTCGAGGAACTGGACGAGGTGTCCAACTTCCGCCGGTTCCACAACGACATCTCCACCATGGCGGTGGGCCGCGCCTACGCGGACCGGCTGGCCGCCGGATGCGCCCGCCTCGATGTGCCCTTCCTGGACATGAACGCGGCACTGGCCGAGGCCGCCGGGCCGGAGGACTGGCTGTTCATCGACCGCGTGCACTGCACCGACCTGGGGTACGACCTGGTGGCCCGGCAGCTGGCGGACCGCCTCGACCTGGCGTGAGGAGCCCATCCATGCCCGACGACAACAGCGCGGCGCCCGAATCGGCGCTCCGCCGCCTCGCCTCCTGGCTGCGGCACCGGGGCCGCCCCGAGCCCTCGCCCGACGTCCCGCCGGACCGGCCCGCCGCCCAGGCCCCGCCGCCGTCCCGACTGCGACCGCAGCCCGAGGACGACGCGTCGGTCTACCCCCTGTTCTGACGTGGGAAGCGACAGGGGCGGTGCGCGCGCCGACCGGTCGGGCCCCGGCGGGCCGCACCGCCCGGTCCTGGGCATCTCCGCCTACTACCACGACAGCGCGGCCGCGCTGGTGGCCGGCGGCACCCCGCTCGCGGCGGCGCAGGAGGAGCGGTTCACCAGGCGCCGCCATGACCCCGGCTTTCCCTCGCACGCCGTCTCCTTCTGCCTGCGCGAGGCCGGACTGCGCCTCGACGAGCTGGCGGCCGTGGCGTTCTACGAGGACCCGGGACTGAAGTTCCGCCGGGTGGCGGCGACCTGGCTGGCCACGGCCCCGCACGGCTTCCCGGTGTTCCGCCGGGCGTTCCCGCAGTGGGCCGGCTGGAAGCGGCGGGCTCTGGACGACGTACGGGCGCACCTGCGCGACCTGGCGCCCGGGCGGCCGCTGCCTCCGGTGGTGGCCTACCGGCACCATGCCTCGCACGCCGCATCGGCGTTCCTCCCGAGCCCGTACCCGTCGGCGGCGGTGCTGTGCGTCGACGGCGTGGGGGAGTGGGCGACGACGACACTGTGGCACGGCCGGGGCACCGAGCTGGTCCCCCTCGCGGAACTGCGCTTTCCGCACTCGCTCGGCATGCTGTACTCGGCGTTCACCTACTTCTGCGGCTTCAAGGTCGACTCGGGCGAGTACAAGCTGATGGGTCTGGCGCCCTACGGGACGCCGCGCTACGCACCGCTCATCCGGGAGCGGCTGATCGACGTCAAGCCGGACGGCTCGTTCCGCCTGGATCTGCGTCACTTCACCTTCCAGTACGGGCGGACCATGGTCGGCCGGGCCTTCGAGGAACTGTTCGGTGGGCCACGCCGGACACCGGAAGGCCCGCTCACGGAAAGGGAGTTCGACCTCGCGGCCTCGGTGCAGCAGGTCACCGAGGAGGTGATGCTGCGGCTGGCCCGGACGGCGTTGGCACGCACCGGCGAGCGACGGCTGTGCCTGGCCGGCGGCGTGGCCCTCAACTGCGTGGCCAACGGCCGGATCCTGGCCCACGGGGTCTGCGACGAGCTGTGGGTCCAGCCGGCCGCCGGTGACGCGGGCGGGGCGCTCGGCGCGGCCCTGGCCGAGTCGCACCGCCGCGGAGCGCCCCGCGCCCATGTGGGGCGCGGCACGGACGCCATGGCGGGGGCGCTGCTCGGCCCCGGCTACTGCGACCGCGAGGTCGGGGAGTTCCTGGCCCGGGGCGGATACCCCGCCGTACGGCTGCCGGAGCGGGAGCTGGTGGAGCGGGTCGCGGCGGAGCTGGCGGAGGGAAGGGTGGTGGGCTGGTTCCAGGGACGGATGGAGTTCGGACCACGGGCGCTGGGCAACCGGTCGATCCTCGCCGATCCGCGCGACCCGGCCATGCAGTCCACCCTCAACCTCAAGACCAAGTTCCGGGAGTCCTTCCGTCCGTTCGCGCCCGCGGTGCTCGCGGAGGACGCCAAGGACTGGTTCGACCTGACGCAGGAGAGTCCGTACATGCTGCTGACCGCGCAGGTCGCCGCGGCACGGCGGCGGGAGTGCGAGGCCGCGCCCGAAGGGGTCACGGGGCCGGACCTGCTGCGGGTGCCCCGCTCGACGATCCCGGCGGTCACCCATGTCGACGGCTCGGCCCGGGTGCAGACCGTGTCGGCCGAGCGCAACGCGCGGTTCCACGCGCTGCTGGCCGCCTTCCGGGACCGCACCGGCTGCCCGGTGCTGGTGAACACCTCGTTCAATGTGCGCGGGGAGCCGATCGTGCGCGACGCCGAGGAGGCGTACGCCTGCTTCATGCGCACCCGGATCGATCTGCTGGTCCTCGGCGACTTCCTGCTGGACAAGCGGGACCAGCCCGAGTGGCGGGAGGAGGGGGACTGGCGTGCCGCGATCCCGATGGACTGAGCGGCTGCGACACCTGGGCCTGGCCGCCCTGTACTTCGCGGTGGTCACCCCGGCCGGGTGGTGCGTCCGGGCGGTGCGGGACCCGCTGCGGCGTTCCTGGGACGCCCGCCGGACGAGCTATCTGGACCGCCCCGCAGGTCCTCGCCGCAGCGATGGGGGACCCGGCCATGACCCACTGGACAGGCCTAGCGATCGCCTGGTTCCACGCCCGAGGTCATCACCACGCGACGCGTACCGAGGACGAGGACGCGGGAATCGACCTCGGTGAATCCGCACTCCGCCGCCCGGACGCTCGCCTCCTGCGCGGTCCGGGGCAGCGGCAGATCGCGGGCGACATGACCCGAGAAGCGCTCCGACGGACGGAAGTGCGTGGCCAGGGGCAGCGTGAAGCCCACCCGGCCACCCGGGCGCAGGGCGCGCCGCCAGTCGGCCAGGGCCCGGCGCCCCAGGAAGTGCAGCGAGGACGCGCAGAGCACGACGTCCAGGGAGTGATCGGCCACCGGCAGCGGTACGGCGTCGCCGACCCGCCAGTCGATCGCCGTGTCACGTACCAGGCCCGCGGCACGGGCCCGGCCCACCGCGACCATTCCGGGAGACAGGTCGACGGCCAGGACGGGGTGCGCGGTATCGGGCCGGCTTAGCGCGAGTTGCCGGGCGACGGCTCCCGCTCCGCATGCCACGTCGGCGACCGCGTCGCCCTCACCGGGAGCCACCCATGCGATCAGCGCCCGTGCGATGTCCTCGTGGTGCCGGTGATCGTAGCTGTCGGCCAGTTCGTCGAAGGCCCCGGCCAGCATCGCGCTCTGCGTCACCGTCCGATCCTAAGGCCTGTCCGATGGCTCATGGCCGGGCCCACATCCCAGCTCCCGTTCGGCGACCGCCCGGAAACCGTGCGGCGGGCGTCCGGTGAGGCGCCGGACGGTGTCGGTGGTCCGGTCCTCGGCTCCCTCGGCGATGGCACGGTCCATGCCGGCCAGCATGGCGGCGAACTCCGGCGGCAGCTGCGCGGCCAGACGGTCCCGCAGCTGTTCGTACGTCAGGGGACGGTGGGCCACGGGGCGGCCGGTGACCTCCGTGATGACGGTGGCGATGTCGTCGTGGCTGAGCGCCTCCGGCCCGGTCAGGATCAGCTCGGAGTCGGGCGCGTGGTCGTCGGTCAGGGCGTGTACGGCGACGGCGGCGATGTCGTCGGCGTCGACGAATCCGACCCGGCCGGCCCCCGTCGCGGTCAGGATGACGCCGTCCTCACGGATGCTGTGGGCGTGGCCGTGTGTGCCGGTGAAGTTCTGCATGAACCAGGAGGGGCGCAGTACCGCCCACTGCTCGAACAGGCCGGGCAGGGCCCCGTGCACCGCCCCCACCGCCGGGCCCCCTTCGGGGATGGCCGAGGAGCTGAGGAGCACCACGCGGTGGACTCCGACGGCGCGGGCCTGGCGGAGGAAGGGCAGCATGACCGCGGCCGGGTCCGGATCCCCCACGGGCGGGACGAGATAGGCGCGGTCGGCTCCGCTGAGGGCGCCGTCGAAGGTGGCGGGGTCGTACCAGTCGAAGCGGACCGGTTCCGCGCCCGCGACCGGGGTGGCGCGGCGGCTGGCGGCCTTGACGCGGTGGCCGGCGGCGGTCAGCCGCGTCGCGGTACGGCTGCCGGTGGTGCCGGTGGCACCGACCACGAGGGTGGCGGCGGTGCTGGTGCCGGTGCCGGTCATCGGGCGTCGCTCCTGGTGAAGTCCATGCCGGGGGCGTGGACGGCGAGGGGGTTCCAGTAGTCGCGGTAGGAGGTGAAGCGTCCGTCCCGCACGGACACGACGGCGATATAGGTCATGTCGAAGGGGCCGCCGGTCTCCACCACCCGGCCCACGCCCCGCATCTCGACGACGATGGTCCCGGGGGCGGTGGTCTGGTGGATCCGCACGTCGGGGAAGTCGTGCAGGTCGATGTGGTCGGGATAGTCGCGCATATAGGCGGCGATGGCCTCCCTGCCGTCCAGCCGCTCGGGCCAGCCGGGGGGAGCGAAGGGGAACTCCATGACGCCGTCCGCGGCCCACAGGCCGACCCAGGCGGGAATGTCCTTGTCCAGCAGAAGCCGCAGGCCATGGCGGTACAGATCTGGGGGCGAGGTGTGCGCGGGCATGGTTCCAGGCATGAGTCCTCCGTCGCGTACGATGACGATGCGGACCGACGGTCCGCTTCTGTGAAGATACGGACCGCCGGTCCGCATCGCAACTGGAGGAACCACATGACCGAGCGCAGACCGCGCAAGGACGCGGCGCGCAACCGGGCGGCCGTCCTCGCGGCAGCCGACGCGCTCTTCGCCCGCTGCCAGAGCCCGGAGGAGGTCACCATGGCCGACGTCGCGGCGGCGGCCGGTGTCGGCAAGGGAACGCTCTTCCGTGCCTTCGGCGATCGCACCGGGCTGATCCGTGCGCTGTACGAAGCCCGCCTCGAACCGATCGGAAGCGCCGTCGAGGAGGGCCCGCCACCCCTGGGGCCCGCCGCCCCGCCGCTTCAGCGCGTACCGGCCCTGCTCGACGCCGTCCTGTGCTTCAAGCTCGACAACCGCCACCTCGCGCTGGCCCTGGAGCAAACCGGCAGCGACAGCCCCTATCGCACCGAACACTACGAGCGGTGGCACGCCCTGCTCCGGGACTTGCTGGAGCGGATTCCGCATCCGATCGACAGCGATTTCACCGCCCACGCGCTGCTCGCCGCCACCCGAGCCGACCTCGTCGAGTACCTGGCCGGCGAGAAGCGCGTGTCCCGCGAGGAGATGCGAGGGCAGCTGGCGGCCTTCATCGCCGGAGTCCTCGGTACCCCTCCGGGGCTCGGCGGCAACTGCCCTGCGCCCTCAGGCGGTTAGCGCCGTCAGCAAGGGTTCCATCGCCCTTCAGGTGGAAGCGCCGTTCCTCCGCTCGGGGGAGCCGGATGCGTCTGGGGCAGGAAGTGGGGGTCGGCGGCGCCGGACAGCATGGAACCCATGAGCGCAGGGGCCGCCCCCTCCCGCTTCGGGACTTGGGCGGGCCCGCCGGCGCTTCACCGACGTCACGTACAGCGCGTGACAACTAGCCAAAGGGGCACACCATGCCTGTCCGTCATATAGCCGCCGCGGGCCTCGCCGTAACCGCACTCACGCTCGGTGCCGCTCTGCCGGCCGCTGCCGACAGCCACACGGGCGTTGCCGATGCCCAGCGCGTGGTCAAGAAGGTCAAGGTCTACCAGGACGCCAACTTCAGGAACAGGAACACGACCTTCACCCACAACATGCGGAACCTGGAGCACGACGGCTGGAACGACACCATCAGCTCCGCCCAGAACCAGGGCAACCGCACGGTCACGTTCTACTCGAAGGCCGGCTACACGGGCGCCAGCTTTCTCCTGAAGCCGCACCACAGTGAGGCCCACTTCGGCGACCACAGCGGCATGCACGACTCCACGAGCTCCATTGAGTTCAGCTGACAGCAGGCCCGTTCCGTAAGCCACTGCTGACGGGCGGGGTGCGGCGACTGGGCCGCACCCCGCCCTACCTGCCACCGCACCTTCTCCCCACACACCGCGCAAGCACGACGAGAGGCAACCATGTCGCTCTCCCGCGCCCGGGCCACCACCGCGCTCGCACTGCTGCTCCTGGCCACCACCGCCTGCACAGCCGCGGAGCACGAGACCACGCCCGCTCCGCACTCCCCGCCTGTGTCCCGGCAGGCCGAGCCGCTCCGGCTGCCACTGGACGCTTACGCGTCGACCGTGGCCGAGACCCACGTAGTGGAAGACGCACAGGACATTCTCCTGCGCCGGTGCATGAACGACCGGGACCTGGAGTGGAAGACCCTGCCGCCGGTGGACCCCCAGGACACCAAGCCGCCGAACCTCCGACGATACGGAGTCGACGAGGCGGAGGCCGTCCGCTACGGGTACCACCTGCACCCCGACCCGCCGGCGGTGGTACGTCGCAACCGCGCCTGGGAAGAGCGCGAGGCGCTCCCCGCCGAGGTGCAGCGCGCGGCCTACGGGCCCTCCGGCAAGGGCGGCTGCCTCAAGACCGCCCAGCGCCAACTCGTCGGCGACACCGCCCCGCCCGACGACCACGCCTTCAACCAGCTGACCGGCACGGCCCTGGAAGACTCCCGGCGGGCCCCCGAAGTACGCGACACCTTGCGCAAATGGCATGCATGCATGGCGGAGGCAGGCTTCGACTACCCGGACCCCTATGCCGCAGCCGGCGATGAGCGCTGGAAAACGACCGAACCCACACCCGTCGAACGCGCCACCGCCCGCGCCGACGTGGCCTGTCAGAAGTCGACGAAGTTGGTGAAGGTATGGGCGGCGGCCGAGATCCGCATCCAACGTCGTCTGATCCGTCAGAACGCCGACCGTCTGCGCGAGGCGAAAGCCGGCAAGGACCGCTGGCTGACGGCCGCCCGCCGTGTCCTGAACCGTGAGGGTGACTGAGGCGGAACCATGTCTACCCGGTCTACCCGGCCTACCTGGCGCCGCAGTCGGTGCCGTCCCCGTCCGGGCCGGGGGTGTCCTGTCCCAGGCCCCGACGGATCGCGATCTCCACGGGTGAGTACGCGCCGTCGGCCCGCTCCAGTTCGTACGGCGCGGCCGGCATCAGCGGCGGCTGGGCCATGAAGCGCGGCCGCGTCCCATGGTGCGGTTGCGCCGCGTGCACCAGGAACGGATGGCACAGGAAGACGTCGCCCGGGGACCCGGTGGCGAGGGCGAGTGGCCGGTGGTCGGACGCCGCCACCAGGTCGGGCGCAAGGGTCAGCCCGCTCGCCCCGTCCTCCCCGTGCTTCTCCAGCACCTTCGGCACGTCGAGGTGTGAGCCGACCCGGATCCGGGTCGGGGCGTCCTGTTCACCGACCTCGCTGAACAGGAACAGCATCAGCAGTGCCCGGCCCCGGGAGCGCAGATTGGTGAAGTACCAGCTCTCGCCGTCCGGCAGATAGCTCCCCTCGATGTGCCAGCCCGCGTCGTCCGGCTCCTCCTCGTGCGGGAAGCGCAGCGGGAACGTGCCCAGCGAGTAGCGCGGCTCCCAGCGCCCCGCGCCGACCAGCAGGTCGTACGCGTGCTGCAGGGAAGGGGAGTTGGGTGCGGCGGCGAACGGCCCCTGCGCCATGCCGGCCACCCAGTGCACGGGCTGCGTCCACGTCGCCGGATCGTCCGGGTCGCAGCCCGTCTCCCGCCACAGCAGCCGCGCGCAGTCCGCGGCCACGCGCGGCGCGACGGCGCCCTCCAACTTCACGAAGCCGTCGCGGAGGAAGCGGGATACCAAAGTCGTGTCATCCATGTCCCCATCGTGCGGCGACACCGGTCCCGATCACCCGACACTCTCCGCACCGTATTTGTCGGGTGTTCACCGAGCCGCTTGTGGCCCCTCTGCTCTCGGACGTCGGTTCTAAGGTGTGCGCATGATCGATGCCCACAGCCCCCTTGCCCGCGTCATCGAACGGGTGCCACCGCCCGCCGAGGCGGTCAACGGACACGGCGACTGGGCCGATGCCGAGCGGGCGCTGGGCACCCGGTTGCCGGACGACTACAAACAGCTGGTCGAGACCTACGGCCGCGGTGACTTCTGGGGCGCACTGTGCCTGTGCACCCCGTTCGGCGACGACAACCCGGTCCGGCTCGAAGCACACCTCCTGGAGGACTTCGGGCCGATGCGCGAGCGCTGCCCCGAGGACCACCCCCATCCCTTCTTCCCGGAACCGGGCGGGCTGCTCACCTGGGCGGTGACCGACGACGCAGCGCAGGTGTGCTGGTTGACCGAAGGGCCGCCCGAGTCCTGGCCGGTGGTGATCTGGTCACGGGACAACGACTACGAGCGATTCGACGGCGGGGCCGCCGCGTTTCTCGACGGGTGGGTCAGCGGCCGCATCAGCTCCGAACTCCTGCACCGCGAACCGGAAGCCGCCCCCTGGTTCGATGCGGCGATCGACCGCGACCACATCTACGTCCGCCTGGACGAAGGAAACCTCCCCTACACCGAGCGCCTTCGGATCCTGCGCGACGCGCTCGCCCCCACCTCGGACCGCGGTGGTTACGCACACAACGGCAACCGTCAGGACCACTTCGTCGTCACCGAGCCCGGGTGGCAGCTGACGTACGAGACGGCCTACGGGCATCAGCTCCGGGTCGCCTTCCCGCCCGGCGACAGCGAGAGGGCCCGCCGCGAAGTGCTCCGCGCCATCGACCGCATGGGGTGTGCCGTGCAGGCCATCGACACCATCCACGGCACGTCGTCCTGGGCCGCCGGCCCTGCTCCGTCGGGCCGGTCCTAGGGCCGGCCGGTCCGACGCATGGCGCGCGTAAGCCGTCCGACAGGCCCGAGCGCCTCGCCATCGGGTATTCCTCCGTCCTTGCGCCCGATGGCGGGCGGGTTCGGCGGGCGAACTCGACGGTTTCGTGGGGTGTGCTCTGGAGAGGCGCGTGATGCGGGGGTGTGACACGGACGGGAGGCGACGTGGCGGACCAGGGCGACAGTGCGGATACGAGTGCGGGTGCGACGGGCGGACCGGACGGGGCGAGCGGGACGAGTCGCCGGACGGTGCTCGCCGCCACCGTGGCGACGGGGCTCGGACTCCTGGCGGGATGCGGTGAATCGGCAGGGCCGGACGATCCGTCGAACGGTGCGCCGCCACCCCCGCGGGCGTCGGAGCCGCCGGGTCCGTCCCGGTCCTCGAAGCCCTCGGCCTCCGCGGAGCAGTCCCCTCCCGCCTCCGCGGAGCCGTCGCGTTCCGCGTCCGCCGGTTCCGGTCGGCACAACGCGCATCGCCGACCGGAACTCCCGCGTGGTGGGCGGGAGTTGTTCCCCCGATACCGGCTGGTGGGCTTCTGCGGGGTGCCCGGTGCGGCGGCGCTCGGCCGACTCGGCACAGGCGACCTGCGCGCCCGGGCCGCCGAGGTGGAGAAGGTGGCGCACGGGTACGCCGCCGGGCGTGAGCCGCTGCCGGTGCTGGAACTGCTGGCGACGGTCGCCAACGCGTCGGCCGGGCGCGACGGCACCTACCGTTCGCGGACACCGGCCGCCACGATTCGACGCTTCCACGGCATGGCCCGCGAGCGGCGTGCGCTGCTCCTGCTGAACATCCAGCCCGGCCGCGCGGCCCCCCTCGACGAGGTGCGGGCGCTGCGCGAGTGGCTGGTCCATCCCGATGTCGGCATCGCACTCGACCCGGAGTGGGAGATGGGGCCCGGCGAGGTGCCGGGCGGGAAGTACGGGCACACCAGTGGTCGGGAGGTGACCCGCGTCGCCCGCTACCTCTCCGGCCTGGTGGCGGAGCACGACCTGCCGGAGAAGCCGCTGGTCTTCCACCAGGTCGCGGAGTCCGTCCTGCGGGCGGAGTCCGCGCTGCGGCCGCAGCCCGGCGTTGCGCTGATCAAGAGCGTCGACGGGATCGGCTCGCCGGGGCTGAAGCGGGGCACCTGGCGCCGGCTGGTGGCGCGGCTGCCCGCCGGCGTCCACTCCGGCTTCAAGCTGTTCTACGAGGAGGACGCGGAGGGGAGCCGCTTGATGACCCCGAAGGAGGTCCTCGCGCTCACCCCGCGACCGGAGTACGTGATGTACGAGTGAGGGGGTGCGCACCGAGTCGATGTGCTCGAACCCGGCTCCCTCGGACGCACCCCAGGGCTGCCCGGCGGCCCTTCAAAGAGCTCGACGAAGGGCAGCCTGCTTGCTACAGGAACGGCCAGATCCTATGAGTCGGCAGGCCGGGGGATGAGACGCGCCGCGGCGGAGCGGGCCGCGGCCAGTGCCCGGCCGCGGTCGCTGCCGCGCTGGCCGAGGACGACCCGGTGTGCGGATGGCGCAGCAGTCGGACGCGGACGCGGACACGATCGGGACGACGGGGGCGCCGCGCGCCCCTGTCCGCCGCGGGCCACCGCATGCTCCGGGAGGGCCCGAGCGCGAGGAGTGGAACACTCACCCCCGGCGAGGCAGGCTGTACGCATGTGGTCGCTCTTCCGCGCACGCCCCCCGCCAGGAGGGGCGGGCGGTCATAGCCGGGTCCTCTTCAGGTTCGCGCAGTGTGTGCCGTTCGTGATCGTACTGCTCGGGCTGGGGATCGAGCTCTCACCCGCCCACGTCCTGTACACCGGCCCTCTCCTCACCGCGATGCCGGCACTGGCCTCGCTGACGATGGGCCCGAAAGGCACGCTCTCCGTAGCGGCCGGGGCCCTGGGCGTCAGCTTGCTCACCACCACCCTGCACCAGGCGTGGGGCGGCCAGCAGATCTACAGCAACCTCCTGGGGCTGCTCGTGGTCTCCGTCGCCAGCGTCACCACGAGTAGCGCCGTGCGCACACGAAGGCAGGGCGAGCTCGATCAGGTGCGCCGGGTCGCCGTGGCGGCCCAACAAGTCCTCCTGCGGCCGGTACCCGCCCGGCTGGGGCCGGTGCGGGTGGCCAGCGTGTATCTCGCGGCCGAGTCGGAAGCGGAGATCGGCGGTGACCTGTACGAGGTGGTGCACACCCGGTACGGGGTGCGGATGATCATGGGGGACGTCCGCGGCAAGGGTCTGCCTGCCGTGCGCCTGGCCGCAGCCGTGCTGGGCGCGTTCCGGGAGGCGGTGCACTACGAGGACGACCTGGTGGAGGTCATGAACCACTGCGCGGCCGCACTGCGGCGGGAGTGTGCCGCGCCGGGTGCGGTCGGCCGGGCCGAGGAGGAGAATCGGGCGGAGGACTTCGTCACCGCGCTCGTGGCCGAGGTGCCCGACGAGCCCGTGGTGCAGGTGGTCAACCGCGGCCATCCGCCTCCACTGCTGCTGCGCCGGGGCAAGGTCCAGGCACTGACGCCCAGCTCGCCCCTGCCGCCGCTCGGCCTGGAAGACTTCATCACCGGCCCTCCCACCAAGGCGGAGAGCTATCCCTTCCCACCCGGTGACCGCCTGCTGCTGCACACCGACGGGGTGATCGAAGCCCGCGATCGGCACAACGACTTCTTCGACCTGCCCCAGGCCATGGAAGCGGTGCACACCTGCACCCCGCCGGAGTTCCTGAACCAGCTGCACCAGGCATTGATCCGCCACGCGCAGGGCCGCCTGGCCGACGACGCCGCGATGCTCCTCGTCGACCGACGCGACGAGAGGGAGATGCCGGACGAACGCGGCCGGGACGACTCCGTCAGTTGATGACACCCGGGTCGGCCAGGCCGGACGGACTCCCGTCAGCCGCACTGCCAGGTGAACATCGCGCGGTCGAAGCGGCGATCGGCGAGGTCCTCGGGGCGTATGAGCCAGTAGAGGGCGCCACAGTCACCCCACATCATGTCGGCGTCGTCATCCGTGTCGAACTGGGCGAGCAGCACCCAGCGCAGAGCCTCCTCCTCGATGCGGGGGTCGTCCCACGGCGGGCTGTCCAGGGCGCCGCGGGCGACCTCGAACTCCACCGCGTCCTGCACCGGGTTCGCGTGCCCGCCGATGCGGTGCTCCGTGCCCTCGCCGTGGTCCCACAAGGCCTCCTCGAAGTCCTCGTCCCGCACCGGGTGGTCATCGGGCATCGGCGCGAACTCCCGGTGGACCGCCGGATGCCCGAGGTACGGCGCGGTCGTCTCCACGCGCGCCGTCAGCGCTACTTCGGGGAACGGCCGAAGCTCCGCCGGCGCGGCCCGTTCGGCGACCGGAACCCCCGCTGGTATGTACAGCACACGCGCACCCGCCCAGGTGTCGGGCTCATCGGGCGCGACCACCGCAAAGCCGTCGTCCAACTGTCCGTCGAAGTAGAAGAAGGCCAGCGTCCCGTCCGCCGGCAAGGCGATGTCCAGGGCGGCGGAGGGGAGCGCGGCACAGTCGAGTGCGGCGACGAAGGACAGCGGGCCCTTTCCCTCCCATACGGGCCACTCCGCGCTCTCCGGCAACTCCGGCAGGCCGCCGAGC
Organism: Streptomyces sp. NPDC033270; assembly: GCF_055576575.1. Classification (NCBI taxonomy): domain Bacteria; kingdom Bacillati; phylum Actinomycetota; class Actinomycetes; order Kitasatosporales; family Streptomycetaceae; genus Streptomyces; species Streptomyces sp. NPDC033270. The sequence goes on from NZ_JBVIRA010000001.1 coordinate 431,708, forward strand.
CGGCCGACGACCGGATCCGTGCCCGCGCCCGTATCCGCGGCCTTCTCCAGGCGCAGGCTCGGCCGGAGCAGGCCGATCCACCGCTCGGCGATCTCGGCGGGCAGGTGCTCGCGGGCGAGCGTGTGCAGTGGCTCAGTGGTGCTCTGTGTCATGGGAACGATGATGCACGCACCCACTGACAACGGCCGCGGAGGCCCGGCCCGGGCCCCGCGACCGGCTGGACCTGAGCAGTACTCAGGGGGTGTTCAGGTAGGCGAGGACGGCCAGCACGCGGCGGTTGCCATGGCGGTCCTACCCCCGGCGACGCGCTCCAAGGCGTCGACGAACTGGTCGGCGTCGAACACGCTGTCCTTGAGGAAGTAGCCGATACCACCGGAGCCGTCGGCCAGGAGCTCGCGGGCACAGAGCTGTTCGACGTACTGACGGGTTCACCCCGCTGGTGTCGCGTGGCGGGAGGGCTCGCCGCGGCCTCCGGTCTACCGTGCAGGGCGGACCGCGAAGTCAGCACCACCTCTACCGCTGCTATCGCCTCCCTCACCTCCCTCGCCGAGAAAGGACCTGGTGGCATGACGGAGACCGCCCTTCTGGACAAGTACGCGCACCGATTCCGTGTGCAGGACACGGATGGCGACGGTTTCGTCGACGAGGGCGACCTCGTTCGGCGCGCCGAGATGCTGCTGGCCGGTATGGGGGAGCCGGTGCGGTCCGCGCGCGGCGCGGCGGCGCTGGCCGGCGCGCGGGAGTACTGGCGGGGCCTGGCGAAGCTCGCCGGGGTGGCCGAGGACGGGCAGCTCGCCGAGCCGGCGTTCGTGGACGCCCTGGTGCAGGCGTATGAATCGGGGACGCTCGGCGATCTGGTGCGCCCGTCGGTCGAGGCGCATGTGGCGCTGGTGGACGGCGACGGGGACGGAACGGTCAGCGCCGAGGAGTTTCTGCGCGGCCAACAGGCCGTCGGCATGCCGGCCGGGCAGGCACGGGAGGCGTTCGCGGCTCTGGACCGGGACGGTGACGGACGGCTGACGGTCGAGGAGTGGCAGCAGGCGGTCGTCGAGTACTACACCACTGCCGAGCGGGGCGGTGCGGGCGAGCTGGTCATGGGGTTGCGGGACTGAGCGTCGCGTTGCCGTGTTGCCGCGTTGCCTCGGCGGTGCGGTCGCCGGCGGCAAGGTGGCGCGCAGAGCGGCGCGCAGGGGCGTATGCGGAACCCTGCCGGGCGCACACACCTGACCGTGGATGCCTCGACGCGCCCCGGGCGAGGCATGGACGACGCGCCACGGTCCCGGAACAGTGGACGGGCAGATTTTCCTCCGGCCGCTCGGACCGCGAAGGAGCACCGTGATCCATATCAGCGAGACTCTCGCCCTGCAGACCGTCGAAGACTTTCTGACCGACGACGAGCTCGACGAACTCCGCAAGATCATGGACGACGAACTCGGCACCACCGGCTGGAGGCCCCGCTTCCAGGCCGAGGTGCTCGCCGCCCCACCCGCGGCCGAGGAGATCCTCCAGCACGCCACCGACCGCGCCCTGCCGGCGATCCGCCGGGCCCTGCCGTCCATCCGTGCGGCCGCGCCCTGGGGCTACACCGAACTGACCACCGGTCAGCAGGTGCCCACCCATGTCGACGGCATCCCCGACCCGTCCGTCGCCCCTCGCCGGCTGGGCCGGATCGGCGTCGTACTCGACGAGGCCGACAGCGGAGGCGAGTTCTACATCGAGACCACGTCCGGCGGCAGCGTCTGGAGCGGTCAGACGGTCGGCGAAGCGGAGGGCTTCCTGCCCGGCACGGCGCTGACCCACCGGCTTCCGCACGCACCCGGCCCCGACACCCACCAGCACGAAGGCGAACCCGAATGGCTGGCCACGGCTCACCGGACCCGGTGGACCACCAGCGCGGGCAGCGGCATCGCCGTCGCCTACGGCTCGCAGGTCATCCACGGCGTCACCGGCGTTCACGCGGGCCGCCTGCGGAAGTTCGTCACCGATCTGCTGGACGCACCGGCCCGCTGACCTCTTCCTTCCCTCGACCTCGACCGCCCTGGAGGCCGGACCGTTCACCCGGTCCGGCCTCCAGGCGCGTGTGCGGGAGGTGTCCGCTCCGGCAGCGCCGTCACCCGAAAAAAGCCCGAAGCGCCGGGCAGGTGGTTGAACGCGGCCCGCCCGCAGGCCGTACAGATACAGACAACGGCGGGCGGCGGCCTCCCGGGCGCCGCCCGCCGTGTCGCTGCCGGGCTTCGTAGGGAAGGACCATCGGGTGCCGTACTTGACGCGCTCTCCTCAGCTGCCGGAGACGGACCGGACAACGGAGCCGCCGGACCGGGCAACGGCGTCGGTGGAGGGCCGGACGCCGCAGGAGGGCGGCGCCGAGCCGGCCGCGGGACGAGGTGGGGCCGGTGCGGGTGGCGGCCGGGGCGGCCGGCACCCGGTCGCCGCGCGGGTCCTGGCGCGGACGACCACCGTCCTGTCGGCGGTACTTGTGCTCTTCGCCCTGCTCCTGCCCGATCAGCTCTCCGGCCTCACGCCAGGGCGGTTCGCGCGGATCCCGGTGGAGGGGATCGCCGGTGCCGCGCTGTTGCTCGTACTGCCGCCGAAGGCGCGGCGCGTGGCGGCGGTGCTCGCCGGGGTGACCCTCGGCCTGCTGACCGTCCTCAACCTCCTCGACATGGGCTTCTATTCGGTGCTGGCCCGTCCCTTCGACCCGGTGCTCGACTGGGGCCTGTTCGGCGACGCCGAGTCGTTCCTCAGGGATTCGGCCGGCGAGGCGGGTGCCATAGGCGCCGTGATCGGCGTGGTGGTGCTCGTCCTCGCCTTGCTGGTCCTCATGACGCTGGCGGTCGTCCGGCTGGGCCATGTCCTCGCCCGGCACGGTGCCGCGGCGACGGGCACGACCCTGCTACTGGGCACGTCCTGGGTCGCCGTCACGGCGCTCGGCGTGCAGATCGCCGGAGTTCCGGTCTCTTCCAGGAACGTGGCCGAGCTGGTCGGCGACCGTGTGCACCAGGTGCGTGCGGACCTGAAGGACGAGCGCGAGTTCGCCGAGGCCGCCGCCGGCGACGCCTTCCGTGACACGCCGCCCGGGCGACTGCTGACCGGGCTGCGCGGCAAGGACGTCATCTTCACCTTCATCGAGAGCTACGGGCGCAGCGCCGTCGAGGACCCGAAGATCGCTCCGCAGGTCGATGCGGTACTCGCGGACGGGACCCGCCGACTGCGCAGGGCCGGCTTCTCCGCCCGGAGTGCCTGGCTGACCTCACCGACCGCGGGCGGGGGCAGCTGGCTGGCGCACTCCACCTTCATGTCGGGCCTGTGGATCAGCAACCAGCAGCGCTACCGCACCGTCACCTCCAGCGACCGCCTGAGCCTGACAGGTGCCTTCCGGCGCACGGGGGCCTGGCGGACCGTCGGCATCATGCCGGGCGTCACCCGGTCCTGGCCGGAGGGCACGTTCTACGGTCTCGACCGCGTCTACGACTCCCGGAACCTCGGATACCGCGGCCCCAAGTTCAGCTGGTCGACCATGCCCGACCAGTACAGCCTGTCGGCCTTCGAACGCCTCCAGCACGGCAGGCCGGGCGGCAAGCCCCTGATGTCGGAGATCATCCTGACGTCCAGTCACAACCCCTGGGCGCCGCTGCCCAAGATGATCGGCTGGAACGAGGTCGGTGACGGTTCGGTCTACAACGCCATCGAGAAGGCGGGCAAGAACCCCACGGAGGTGTGGCGGGACCCCGCTCAGGTGCGTACCGAATACGGGCGTGCCATCCAGTACTCGCTGCGCAGCCTCCTCTCCTACGTGGAGAAGTACGGCAACAAGAACACCGTGCTGGTCTTCCTCGGCGACCACCAGCCCGTTCCGGCCGTCACCGGAGAGAACGCCGGCCGGGACGTGCCGGTCGCCCTCGTCGCCCACGATCCGGCCGTGCTGGAACGGATCTCCGGCTGGGGCTGGCAGACCGGCCTGAAGCCCGGCCCGAAGGCACCCGTCTGGCACATGGACGCCTTCCGCGACCGCTTCCTGACGTCCTACGGCCCGCATCCCGGCTCCGCCGCGTCCACCCCGGCCCGGTAACCGGCGCATGACCGGCCGGACGGACGCCGCCGACGCTCACACCGTCCGCACGGTCACGCCCGCGGCGGCCAGCGCGTCGACCTCCTCGCCCGGGGCGGCCTCGTCGGTGACGAGGGTGTGCAGGGCGGCCGCGGGAGCGACGAAGGCGAGGGCGGTGCGGGAGAGTTTGCCGCCCTCCGCGACGGCGACGACGCGGCGGGACGAGGCGATCGCGGCGCGCTTGACGGCGGCGTCGTCGAGGTCGTAAGCGGTCAGGCCGTCCGCCGCGGTCACGCCGCAGCAGCCGAGGACGGCGGTGTCGAAGCGCACGGCGGCCAGCGACGCCGCGGTCAGCGGGCCGGTCAGCGCCAGCTCGCCCGGCCGGGGCCGGCCGCCCGGCACCAGCAGCGTCAGCTGCGGTGCCCCGGTCAGCGCGTTGGCGGCGTGCAGGGAGAGCGGCATCACCGTCAGGCGGCGGTGTTCCAGGGCGTGGGCGACTTCCAGGCAGGTGGTTCCGCTGTCGAGGACGACGGACTCGCCGTCGGCGATCAGTTCGGCGACCGCGGCGGCGAGACGCCGCTTGGTCTCCCGCGCCTCCTGCACCCGCAGCGCGAACGGGGGCTCGTCACCGCGCAGCAGCAGGCTTCTCGCCCCTCCGCGGTAGCGCTCCAACACGCCCTGGTCGGCCAGTACCTCCAGGTCGCGGCGGATGGTCATCTCCGAAGCCCCGGTGAGGGCCGCCAGCTCCGCGACGCCGACGCGGCCGGCCTCGCGTACGGCGTCGGAGATCTGCCTCAGTCGGTCTGTGCTCACCATGCCCACAGTGAACATTGAGATTGCGTGAATGGCAATCTTTCGAACATCAATCATGTTCGATATGTTCGTTCGCATGGAGAGATCGCTACGAGCCGGCCGGCTCGCCACCTTCGTCTACTTCGCCCTGAACGGCTTCCTCATGGGGATGTGGGTCGTGCACATCCCCGCTGTCGAGCACCGTGCCGGGGTCGGCCACGCCGTGCTCGGCTGGCTCCTGCTGCTGCTCGGCGCGGGAGCCTTCGCGGGCATGCAGCTCGCCGGCCGACTCACCGACCGCCTCGGCGCCCGCAGGGTCGTACCGGTCGGCGCGGTGCTGTGCAGCGCCGCGCTCGTCCTGCCGGGACTGGCCACGAACGGCTGGCTGCTGGGAACGGCGCTGCTGGTGCTCGGCTTCGGCAACGGCTGCCTGGACGTCAGCATGAACGCCCACGCCGTCCAGGTGGAGCGCGGCTACCGACGGCCCGTCATGTCCGCCTTCCACGCCACCTTCTCCATCGGCGGCGTCCTGGCCGCGCTGGTCGGCGCGCGCACCCTCGACGGCGGCACGGGCCCGGCGGTCACGCTCGGCGCGGCGGCGCTCCTCGGCCTCGTCGTCACCGTACTGGCGGCTCCCGCGCTGCTACGCCCCGATGCCGCTCGCACCGCGAACGCGCCGACGGGACAGGGCCCCGACGTTCCCGGTCCCACCGCGGCCCGGGCCCGGCCTCGTACGCCCCGGCGTATTTGGCTGCTCGCCGTACTGGCGCTGATGCTCATGCTGTGTGAAGGCGTCGCCAACGACTGGAGCGTGCTCCATCTGCGGGAGGTCCTGGATGCTCCGGCCGCCACCGCCGCCCTCGCCTATGGGGCCTTCGCCACGGCCATGACCCTCGGCCGTCTGCTGACCGACCGGATGGCCGCGCGCTTCGGCCCGGTGGCCATACTCCGCTACGGCGCGTCCGTGGCAGCACTGGGACTGACGGTGGCGGCGCTGTCCCCGTGGACGCCCCTGGCACTGGCCGGCTGGACCCTGTTCGGGGCCGGACTGTCCGGCTGCATCCCCCAGCTCTTCAGCGCCGCGGGCCACACCGACCTGGACGCCGCCGGCGCCAATGTCTCGCGCGTCGCCGGCCTCGGCTACCTCGGCATGCTCGCCGGGCCCGCCCTCATCGGCCCGCTGACCCACCTCGTCCCCCTCAACGTCGCCTTCTTCCTGCCCGTGGCGTGCTGCCTCGTCGCCGCCTGCGCGGCGGGCATCCTGCGTGCCGAGCGTCCCGCTCCCGTCCACCAGGAGGTCGAGGCTGTCTGAGCACGACCTTCCGCCGAGCCGATCGGGTCAGCGCGGTGCAGGGTGGTGGTGCGACTGCTGGCCGGGGATGGTGGCGGTGACCAGCCAGGACGCCGAGGTCCCGGGGGTGGTGTGTGCCATCGCCGCGGCGGGGACGCGACGGTGGGCCACCGCCTGCTGGATCATGTCGTGGGCGTGTGCCCGCCAGCCGTGGCGTGCCAGCCAGGGTTCGGGTCGGCCGGGCAGCGCCGGGTGTGCCACGCCGACGCGGGCCAGATGCCGGCCACTGGGGGCGTCCGCCAGCGCGCGCATGGCTTTTGGGTTGTAGGTGAGGGCGAGCGTGCTGTCCGGCGCCGACAGGCGTCCGACCGCCGTCAACAGCCGGTCGGCGGCCGCCACCTCGAGATACGGCAGGAGCCCTTCGGCAAGCCAGGCGACCGGTTGCGCGGGATCCAGGCCGGCAGCGCACAAGGCGGCGGGCCAGTCCTCGGTCAGGTCAATGGCCAACGGCGTACGACGGCAGGTCGCGGCCGCGCCCTGGCCGGCGAGGACGGGCTCCTTGAACGCCAGCAGTTCGGGTGTGTCGAGCTCGTAGAGGCTGGTTTCGGCCGGCCACGGCAGGCGGAAGGCGCGGGTGTCCAGTCCGGCGCCGAGCAGCACCACCTGTCGGATGCCGCCGACGGTCACGCTCCTGAGGTGCTCGTCGAAGAAGGCCGTCCGGGTCGCCACTGCCACAGGCAGCGCTTCGCAGAACTCGGCGGGAGGGGTGCTGGCTTCCGCACCGGCCGCGGCCAGGAAGGCGGCCGCGTAGTCGTCGGCGAACAGGCGGTCCGGGCGGCGGTGCTCCACCGCCCGGGCCCAGGCGACCCACAGGGCGGTGGTGCCCGGCGAGCGCGAGGAGATCACGTGACTCATGGTGTGTGCCGGCTCCACCGCGGACTGCTTCAGATACCACCCAGAAGGCCCAGCAAGCCGTCGAGGGGGCCCCCGTCGCCACCGGCAGGCTCGGCGGCGGCCTCCTTCGACAGGGGGGCGGCCTGTGCGTGCTGGGCCGCCGAGGCGGGCTGGGTGCCGGCCAGGGCGAGGGTGGCAAGGGCCAGGGGCAGCGCCGAGGTGATGACGGTGACGCGGACGGATCTCATGCTGTACCTCCAGGATGATCGGTAAGGTGCCGGAGCCCGCTATGCATCCGTGTTCGTGGTTTTGCGGGCAATACCATGCCTAACGCGCCGCGGGAACGACGAAACACCGACCGGGCCCGACGTCATTCGTTCGGCGCACCCCACGATCCGCCCGCGGCACGTACGACTCCCGCCGCGCCCGTTCGGTCAAGGCCGGCGGCGGCCGCCTCCAGCGCCCCGGCGAGAGGCTCGTTTCCGATGCCGTCGGGGAGGAAGCCGTCGGGGGCGAGCGGGAGCATGCGCCATCGTGCGCAGGAGCGCATACCGGCTAGCCGGGCACGGCCATGCGCTGCGTGCCGACGACGGACAGCAGCCGCATCGCCTCCGCGGACGGCGACCCGGGGGTGGCGGTGTAGATGACCACGCGCTGGTCCCGGTCGGTGATGTCCAGGACGTCGCAGGCCACGGCGACGGGGCCGACCAGTGGATGTTCGAAGGTCTTGCAGAGGGTGGGCCGGGCGGCCACGTCGTGGGCGGCCCAGAGCCGGGCGAACTCCTCGCTTCCGGCGAGGAGTTCCGCCACCAGACCGGTCACTTCGGGGTCGTCGGGATAGCGGGCCGCGGCGGCGCGCAGGTGCTGGGCCGAGGTCCGGGCGAACTCCTCCGCGTCCGAGGCTCCGTACAGCCGTCGGCCGTCCCGGTACGGCCCGAGGAAGTGACGCCGGATGAGGTTCCGGTCGCGGCGCGACAGGGCGGAGAAGTCCTCCAACAGGGCGGTCGCCAGGTGGTTCCAGGCGATGACCTCGTACGTCGCCGACATCACGAGCGCCGCGGCCTCCGGCAGCCGGTGCAGCAGGTCGACGACGCTCTGCCGCACCTCTCGTGACGGCCCGGCCGGGGGCCCGGGCGGGGCACCGGCGAGGTGGTGGAGGTGGTCGCGCTCGGCGTCCGACAGGCGCAGGGCGCGGACGAGTTGGGCCAGCACCTCCCGCGAGGGGTGCGGCGCGCGGGCCTGCTCCAGCCGCGTGTAGTACTCGGTCGAGATGAACGCCAGCTGCGCCACCTCCTCGCGGCGCAGTCCCGGGGTGCGGCGGCGCGGCCCGGCGGGCAGCCCCGCGTCGGCGGGGGTGATGCGCTCACGCCTGCTGCGCAGGAAGTCGGCCAATTCTCTTCGATTCACCTCCCCAGTGTGCGCGGGGACCGAAGTGCCCAGCCAGGTACTGCCGGTGCCTGGATGAGCGGGGCGGCCGGACACAGGCTCGTCGGCATGAACCACACACCGACCACATCCACCGCGACCGCCGGCCTGCTCGCCGACAAGGTCGCCTTCATCACCGGTGCCGGCAGGGGCATCGGCGCGGCGGCGGCGCGGCTGTTCGCCAGGGAGGGCGCCCGGGTCCTGCTCGCGGCCCGCACGGAGTCCCAGCTCAAGGCGGTGACCGAGGAGATCCGGGCGGCCGGCGGCAGCGCGGACTATGTGCTGTGCGATCTGTCCGACGCAGACAGCGTCCGTGCCGCCGTCCACCGGGCCGTGGAGCTCTACGGCCGCCTCGACGTCGCCTTCAACAACGGCGCGACGGGCCAGCCGCCCGGCCCGATGGATCAGCTGTCGGAGGCCGACTTCGACCACGTCTGCGCCGTCGACTTCAAGGGCCCGTGGCTGGCCATGACCGCCGAGATCGCCGCCATCCGCGACACCGCGAAGCGGGGCGCCATCGTCAACACCTCCAGCGTCGGCAGCCTGATGGGCAACCCCTGGCTGCCCGCCTACGGTGCGGCGAAGCGGGCGGTCAACAGCCTCACCGCATCGGCCGCCACCACCTACGGCCCCGAGGGCATCCGCGTCAACGCCATCGCCCCGGGCACCACGCTCACCGAGATGCTCTACGAGTGGGACGAGAAGTCCCCCGGCACCATCGATCAGCTCAACGCCCAGACCCCGCTGGGCCGCGCGGCCGATCCCGACGAGATCGCCCAGGCCGCCGCCTGGCTCCTCAGCGACCGCTCCTCCTACGTCACCGGCACGGTCCTCCGGGTGGACGGGGGGATGCGCGCCTGAGCCGGCCGGTACCGGCGGGCGGCGGTGACTCCGCGGTCTCCACCCGCGACATGCGGTGGGGAGACTGCGGTAGTCGCCGAAATACAGGGCGTTACCCGAGTGAGGGAGCCGGGGCCGGCGGTAAGGCCCTGTCAGGCGTTCTGTGCGGTGAGCGCGGGGCCGCGGCCGCCGACGAGGTGTCCGCTCGGCCGGTCCGGGGGGACCATGGAAGCCGGAGCACTCACGGGACGTGGCGACGGGCCACATCCGCCGGTAGGCCACGGACCGGAGCGAGGGGAGTGCGGGCGGGTCCGGCGACGGAAGGAGGCCCGGGTGAGCGCAGCCGATGACCTTCCGGGCGTCCCTGCCGAGCCGGAAGGGGGGCCGCCCCGGCCGAGCGGACTGCTGGATCTCCTCGGCGTCGCCGCGGTGCTGCTGGACGCCGAGGGGCGGATCGTCCTGTGGAGTCCGCAGGCCGAGGACCTGTACGGCTACCCGGCCGAGGAGGCGCTCGGACAGTACGCCGCCCAGCTGCTGGTCAAGGAACAGCACTGGGACCTGGTGCTCAAGGAATTCACCAAGGTCATGGAGACCGGCAAGAGCTGGGGCGGCACGTTCCCCGTGCGGCACAAGGACGGCACCGCGCGGCTGGTGGAGCTGCGCAACATGCGGCTGCTCGACGACCGCGGCGACTTCTACGCACTCGGGCTCGGCACCGACTCACCGACGCTGCGCGAGGTGGAGCGGGACGTCGCCCTGTCCACCCGGCTGATCTCCCAGTCGCCCATCGGGCTGGCGATCCTCGACACCGATCTGCGGTACGTCGCCGTCAACCCGGCCCTGGAACGGATGCACGGCATCCCCGCGAAGGACCACCTCGGCCGGCACTACCGCGAGATCATGACCGCGGCGAAGTTCGAGGTCCCGGAGGCCGCGATGCGCAAGGTCCTGGTGACCGGGGTTCCCATGGTCGACCAGTCCACCATCGTCGGCCGCACCCCGGCCGACCCGGGGCATCAGCACGCCTGGTCGATCTCGCTGTACCGGCTGGACGACCCCCAGGGGCGCGTGCTCGGGGTCGCCGACCTGGTGGTCGATGTCACCGACCGCTATCAGGCGGCCTTGGAGGCCGCCGAGGCCCGACGGCGCCTGGCCCTGATCGCCGACGGCTCCGCCCGTATCGGCACCACCCTGGAGGTCGACCAGACCGCCCGCGAGCTGGCCGATGTCACCGTTCCCGAACTCGCCGACGTGGTCACCGTCGACGTGCTCGACTCCGTACTGGACGAGCACCGCCCGGCCAGCAGGGACGGCCCCGCGGTCTTCCGCGCCCTCGCGGTCAAGGCCGCCTACCCCAACGAGGCCGTCGAGGCCGTCGATCGCCCCGGTGAGATCGCCGCCTTCGACGCCGACCGCCTGGCCACCCAGTGCGTACGGACCGGCCGGCCGATCCTGATCTCCCACACCGACGCCACCGACCTGGCGCGCATCGCCCGCGACGACCGCGCCGCCGCGCTGCTGGCCCGCGCCGGGGTGCACTCCTACATGCTGGCCCCGCTCACCGCCCGCGGCCACATCCTCGGCTTCCTCGGCCTGAGCCGGGCCCGCAACCCACTGCCCTTCGGCGAGGACGACCTGGCCCTGGCCGCCGAGCTGGCCTCCCGAGCCGCCGTCTGCATCGACAACGCCCGCACGCACCAGAGCGTGCGCGCCGCCGCCGAGACCCTGCAGCGCAGCCTGCTCCCCGACCATCCGCCCCACCGCCCCGGACTGCAGCTCGCCTCCCGCTACCGGCCCGCACTGGCCACCTACGAGATCGGCGGGGACTGGTACGACGTCCTCCCGCTCGTCGGCGACAAGACCGCCCTGGTCGTCGGCGACGTCATGGGCAGCGGCATCGACGCCGCCGCCACCATGGGCCGCCTGCGCACCGCCACCAGCGCCTTCGCCGACCTCGACCTGGACCCCGCCCAGGTCCTCCAGCACCTCGACAAGATCACCGCGGGGCTGGAGCACTACATCGCCACATGCGTCTACGCCACCTACGACCCGCACCGCGCCGAATGCCATATCGCCACCGCCGGCCACCTCCCTCCTGCCCTCGTACGCAGTGGTAGGCGCCCCGAATTCCTCGACCTGCCCACCGGCACTCCGCTGGGAGTCGGCGGCGTCCCCTTCGAGACCACCACCGTCGGCCTCGGCCCCGGCGATCAACTGGTCCTGTACACCGACGGTCTGGTGGAAACCCGCCACCACGCCATCGACGAACGCCTCGAAACCCTCCGCCAGTTGCTCGACGCACCCGACCGCACGCTGGAAGAGACCTGCGACCGGCTCCTGCGCGAACTCCGCCGCCCCGACGACCCGGACGACGTCGCCCTCCTCATCGCCCGCACACGTCCCTTCGCGCGGTCGTGAACGCGGACGGGATTCTGGTGGGCATCGTCAGCCGCTCCGACCTGCTGAAGGTCTTCCTGCGCTCCGACGAGGACCTGGCGGCGGAGGTGCGTACCGAGATCATCGACCGGCTGTTCGCCGAGGACCCGAAGGAAGCGCGGGTCGCGGTCACCGATGGCGTGGTGGATGTGACGTTCGATCTTCCGGCGGACGGGGAGCCGGGGGTGGAGGAGGGGCGTCCGGCATCCGATGATTCGGGTACGTGACGACTCCGGCGCCCGATGGCGGTGCCGAACGGGGCGCATGAGAGGAGACCGGCGCTCGGCAGCGGGCGTTCCCTTCACTGCCAGTGGCGCCGTCCCTGCGCGTCGAGTTCCGTCCACTCCTTCTCCCACTGGGCGGAGCGCCTGCGGTTCAGCAGGCGGACGCCGGCCCTGTCCGCGCCGAAGAGCAGCAAGCCGGTGCCGGACGCGGCCACGGTGCCGGCCACGATGCTCAGGGCCAACGGGTCCCCAGGGGAGCCCGGGTCCCGTACCAGCGCACCATGCCGGTCCAGCCACACAGTGGTCCGGTCCCCGACGCGCACGCCGGGCACCACGGTCGTCTCTCCCGTGCGCATTGTGCGGTCCGGGGCCGTCCACCGGACCCACGCATGCACCCGGCCCGCCGAGCCGCCACTGGTGTCGACGCCGACGCGGGCGGGCGGCTCCTTCGCCACCACCGCAGTGACCGTGTACCAGCCGGCGCGCTGGTGCTGGGACGTGGTGTGCACCGTCTGACCGGCCACCACTCCGGCGGCCGGCGCCGCCACGGCGATCGCCAGCCCGGTGACCAGAGCCATCCAGGACTGCACCACGTCCGTGCCACGCCGCAGCGGCTCGCGCCGCCATGGTGGGTGAAGCTTCCACGGAGTCATCCCGCACTCCCTTCACCTGTGCTGTATCGAGGGTCTCACCGCAGGCAGGCGGGGGCGAGTGCCGAACGTCCCCGTCGGCATGCGACCTGCCCGGTGGCCGTGGTCCCGCACGGGCGAGACCCCGTGAGCGCGACCGCGGTGACGGGCCCGGACCAGGCGGGGCCCGCGGGCCCGCGATGCTCTCCTGCCGTGGGCCGGAGAGCCGCCCGGTGGCCGTCGTGTCCCTGGTGGGGCCGAGGACCGTCCGGGGGAGCGGCGAGGCCGTATGGGGCAAGCCCGGCATCGCCGTCCCGGTCCCGCGCCACCGGGGACGGATACTGGCCGGCACATGGGCGCGGCGGGCTCGTACGCACAGGACGTGCGCCTCGTACGCACAGGACGTGAGCCCCGTATGCAGAGCACTTGAGAAGGGACCAGCCCGAGATGCGGCATCGCAGCGTTGCCGACCTGATGACGCCCCATGCCGTCGTCGCCCAACCGGGCACCCCGTTCCGGGAGATCGCGCGGTTGCTCCACGAGTACGACATCACCGCCGTTCCGGTCGTCGATGAGGACGAGCGGCCGGTGGGCGTCGTCTCCGAGGCCGATCTGCTGCGCCGGCCGTCCGACGAGCGGGGCCGCACCACCGCCGGTGCGATCATGACCAGCCCCGCCGTGGTGGCGCGGCCCGATTGGAGCGCCGTGCAGGCGGCCAGGACGATGGAGGAGCGGAAGGTCAAGCGCCTACCGGTGGTCGACGACTCCGGCCGGCTCATCGGGGTGATCAGCCGCAGCGATCTCGTGCAGCTGTTCCTGCGGCGGGACCGGGCGATCCAGGAGGAGATCCTGGAGGACATCCTGACCCGCACCCTGGGCATCGCGCCCTCCGCCGTCACGGTGGACGTCGCCGACGGCACGGTGACGCTCAGCGGCACCGTGGAACGCAGGAGCCTGGTGCCCATCGCCGTGCGCCTGTGCGAGAGCGTCGACGGCGTGGTCGAGGTGATCGACCGGCTCACCGCCGAGGAAGGCGACGACGCATAGGCGGCCGTGCCCGCGGCGCCCGGCCGGCACGGCTCGGTGGACCGCGGTGGGGACCACGGTGGGCGCACGACCGGGCCGGCGGCAGGTGGGCACATGAGCGCATCGGCAGAGGTGGGGGTGAATCTTGTGATTGTTCCGATTTTGGGCAGTTGCTTGTAGGGTCCTCTGTACGTCTCCGTGAAGCTGCGGCCCTAAGTGCGTGGTGATGGGGGTGTATGGCCTCGGCCTGCGGTGAAGCGGTTGAGTGCCCGGCCCCCTCAGGCAGTTCGCGCACGCGTGGGAACTGGAGGAGCCATGAAGAAGCTCATCGCGACAGTGTTCGTCGCCGCATTGTGCGCCGTCGGTGGCGCCGCCACCGCTTCCGCGGCCACCGCGTCGCCCGGGCCCCCACCGGGCCCCGATACCACCACCGTGACGTTTCACTGCCCCCGCCCGCACGGCACCTTCACGATCACGGCGGATCCGTGGGTGATGGGCCAGTACGAGTGGTACTACGCAAAGCTCGGCTGCGCCCACACACCGTAGCCCTGAACGCCCCTGCCGCCCTGCCGCTTGCCTTCTCCAAGGCCCCTCACCTGCGAGCGTCCGCACCCGCTCGCCGCTGTCCGCGTACTGGTCGGACCAACCACCGCTCTGTGGGCCGGAATTCGCCGGGATCGCCGATTGACGGGCATCCCGGAAAATGCGTCGCACTATCAGAAGAGCTACTGTGCTCGGGTGTCTTGTGCGGCGCGCCATGGCTCCTGCGGGCGTGCCTTCGTTCGGCGAGACGACGAGACCGGCGGTGAGGAAGGAGTAGGCACAGGCCGTGGCCTTGACCTCCAGGGCTCACAAGCAGCCCCGCAAGAAGGAACTCAAGCACCTGCGACGCGCCTCGGATGCCGTACTGGCACGCCTGGACCTGTCCGACGGATGCGATATCACCACGCTGGTGGAACAACTCAGCGCGGACAGAGGACGCCCGATCCGGCTGGTATCGCTTCCCCTGGGCGCGTCGGCTCCCTGCGGGATGTGGCTGGCGACGGACACCTTCGACGTCATCGTGGTCGAGGCGGACACCAGCCGTCTGCACCGGGACCACATCATCGCCCACGAGCTCGCGCACATGCTGTGCAACCACTGCGACTCCGCGGGATTCAACACCGCGATGATGCGCGATCTGATGCCGAATCTGGATCCGCAGCGGGTGCGGGAGATGCTGGCGCGCACCAGCTACTCCACCGCGGAGGAGCAGGAGGCGGAGATCGTCGCCTCCCTCATCCTCGAACGCGTCACACGTCCGTCGGTGGAGTCGGTGTGGAGCGTCCCGTCCGCTGACGCCGAGACGGTCGGACGTATCGAGAGCTCGCTCAATCCGGGCCCGGGGCCCCATGCCCCCTAGGGCCTGTCCGACCCTGACCCATCGGGCAGGCCCTAGGGCCTGCCCCATAGGCCACGGCCGGGCCATCGGCCATCAGGAGCTCTCATGACCGCCGTGAAGGCCGTCGTCTTCCCCGCGTGCGCCGTCCTGTGCGCACTCGCGCTGCTCTACAAACTGCGCGATCTGCGCCATCACAGACGCGATCCGGCGCTGCTCGCCCTGCTCATCGCCTTCGGCTGCAAGGGCGTCTCGTTCACGCTCTCCACGCCCTCCGTCGCGCAGGCCGTGGACGCGCGCCTCGGGGTGGCCGACATCGGGGCGCTGGGCATCCATCTCTTCGGCGGCGTCGCCTCCAGTGCCGCCTTCCTCACGGCGATCGTCTACTGGGTGTACCCGCCCGAGGCCGCCCGGCGGCGCGCCCTGGTCCGGCTCCTCATCGCGGCCCTGTGCGCGGTCGCCATGGTCACCATGTGGGCGGCGGCGGGCGCGGGCGCACCACAGCGCAGCGCCCACTATCTGCTGCAGAACGCGCACCGCCCGTTGGTCGCCGCCTATCTGCTGCTCTACGTCAGCGCGTTCGGCGCCGGGATGATCGAGATCATCCGACTGTGCCGCCGCTACGGGCGGGTGGCCGGGCGGCAGTGGTTGCGAAGGGGTCTGTACTGCACGGCGATCGGCGCCGGCGCCTGCCTCGTCTACTGCCTCAACCGCCTGCTCTCGCTGATCGCGGTGCAGAGCGGACTGGACCCGCTGGAATGGGAACTGCTGACCCCGGTGGCCAACGGGACCGGCATTCTCTTCCTGGTAGCCGGACTCACCATGCCTTCCTGGGGACCGCGGGTCGCCGAGTGGCGGCGGCTGGTCCGCAACTTCGTCACCTATCAGCGGCTGCATCCGCTGTGGGCGGCGCTGTACGCGGCCGTGCCGGACATCGCGCTCAACCCACAGCACGCCGGTCGCCTCGCCCGCTTCCTGCCCGGCGATATCAGCTACCGCCTCTACCGCATGGTCATCGAGATCCAGGACGGTCTGCTCGCGCTGCGCCCGTACATGGCCCCGGCCGTGGCCGACGGCGCCCGGAAGTCGGCCGAGGAGGCGGGGCTGTCGGGCGACCGGCTGCACGCCATGGTGCAGGCCAGATCGCTGGTCTCGGCCCTGCGCGCGAAGCACGACGACCGGCCGCCGGTCCGGGAGTCCGCGGCGGTCGGCCCGGAGCCCGCCACGGACGGGGGCTACGCCGAAGAAGTCGGGTGGCTGCTGCATGTCGCCCGCGCCTACACCGCGGTCCGGCCCACTGACCGGGCCGCTGACCGGTCCACTGAGGGGAAGATTCGATGAAGTACCGCAAACTGGGCGCCGACGGCCCAGAGGTGTCCGCGATCGGCCTGGGCTGCATGGGCATGTCGATCGCCTACGGGGTCCCGGACGAGGAGGAGTCCCAGCACACCCTGGACCACGCCCTTGAGGCGGGCATCACCCTCCTGGACACCGCCGACGCCTACGGACAGGGCAGCAACGAGGAGTTGGTCGGCCGCTGGCTGCGCAGGCACGCTGATGAGCGCGACCGGGTCGTCGTGGCGACCAAGTTCGGGCTCCGCCATGACGCGGCCACGGGCCGGGTCGGCGACGTCGACACCTCCGCCGACTACGTTCCGCTCGCCTGCCGGGCCTCGCTGCGCCGCCTGGGCGTCGAGCACATCGACCTCTACTACGCCCATCGCCGCGACCCCGCCACTCCCGTCGAGGAGACGGTCGGTGCCATGGCCCGGCTGGTCGAGGACGGGCTGGTACGCCACATCGGACTGAGCGAGGTCAGCCCCGCGACGCTGCGCAAGGCCCATGCCGTCCACCCGGTCAGCGCGGTCCAGGTGGAGTACTCGCTCTTCACCCGCGGAGTCGTGGAGGGCGAACTGCTCGCCACCTGCCGGGAACTGGGCATCGCCGTCGTGGCCTACTCCCCGCTCGGGCGCGGCATGCTCACCGGCGCCCTCTCCTCCCGCGGCGACCTGGCGCCCAAGGACAACCGCCGGCGCTGGCCCCGGTTCGCCGACGAGAACATCCAGCGCAACCTGGCGCTCGTCCAGGCCGTACGGGACGTCGCCGAGCGGATCGGCTGCTCGCCCGCCCAGGCCGCACTGGCCTGGCTGCTCGCCCAGGGCGAGGACATCGTGCCCATCCCGGGTACCAAGCGCCGGCGCTATCTGCAGGAGAACGTCGCCGCCGTGGCACTGGCCCTGACCGAGGCCGACCGCGAACTGCTGCGTCAGGCCGTACCCGAAGAGGACGTGGCGGGCGAGCGCTACCCGGAATCGGCCCTGGAGCGGCTGGGGCACTGAACGGGTTTCAGCGAACGGGCCGACGGACATCCGTTCGACAGGGCGTGTCGGCGTGCAGCGTGGGGGGACCATGGCCGGGTGCGGGTTCACGTTCAGGGCGGGAGCAGCCCTCGCCGCCGTCTTCGCGCTGCTCTCCCCGGCCGCGGCACGAGCGGACGCGCCGCCGTCACCGCCGCCGCTCACCGACGACCGCGGGCGCACGCTCACCCTGCGCGGCTGGAACGTCGAGGACAAGACGCACCGCGGCGCCGACGCGCTCAGCGCCGTCACCGAGCGGCACTTCCGCGACATGCACGACCAGGGGCTCGACTTCGCGCGCCTGCTGGTCTTCTGGGACGACCTGGAGCCGCGACCCGGCCACTACAGCGCGCGCTATCTCCGGAAGATGGAGCGGATCCTGGACTGGGCCCACCGCTGGCGCATCCAGGTCGTCATCGACGCCCACCAGGACGTCTTCGGCCCCGAGTTCGGCCATCGCGGCATTCCCGAGTGGGCCACCCGCACCGACGGGCTGCCCTTCACCCCGCACTCGGAGGACTGGTTCGCGGAGTACTTCGAACCCGCCGTGCAGGCGGCCTTCGAGCACCTCTACCAGGACCGGGACCTCCAGCGAGCGCAGGCCCGCATGTGGCAGGTGCTCGCCCGGCGCCTGGCCCACCACCCCGCCGTGTTCGGGTACGACCTGATCAACGAGCCCATGGGGCGGCTCCGCGAGGGCGAGGACCTTCCGTCGGCCGCCCACCGCATCGAGTCCGAGCAGCTGACCCCGATGTACAACCGGATCGCGGACGCCATCCGCACGGCCGACCGCCACAGCAGGCTCTTCGTCGAACCGACCCCGATCGTCGGCGAGGGCCTGCCCACGGGCCTCGGCCGGATCGACGACCCCAGGGTCGTCTACGCACCGCACTTCTACAACGCCACCATGGAAGCGGGCGGCGACTACGACCCCTCGGCGCGCTGGATCGAGGCCTACGAGAACACCGTCACCCGCTACCCGAGCGCCCAGCACATACCGGTCGTCATCGGCGAGTGGGGCCCCCGC
Organism: Streptomyces sp. NPDC033270; assembly: GCF_055576575.1. Taxonomy (NCBI): domain Bacteria; kingdom Bacillati; phylum Actinomycetota; class Actinomycetes; order Kitasatosporales; family Streptomycetaceae; genus Streptomyces; species Streptomyces sp. NPDC033270. The sequence continues at coordinate 450,075 of NZ_JBVIRA010000001.1, forward strand.
AACAGCGCGCTGCCCAACATGGCGCGCTTCTACGGTGATGCCCTCGCCTCCCTCGACCGCTACAGCTCCGGTTGGGCGGGCTATGTCTGGTGCTACGGAGGCGGGTACTGCGCCGTCGGCGAGGACGGCCGCTTCCACGCCAACAAGGAGCAGACCGCGCGTCCCTATGCCCCTGCCGTCGCAGGCACGGTGCGCGAGCAGGGCTACGACCCCGCGGCGCGCACCTTCCGCCTCGTCTACGACTCTCCGGGCCGGCCCGGCGTCAGTGAGCTGTCCGCTCCGCCCACCCCCGCGGGATGGCGGGTGTCGGTGCGTGGTCCGGGGGTGGCCTGGCCGCGTACCGTGCCGGCGGGGGAGCGGGGCACGGTCCGGGTGCGGACGGAGCCGGGCGCCTCCGGGCGGGTCACGGTGACGGTGGCGCCACGGGGGTGAGGCCGTAGCCCACCCCCACAGCTGCCCGCACTTGTCAGCGCCCTGTCGGCGCTGTCACCGCCCTGTCGGTGCCTCGTCGCTGCCTCGTCGGTGTCGTCGGCCAGTCTCGGACGTACCGAAGTCCGCAGACTGATGAGGAGCCCGCAGTGTCCACGAGCCGCGAAACGAAGCACCCCAAGGGCATGCGCGTCCTGATCTCCGGCGCCAGCATCGGCGGCCCCACCCTTGCCTACTGGCTGAACCGGTACGGGTTCCACGTCACGGTGGTGGAGCGGGCCGCCGGTCTGCGGCCCGGCGGGCAGGCGATCGACGTCCGAGGCCCGGCGCTGGAAGTGGCCGAGCGCATGGGCGTACTGGAGGAGATACGCCGCCAGAGCACCGCCCTGCGCGGGATGTCGGTCGTCGATGACGACGGCAACGAACTGTCCAGGAGCACCGAGCACACTGTCAGCGGTGGGCAGATAGACAGCCCCGACGTCGAGATCCTGCGTGACGACCTGGCGCAGATCCTGTTCACCGCGGGCGGCGACGAGATCGAGTATCTCTTCGACGACTCCATCGCCACCCTTGAGCAGGACGACCAGGAAGTCCGGGTCGTCTTCCGCAGTGGCACCGCCCGCACCTTCGACCTGGTCGTCGGTGCCGACGGGGTGCACTCCCACACCCGGCGGCTCGTCTTCGGCGCCGAGGAGGACTACCTCCGCCACCTGGGCAGCTACCTGGGCGTGTGGTCGGCACCGAACCACCTCGGTCTGGACCGCTGGGAAGTGGTCTACCGCATGCGGGACGGCGATCAGTGGGGCGCGATGGTGATGAGTGTCCGGGACAACACCGAGGCACGCGTCTTCATCGGCGTCGAGTCGGACCAGCCGCCCGCCCGGTTCCTCCCCCGCGACGTCATGGAGCAGAAGCGCCTGGTGGCCCGCGAGTACGCGGATGCCGGTTGGGAGATGCCGCAGCTGCTGAAGGAGATGTGGGACGCCCCCGACTTCCACCTCGACTCCGTGGCGCAGATCCACATGGACTCCTGGTCCCGCGGCCGGGTCGCTCTCCTCGGCGACGCGGGCTACTGCGCCTCACCCTCCTCCGGCCAGGGCACCACCATGGCCATGGCCGCCGCGTATGTCCTGGCGGGCGAGCTGCGGGACGCGGCCGGCGACCACCACGCCGCCTTCGCCGCGTACGAACGGGAGTTGCGCGACTTCGTGGCCGCGAACCAGGAAATCGCCCTGGTCGCCCGAGCCCACATGCAGCAACAGCGCGCAGCGGAATCGGACCTGACCGAGGTGCTCCCCAGGCACGAGGAGGGAGACTTCGCGAGGGTCCTCAAGAAGGTCGTCGCCTTCCGGCTCAAGGACTACTGATCCTGGCGACGGCAAGGCACACAGGTCCTGAGGTGCGCATGCTCCGCAGGACCCCGCATGCGGAGGCACGCCTGCGCGGGCCTGGAGATCGAACCGGCCGGGGGGAATACCGAGCGCGACGGTGAGGAAGGAGAGCGCCATGACTGCCATGAATGCCATGACTGCTACGACTGCCCTGACTGACACGAGCGCCCTGGTCGCCCTGGCTACGGAGCCCGTACCGGACGGCCCGGGCCCCGTGCCCCGCGCGCCCGATCCGCTGCCGCGTGACCCGGTTCCCGCCGGACCCGAACCGGGGGTGCCGGGTCCCGGCCGGGAGGAGCCGCCCGGTGCCCGACCCGACGAGAACCCGTCCCCCGAGCCGCCGGACTGAAGCGAGCTGACCGGCCGACACCGGTTGCCTGCGCTCCGCCGTCATCGCAAGGTGGGAGGAATGGCGCATGTTCGCCAGGTGGACGTCGGCTCACGGAGATCGCGCCCCTCCAGATCGGTGCGACCGCCGAGCGCCGTTCCCGCACCGGGCGGAAGCCGAACCGCTGCCCGCGCCGCGCGAGCTGTGATCGCATCTGCACACCCCTCTCGGTGAGGAGACGAGCATGCCCGACGTGCACCCCCGGACAACGGCGGGGACCGGCCCCGCCCCGTCGGCGGCGGGGCCGCTCGACGCGGACGAGCTGCGAAGGCTGGACGCGCACTGGCGAGCGGCCAACTATCTGTCCGTCGGGCAGATCTACCTGATGGCCAATCCGCTGCTGACGGAGCCACTGCGCCCCAAGCACATCAAGCCGCGGTTGCTGGGCCACTGGGGCACCTCGCCGGGCCTGAACCTGGTGCACACCCACCTCAACCGCGTCATCAAGGCCCGCGAGCTGGACGCGCTGTGCGTATGGGGCCCGGGGCACGGCGGGCCCGCGGTGGTGGCCAATTCCTGGCTGGACGGCACGTACTCCGAGACGTACCCGGACGTCGGCCGGGACGCAGCGGGCATGGCGCGGCTGTTCCGGCAGTTCTCGTTCCCCGGCGGGATCCCCAGCCATGTCGCGCCGGAGACGCCGGGATCGATCCACGAGGGCGGTGAGCTGGGCTACTCGCTCGCGCACGCCTACGGTGCGGCGTTCGACAATCCGCGGCTGCTGGTCGCCTGCGTGGTCGGGGACGGGGAGGCGGAGACCGGGCCGCTGGCCGCGTCCTGGCACGCCACGAAGTTCCTCGACCCGGTGCACGACGGAGCGGTGCTGCCCGTCCTGCACCTGAACGGCTACAAGATCGCCAACCCGACGGTGCTCGCCCGGCTGCCGCAGGACGAGCTGAGCGCCCTGCTGCGCGGCTACGGCCATGAGCCGCTGCACGTCGCCGGAGACGACCCCGCCGCGGTGCACCAGGAGCTCGCCGCCGCCATGGACCACGCGGTGGACCGGATCATGGACATCCAGCGCCGGGCGCGTACCGACGGCGCGACGGAGCGCCCCCGCTGGCCCATGATCGTGCTGCGGACGCCCAAGGGCTGGACCGGGCCGCGCGAGGTCGACGGGCAGCCGGTCGAGGGCACCTGGCGATCGCACCAGGTCCCACTGGCCGGCGTCCGCGACGACCCGGAGCATCTGCGGCAGCTGGAGGACTGGCTGCGCTCGTACCGGCCGGAGGAGCTGTTCGACGCGCAGGGCCGGCCAGGGCCCGACGTGCTCGCCTGCGTACCCGAAGGGACGCGGAGACTGGGTGCCTCGCCGTACGCCAACGGGGGCCTGCTGGTGTGTGACCTGCCGCTGCCGCCGCTGGAGCGGCATGCCGTGGAGGTCGACAAGCGCGGCAGTGCGCTGCACGAGCCGACCCGGGTGCTGGGCGGGCTGCTGGAGGCGGTCATGGCGGCCACCGCCGAGCGCCGCGACTTCCGGGTCATGGGCCCCGACGAGACCGCGTCGAACCGACTGCAGGCGCTCTACGACGCCACCGGCAAGGCCTGGCAGGCCGAGACGCTCCCCACCGACGAGCATCTCGCACGGGACGGCCGGGTCATGGAGGTGCTTTCCGAGCACCTGTGCCAGGGATGGCTGGAGGGCTATCTGCTGACCGGCCGGCACGGGCTCTTCTCCAGTTACGAGGCGTTCGCCCACATCGTCGACTCGATGGTCAACCAGCACATCAAATGGCTGCGGACCGCACGTCGGCTGCCCTGGCGGCGCCCCATCGCCTCGTTGAACTACCTGCTCACCTCGCACGTCTGGCGGCAGGACCACAACGGCTTCTCCCACCAGGACCCGGGCTTCGTCGACCACGTCCTCAACAAGAGCCCCGAGGTGGTCCGGGTCTACCTGCCACCGGACGCCAACACCCTGCTGTCGGTGGCCGATCACGTGCTGCGCAGCCGCGACTACGTCAATGTGATCGTGGCCGGCAAGCAGCCGACCTTCGACTGGCTCACCCTCGACGAGGCCCGGGCGCACTGCGCACGCGGCGCCGGTGTGTGGGAGTGGGCCGGTACCGAGGGCGGCAGCCACGACCCGGACGTGGTGCTCGCCTGCGCCGGGGACGTCCCCACCCAGGAGACGCTGGCCGCCGCCGGTCTGCTGCGCCGGCACCTGCCGGAGCTGGCGGTTCGGGTGGTCAACGTCGTCGACATGGCCCGGCTGCTGCCGGCCGGGGAACACCCGCACGGCATGCCGGACTTCGAGTACGACGCCCTGTTCACCCCCGACAAGCCCGTCATCTTCGCCTACCACGGCTACCCCTGGCTGATCCATCGGCTCTGCTACCGCCGCACGGGCCACCACGGTATGCACGTCCGCGGCTACAAGGAGGAGGGCACCACCACCACGCCCTTCGACATGGTCGTCCGCAACGACCTCGACCGGTACCGGCTGGTGATGGACGTGATCGACCGGGTGCCGGGCCTCGGCGTCCGCGCCGTCGCACTGCGCCAGGAGATGGCGGACGTGCGCAACCGTCACCACGCCTGGATCCGCGAGCACGGCACCGATCTGCCAGAGATCGCCGACTGGACCTGGACCGGCTGAGTTCGCGAAGGCGGGCACGGGGCAGGGCGAGGCCGCGCGCCGGGCGGCGCAGGTCAGCGCAGCTTGTCGAGCCGCTTTTGGGCCGTGTGCAGGGACCGCCCGCGGCTCGGCACCTCGGACCACGGCTTCGACCGCGCCTGCTCCAGGACGCCCGCCACCTCCCTCAACGACCAACGCCGCGCGGTGAGTCGGGGATCGTCGAGCTGCCGGTGGCTGATCGGCGCGGCGACCGGGGCACCCGGCTTCGCCCGCAGCGACCAGGGGGCGACGGCCGTCTGCGCATAGCCGTTGCGCTGCACGTCGAGGTAGAGCCGCTCGCCGCGCGCCTTCTTGCGCACGGCCGTGGTGAGCCGGTCCGGGTGCCGCTGCGCCAGCACCTCCGCCGCGTCCCGGGCGAAGCCGCGCACCGCGTCGAAGTCGCCCTTGCCGTCCAGCGGAACGATGACGTGCAGTCCTCTCGACCCCGTGGTCATCAGCGCGGTCGGCAGTCCGAGTTCGTCGAGCAGCCCGAGGAGCGCCCGCGCGGCCTCGCGCACCGGCTCGAAGTCGGAGCCGGGCGGGTCGAGGTCGAACACCAGCCGGTCAGGGTGGTGGGGCCGCCCGGCGCGGGACAGCCAGCGGTGCAGGGTGAGGCAGGCCTGGTCGGCGAGGAAGAGCAGGGTGGCCTTGTCGTCGCAGACCGGGTGCGTGACGGTGCCGCCTTCCTTGCCGACCTCCGCCCGGCGGATCCAGTCGGGGTAGTGGTCGGGGGTGTCCTTCTGCATGAAGTGCGGGCCGTCCAGCCCCTCGGGAAGCCGTTCCAGCATCAGCGGCCGGCCGCGGAGCTGCGGGATCATCGCGGCGGCCACCTGGCGGTAGTAGCCGACGACGTCGGCCTTGGTCAGGTCGTCGGCGGGGAACAGCACCTTGTCCGGCCGGTGGATGCGCACGGTCCGGCGGCCCGCGCGCACCGTGTCCATGTCGCTGTCCGTGGTGTCCATGCGGGCGGGCGTACCCGCTGGGCGGCGCCGTACGCTCCGGCGTCCGGGTGGCGGTGCGTCCCTTTGCCCGGTTGGTTGAGTAACAAGCCCGCCAACGGGCACGCGACGCCTTCAGGAGCAAGGTGGCAGGAGTACCTCCCAAGGAGCGCCCCTGCTCCTGACTCGACACACCCTCGACCGCAGGAGGCCACGTGACGCGACGTCGCCCTCGGATCGTGATCGTCGGAGCCGGTTTCGCCGGCTACCACTGTGCCCGCACGCTCTCCCGGCTGGCCAAGGGAGCCGCCGAGATCGTGCTGCTCAACCCCCTCGACTACTTTCTGTACGTCCCGTTGCTGCCCGAAGTGGCGGCCGGAATCCTCGAACCGCGCCGGGTGTCGGTGTCGCTGACCGGCACCCTGCCGGATGTCCGCCTGGTCCTCGGGCAGGCCCACGACGTCGACCTCGATGCCCGCCGGGTGGCCTACACCGACGCCGAGGACCGGGAAGGGGCCCTGTCGTACGACCGGCTGGTGCTCACCGTCGGCAGCGTCAACAAGCTGCTGCCCGTCCCCGGTGTCGCCGAGCACGCCCACGGCTTCCGGGGGATGCCCGAGGCGCTGTACCTGCGCGACCACATGACCCGCCAGATCGAGCTGGCCGGTGCGTCCGACGACGAGGACGAACGGGCGGCCAGGTCCACCTTCGTGGTGGTCGGCGCCGGGTACACCGGAACCGAGGTCGCCGCCCACGGCGTGCTGTACACCCAGGCGCTGGCCCGTCAGAACGCCCGGTTGCGGGAGGGACCCCGGCCGCGTTGGCTGCTGCTGGACGTCGCCGACCGGCTGCTGCCGGGACTCGACGCGCGGCTGTCCCGCACCGCCGACCGGGTGCTGCGCGCCCGCGGGGTGGACGTTCGTACCGGGACCTCCGTCAAGGAGGCGACGGCGGACGGGGTGCTGCTCGACGACGGTGGGTTCATCGCCAGCCGCTCGCTGATCTGGTGCGTGGGCGTACGCCCCGACCCGCTGGTCGCCTCCCTGGGACTGCCCACGGACAAGGGGCGGCTGTGCGTCGACGAGTACCTGAACGTCCCTGGGCGACCCGAGGTGTTCGCCTGCGGTGACGCCGCGGCCGTACCGGATCTGACCCGTCCGGGCGAGGTGACGCCGATGACCGCTCAGCACGCCCAGCGGCAGGGCAGGGTCGCGGCCCGCAACGTCGCGGCCTCCTGCGGCAGGGGCGCCCCGCGCGCCTACGAACACCACGACCTGGGCTTCATGGTCGATCTCGGCGGGATCCAGGCCGCCGCCAACCCCCTGCACCTGCCGATCTCCGGCCCGCTTGCCGGCGCAGTGACGCGCGGTTACCACCTCTTGGCGATGCCCGGCAACCGCGTCCGGGTGGCCGCCGACTGGCTCCTGGACGCCGTGCTGCCCCGCCAGGGCGTCGGTCTCGGCCTGGTCGCCCCCTGGTCGGTGCCGCTGGACACCGAGTCGCCCGAGGTGGCCCGGCTGCCACGCGGCACGACGGGGACCGCATAGCAGGGACCGCAGAGCAAGGACCGCGCAGCAAGGACGCATGGCAAGGGCCGATCTGCCCGGCACACGTGGCGCTCGCCTCGTGGGGCGGCCGACCTGGAAGGAGACTGTGACCGTGACCGTGACTGTGGCTGCATCGAATCCGGACCTGTCCGAACAGCTGGCCGCTCCCCCCGGGGCGAGTGAAGTACTCCTCGTCGTCGGGGGTGTCGCCCTGGTCGCCGTGCTGCTCGCCGCCTTCGCCTGGGGGCGGCGCCTCAAGGCCGATGAGCCCGGCCCGCCCCGTCCCGAGGAGCAGCCGAGGCTGCCGGAGAGCGGCCCGGTCGGCGACGTCGTCCAGAGCCAGGAGCCCGACGCGTTCCCCCGAACGGAGCAACGGCTGACCCCGCACGAGCTGAAGGACAACGGCGGTACCCATGGCTCTTCGTCACCCCGCTAGCCGAGGCGGCGAGCGGCGGGGCCGCTTCGCCGAGCTGGCCGAGAAGGCATCGCTGTTCACCAGCTCCCCCGCCTTCTTCGTCGTCTGCCTGGCACTGGTCGCCCTCTATGTGGCCGTCCACCTCGCGCGGCTCTCCGTGGAGTGGCAACTGCTGGCGGGCGATGCCATGACGGCGGTCACCCTCCTTCTCCTCGCGCTGCTGAAGAACTCCGAGCTGCGCGCCGAACACGCCATCCAGCGCAAGCTGGACGCCCTGGCCACAGCCCTGCTGGAAGAGCACGAGAAGAAGGACGGCCAAGCCGCCGAGGACCTCAAGAAGGTCATCCGCCTGGAGGACGAGACATGACGCGGCATCGCATCGCCCGTGCTTGGCGAACCTGGCGTTGGCCGCCCGACCTCTCCGTCCCGGTCGGGGCCATGGATGTGGAGAGCGTCAACCGCCGCTTCCTGATGTACGGCGTGCTGCCGCTGTGGTTCGTCCCGTCGGTGGCTGACTGGACCATGCATCGGCGTACCCGTATCGAGTCCACCACCGGGGTGCGCGAGTCGGCGCTCCATGCGCTGATGATGGCGGAGGCCGGGGTGCCGGTCGCGCTGGGGCTGCTGGCCAGGGTCAATCCGCTCGTGCTGTCGGTGATGGGCGGCACTGGCACACGGCGCCACAGCGCTGTGGGACGTGAGAACGGCCGTTGAGGAGCGGGAGGTCCGCCCCTTGGAGCAGCACATCCACAGCTTCCTCGAAGTGCTGCCGCTCACGGCCCTGGCGTTCCTGGGAACGCTCCATGCCGACCAGGTCCGCCGCCTCCTCCGCGGTGCCCGGGACGCCGACGACTGGAAGCTGCTGCCCAAGTCGTCGCCGCTGCCCGCCCGGTACTTGGCCGGGTTCGGGCTCGGTGTGGGCCTGTGTGTGGCACTGCCGTACGCCGAGGAAATGATCCGCTGCCTCAAGGCGGCCCGTCGCCATGCATGACGTCGGGGGCCCGGGCGGCGTGCGGGCGCGCCGGACGGCCGGGCAGAGCGGTGCCCGGCCGTCCGGTGTGCGGGGCGGGGCGCGGATCGGGGGCCGGGCCGGGCGTGGGACCTGGCGTCGGGGGCGCCGGGTTGGGCGGCACGGGATCCGGTTCGGGGCGTGGAGGGGGCGGTGGCACCGGGTCGGGGCCGGGTGCGGGGACCGGTCCGGGACCGGGGCCCGGCTGCGGACCCAGCGGGCCGGGTTCCGGCCCTGGTGTGGGCGGGACCGGATCCGGGCGGGTGGGGCCGGCCGGCCCTGGGGGTGGCGGCACTGTCATGTCGTCCTCCGTCCAAAGGGAAGAGCGTTCCATCCACCGTACGACGGACCGCACCGCACCGTCGCATGTCGAGGAGAGCGGCCATGAAAGCGGGAAGTAGGCAACGAGCCCTGGTCCGGGCCCTGTTGGACCGGTATGGCGAGACCTATGCCGAAGAGTGCGGCATCAAGCTGCGGAACACCCCGCAGCCGCTCTACCAGCTCCTGGTGCTGGCCGATCTGCTCAGTACGCGGATCCGCGCCTCGGTGGCCGTCGCGTCGGCGAGGGCCCTGTTCGGCGGTGGGATGAGCACCCCGCGCCGGATGCTCGACGCCACCTGGCAGCAGCGCGTGGACGCGCTCGGCGAGGGCGGCTACCGGCGCTATGACGAGAGCACCGCCACCCGGCTGGGGGAGGGGGCCGAGCTGCTGCTGGGCGAATGCGGCGGCGATCTGCGGAGGCTGCGGGAGGCGGCCGGCGACGATGCCGGTGAGCTGCGCCGGGCGCTGCAGAAACTGCCGGGCATCGGGCCTACGGGATCCGCCATTTTCCTGCGCGAGGTGCAGGGAGTCTGGACGGAGTTCGCTCCGTTTCTCGATCCGAAGGCCGTACAGGGTGCGGAGCGGCTGGGGCTACCGGGCGACCGTACGAAGCTCGCGCGGCTGGTCACGACGGACGAGGCGGCCGCTTTCGCCTCGGCGCTGGTGCGCGCGGCGCTGGACCGGGAGGTCGCCGAGGAGGTGCGGGAGGCCGCCGGAGCCGGGTAAGCCGCCCGCTTGCGGGTAGGCGATCCGCAACGGAAGCAATGGGCACACCAGTTACGGAGGCTGACACGATGGGTATCGGCGGGTGCATCGGTCTGCTCGCGGTGGGAGCCGTCCTCACCTTCGCGGTGGACTGGCACATGGCCGGAGTCAACCTCGACCTTGTGGGCGTCATTCTGATGGCCGTCGGCGTCATCGGCCTGGCGGCGTACGTGAGCATCCTCAAGCGGCGGCGTACCCAGCCGCCCTCCCCTGGCGCACCAGTGGTCGACGTCGAGGACAACCGCTACTACAAGTAGCCGGACGAACGCCGGCCGATGACCGTCGTCCGACCGGTGACCGCGTCCCTCTCGGAAACTCAACGGCTCCGGGAAGAGCCCGACCAGGGCCCTTCCCGGAGCCGTTCACTCATTTGGCCTAACGTCCCGGATCCCCACCTTCGGGCCGCTCAAGATGCGCAGGTCGCCACACGCATCACTCTGGAAGGGAGGCGCCGATCGGCAGCACCGCCGGGAGAAGGTAACGCATCCATGAACGACGGAACCAAGATCATGCTCGCCGCAGCACTGGCCGGTGGGTACGTACTGGGCCGAACGAAGAAGGGCCGGTTCGCTCTCACGGCCGCCTCCTATGTCGCCGGGCGGCAGTTCGGACTGCAACCGCGCCAGCTACTGGCCGAGGGCGTACGGCGGCTCGGCGAGCTTCCCCAGGTCACGGAGCTGGGGGAGCAGCTGCGCGGCGAGGTCATGGACGCCGGCCGGAAGGCCCTGGCGACCGCCGCCAATCGCCGTCTGACCGAACTCGCCGATTCGCTTCACGACCGCACCAGCCTGCTCGAACGCGGTGGGGCGCCGGAGGAGGAAGAAGAGGGGGAAGAGGAGGAAGAGGGCGAAGAAGGGGAGTACGAGGAGGGCGAGGGCGAAGAGGGGGAGTACGAGGAGGAAGGCGGGCCTGAGGAGGAGTACGAGGAGGGCGTGGAGGAGGAAGAGGAGCCCGAGGAGGAGGAAGAAGAGCCGGAGGCGGAGGAGCCTGAGGAAGAGGCCGAGGAGCCCGAGGAAGAGGCCGAGGAACGGCCGCGCCGCCGCGGCCGCCGGCGCACAGAGCGGGCGGAGCCGGCGAAGGCGGCCCGGCGGCGGCCGTCGGCCGAACCCGCCGCGCGGAAGAAGGCTCCCGCGAAGAAGAAACCGGCCAAGAAGGCCGCACCCGAGAAAGCCGCGGCGAAGAAACGCCCGGCCAAGAAGACCGCCGCGAAGAAGACCGCCGCGAAGAAGGCTCCGGCCAAGAAAGCGCCGGTCAAGAGGGCCGCCGCGAAGAAGGCTCCCGCGAAGAAGAGCACGGCGAAGAAGGCTCCGGCCAAGAAGGCCGCGGCAAAGAAGGCTCCCGCGAAGAAGAGTACGAAGCGGACAGCGAAGAAGACGACCAAGTCGCCCGCGAAGAAATCCACCGGACGGGCCGCAAAGAAAACGGCTCAGCGGCCGGCCAAAAAGACCACCCAGAAGTCCGCCAAAAAATCCGCCAAGAAGACCACCAGGAAGACGACGTCGCGCGCTACGGGCCGGAGGTGACCGGGCATGGCCAAGACCGAACAGGGCAACGTGGACTCGGGGGTCGAGCGACTCCGCGAGGAGCTCGGTGACTTCCTCACGGCGTGGGCCGGGAATCTGGCCGAACGTGCCGGCGACAAGCTGGGTGATGTGACGGAGCAGCTCACCGACGTCGCCGAGAACGGCGGGTCACTGTCCTCCATCGGAGCCGGCCTGCTCAAGGGGGATTCCCCCATCAAGGCCGTGCTGACCGGAAAGGCGAAGGACGTCAAGGACAAGGTGGTGGAGAAGGCGAAGGATGCCCTGGGCGGTGGAAAGGGAAGCGGCTCGGGGAGCCCGAAGGTCACCAATATCGTCGAAGTGCTCGATGTCGGTGTGTCGTTGCGCACCGCCTACGACTACTGGACCCAGTACGACAAGTTCAGCAGCTTCACCAAGGGCGTCCGCAATGTGTCGGTGAACGACGAGACGGCCAGTGACTGGAAGGTGAAGGTCGGCCCGTCGACGCGGAGCTGGAAGGCGACCGTCCAGGAGCAGATACCGGATGACCGCATCGTCTGGACGTCCGAAGGCAGCAAGGGGTCGACCCGTGGTGCGGTCAGCTTCCACGAACTGGCGCCCAATCTCACCCGCATCGTGCTGGTCGTCGAGTACTACCCGTCGGGGTTCTTCGAGAAGACCGGGAATCTGTGGCGTGCCCAGGGCCGGCGGCTGCGGCTGGACTTCAAGCACTTCCAGCGTTACGTGACGTTCGCGGACGAGGCGCCGGAGGGCTGGCGCGGTGAGGTGCGCGACGGCGAGGTCGTACGGACCCACGAAGAGGCCATGGAGGAGGAAGGGGAGGGGGACGAGGACGCGGAGGGCTACGAGGACGAGGAGGGCTACGAGGAGGACGAGGAGGAGGAAGACGGCGGGAACGGCGAGCAGGAGGAGGCCGACGAAGACGAAGAAGACGAAGAGGAGTGACGGGCCCGCTCTCGCCTGGGCCCGCTCCCGCCCGAGGACCGCTTCCCGCCTGACGCCCGCGGTCCCCCTGAGGGCAGTTCCGCCTCTTCCGCCTCCTCCACCTCCTCCGTCTTTCCGCCCCGGCCTGATTAGTGCTTGACCTGATCAGTGCTTGACCTGATCAGTGCTTGAACGGGTGCTTGCCCCTTTCCACGGCCTGCTTCATCTTCCCCTTGAGCTGCTCGGCCTTTCCCTTCTGTTCCACTTGTGTGTCTCCGCGCACCTTTCCGATGACTTCCTTGACCTTCCCTCCGGCCATTTCGCCGAGGTTCTTGGTCTTCTTTCCGATACCCATGGTGTGCTCCCGTTTTGAGTCCGTCGTCGTTCGGTGGTCATTGACGTGTGGTGGTCATCGGTCGTCACTCGGACGGTGGCAGCAAGGTGCCGAGCGGACCGAGGTCCAGATTGAGGTCCTGCATGGTCAGGTCGTACCGCGCACAGAGCTCCACCATCCGGCTGTGCAGGATCATCAGCGTCGCCCCCAGCCGTTCCTCCTGCTCCTCGGTGAGGTCGCCGGCGTCGACGCGTTGCAGGGCCTGGCGCTCCATGAGCTGCCGCAGCAGTTCGACGAGGGTGAGGACGAGCTTGACCAGGTCCCGTTCCACGGTGTCGGGGTCGGTGCTGACCCGGTGTGCGGGCCGGTGCCGCGCCGCGCCGGGCGGGGGCAGGGTGTCCTGCGGCGCCGCGGGCAGCAGTCGGAAGGCGCGGGTCGCCGCATCGGCGACGTCGTCGAAGCGGGTGCCGTGCCGGCGGTCGGCCCCGTCACTCGTCATGGCCGCCTCGCAGGGCCGCGCCGGCGGGTGCGAGGGCGGCGGACCAGGGGCCGGGGTTCTCCTCGCTGATGGCGACGATGAGTGCGCGCAGCGAGATGCGTACGAGGTCGATGTCGGCTATGGACAGGACGATGTCCCCGGTGAGCACCACACCGCCGCTGAGCAGCCGGTCCAGCAGGTCGATCAGCGCGATCTGCCGGTCCGGCAGCGGCTCGTCCGCGGTCGTCCCGGGTGTGGCCGGCGGTCCGCCCGCGGCCCTCACGGCGCAGCTCTCTTCAGCGGTGCGGCTTCGGCGGGGGTGGCGAAGGAGTACGGGGCCCAGGGCCCGGTGACCTCGACGCGTACGCCGGGCAGCCCCTCGGCGACCCGCAGCACGTCGGTACGGAATCCCTCCGCGTGCCGCTGGGGGACGAGGTAGGCGTCGTTGACGACGTTCTCGCCGGGGCCGCGGGCCAGTTCGCCCTGCTGCGGCCGGTGCTGGACCCGGTCGACCGCGTAGGCACGCGCGGCGTCCTCCACCCGCCGGGCGGCCTGCTCGGCTTCACGGTAGGCGTCGTCGCGGGCGTGCCGCTGTGCTCTGCGGTGGCTGAGGTAGGCCCGGCCGGGGCTCAGGCCGGTGTCCGGTGCAGGCTCGTCGGGCTGTTCGGCCGCCGCCTCGACGTAGATCTTGACGCCCCACTCCACATGCGCGTCCAGCGCCAGGAGCCGGTCGGTGAACGCCTGCCGGCGGTCTTCGAGCATCAGCCGCACCCGTTCGTCGTCGAGGTAGACGGTGGCCAGCCGGAGCGGCAGGACGGTGGTGCGGGCGGCCAGCGCCTCGATGACCCTGTGGTGGGCGCGGGCGACCGACTCCAGCCAGTCCAGGTCCTCCAGATGGGCCCGCAGCGCGTCCTCCTCGAAGTCCTGCGCGGGCACCGGGCTCACCGCGACGACCACGTCGGCGTCCTGCCCCGTGCGCACCAGCCGCACCGGTGCGTCGGCCACTCCCGGGAGTCCGGCGAGCGCGTCCTCCAACGAGCCGTCGGGGTCCCGTGCCACGGCGTACGCATAGCTGACGGTGCCGGTCATGGCTCGTCCCGCTTCGTCTCCCGGGTGTCGGTGCTGGTCCGCTTGCCGCCGGTGGTCCGCGACGGCTTCGAGGCACGCGAGGTGCGCTGCCGCTCCTCGGCCGGCGGCAGTTCGGCGCCCTCGCGCAGCTCCTCGATCTCGGCGCGCAGCCGCTTGTTCTCCTCGGCGAGTGAGTGGTAGCCGTCGGAGGCCCGGGACGAAAGGGCCGGGTCGTGCTCCCACCAGTCGATGCCCATCTCCTTGGCCTTGTCGACGGAGGCGACCAGCAGCCGCAGCTTGATGGTGAGCAGCTCGATGTCCAGCAGGTTGATCTGGATGTCGCCGGCGATGACGATGCCCTTGTCCAGGACCCGCTCCAGGATGTCGGCGAGGTTGGCCGAGGAGCCCTGGCCGTACTGGGTCGCCCTGGACGGGTAGTCGCCCAGTCTCCTGGCAACGGGTTCACTCACGGCCGCTCTCCTCGATGCCCGGGTCGGACGCGGTGCCCGGGTCGGACGCGGTGCCCGGGTCGGGCACGGTGCCCTGGCGGTGGGCCCGGATCTCGTCCAACTGGTCCAGCAGTTCGTCCTCGCGCCGGTCGAAGGTCTCCTCGTCGATCTCGCCTGCCAGGAGCCGGCGCTCCAGCTCGGCGAGTTCCCGCTCGACGGGCCCGGGGTCGTACGCCTCGCGCTCCGCGGCCTCGACCACCCGTTCCATGACCCAGGCCACCCCCCGTACCGGTGCCAGCGGAAGGGTGGCGAGGTGCGTCAACAGGCCCATGGGGACTCCCTAGACGAAGCTGTAGGCGGGCAGCGGACCGCGCAGCCGCAGGTCGAAGTCGCTGCCCAGGTCGTCGGCGAGCTCCTTCTCGGCGGTGCGGAAGCGGTCCGCGTGGTCCTCGTCCACCAGGAACGACACATTCAGGAAGTCGTCGCCGGTGGGCTCGGACACGCGCTCCTCGCGGGCGAGGCCGCGCAGCGCCTCGATGATCGAGGTGGCGAGCCGGTCCTGGCGGGCCTGTACTTCCTGGGCGACCAACTCACCGAGGGCGAGCGAGGCGTCGGGCCCGGCGAGGCCACCGATGATCTGCTCGTTGAGGTCGCGTGCCTGTTCGGAGTCCAGGAGGATCTGGCGCAGCAGGGCATCCTCGTCCTGCGCGGCCTTCAGGTGGTACTCGGCACAGCGCTCAAGGGCCTGCAGCCGTTCGGTGAACCGCTCGACCCGCTCCTCCAGCACCGCGCGTACCGCGTCCTCGTCCGTGGCGATGAAGCCGAACTGCAGGGGCAGGACCGTACCGTCGGCCATCAGCCGTTCCTGGACGGCCTGGTGGGCGGCGAGGTCGCGTCGTTTGGGCCGGAGCTCTTCGGGGGCGTCGCTGATGACGGCGGACAGTTCGCCGGCCGCCACGGTGCGCAGCGCGGTGGGCGGATCACCCACGCCGTCCACGCCGTCGAGGCGTTGTGGATGCGTGATCGCGACGATGGAGTAGACGTAGACGGACATCGCTCATTCCTTCCGGTGCCGCACGGATCGACGGGCCGGCCGCTCCCGCTTCCCGGCGGGCTCCTTCTGCCGCTCCTCGGCTTCCTCGTGACCTTCGTCGTCCTCGTCGCTCTCGTCGTCCCCGCTCCTGCCCTTGAGGGCGTCGGTCACCGCTTCCGCGGCTCCGCTCAGAGCGCCCTTGGCCTTGCCATGGGAGCCGCCCTCGGTCACTTCGCCGACGATGTCCGTCAGCTCGTTGGGCTTCTTGTTCCCGGCTTCCAGGTCGAGGCGGTTGCAGGCTTCGGCGAAGCGCAGATAGGTGTCCACGCTCGCCACGACGATGCGGGCGTCGACCTTCACGAGCTCGATGCCCACCAGTGACACCCGGGCGAAGACGTCGATGACCAGACCGCGGTCCAGAATCAGGTCGAGCACGTCGTAGAGGTTGCCGGAGCCGCCTTGGCCGCCCCTGGCGATGGTTCCTTCTCCCTGCGGCACCAAAGTCACGGTGCCTCCCTTCACCGGCTCACCCCGCTCGTGGAGCGGCCGTGTTCCTCGTCCGGCGAACGCGGCGGCGGAGCGACACCCGCAGCCACCTCAACTGCGGGGGTCGATCTGCCCCCGGGTGTAGCGGCGGGTGCGCTCGTACGCCATCAGTTCGCCCTCCTCGTCCAACGTCACCCGGTAGCTCGCCATCACGCTGGTGGTCCCGGGGACGCGTTCCAGTTCCAGGACTTCCACGTCCGCCTGCCAGCCGTCCGCCGTCGGTTTCACCGCGGAGACGGATTCGGGCGCCTTGCCCAGCAGCTCCTGGAGTTGCTGGGCCGCACGCCGAAGGGCCTGCGATGCCGAAACGCGGCGGGCCGCGCGCTTCGTTCCGTCCTCGCTCGTCCGGCTGCCGCCCTGTGTACCGCTGCTCTTCCCGGCGGTCTTGTGAGCGGTCTTGTCGCCGGTCCTCCGGCTGGACGGGCGCCGACCCGGCGCCGTCCCGCCCTCTTCACCTGCGGCCATGTTCCTGCTCCGATGTCGGAGACGGCATGCTGCCCGCGCCAGATCAAAGACGCCATTACATGGTATATGCTGCATTTGTTTGCATATTTAACAATCTCGCGGGGAGTCTTGGGGCGTCCCCCAGGAGCGTCGCGGTCCGTAGGCCCCCGTGACACCCCGCGTCGCCGCGCGATGGCTCGCTCACGGCACACCCAGGATCACGCCGGGCGACTGCCGGTAGCCGCGCGTGCGCCCGCAGCAGACCCCCGGCCGCCGCGTGCGCCGCGCACTCCGACGGAGTAACGCGCGGCGCGGTGACGGGGCGGCCCCGGCCCCGCATGTGAGCCTGTGGCCGGGATCCGGTCGGCAGGAGGTGCGTACGCGGTGACCCGGCAGCTGGCGGCGAGCGCTGAACTCATCGGCTGGTGGGCGGCGTTGACACTGCTGTGGATCGTGCTCATCGGCCCGGTCGACACACTGGAGTGGATCGTGGGCGCCGCGGCCGGGCTGATCGCCGCCGGTGCGGCACGCGGGGCGCGGCGCGCGGCCGGCGGCCGGTGAACGGCTGGACCGCCGCGGGGACGGCGCTGCTGCTGTGCGGCGTCACCCCGGCCGCGTACGGCGCGGCCTCGGGGCCTCTCGGGCGGCGGGTGCCCGCGCAGAACCTGGCCACCACCCTCCTCGCACTGGTCTTCCTGCTACTGGCCAAGGGCTTCGGCCGCACCGCCTATGTCGACACCGCGCTGGTGCTCTGCGTGCTGGGGCCGGCCGGCACCCTGCTCTATGTGCGGCTGCTCGCCGACCGGTTGGCCGCCGGTCCGCCGCGGCCGCGCTCGCTGCTCGCGACGACCGGGCTGAACTACTGCGCGGTGGCGGCGGTGGTGGTGCCGTTGGGCATCGCCGCCGGCCCCGGCCGAGCGCTGCTGAAACTGCTGGTGATCGGCGCGCTGTTGGTGCTGGGCAGCAGGGTGGCCAGGCGCGCGCTGACCGCCGTCGCCGCGGACGACGGGCCGCCCGCGCCCGCTGAGGGGGCGCCCGATGGCTGACGACCTGCCCGTGCTGCTCGGGCTGCTGCTGGTGGCCGCGGCCGGGACCGGGACCGTGCTGGTCCGCGACCCGGTACGCCAGTCCTTCCTGCTCTCCCTGCTCGGGCTGGCGCTGGCCACCCTCTTCCTGTTGTTGCAGGCCCCCGATGTCGCGCTCTCCCAGCTGGCGGTCGGCTCGGTGCTGACGCCGCTGATGGTGCTGCTGACCGTACGGAAGGTACGGCGCAGGGCGCGCAGCGAGCGCCGGGAGGAGCGGGCATGAGCATGCGGTTGCGGCTGTGCGTCATGGCCCTCGGCGGGCTGGGCACGGCCGTGCTCTTCGCCGTCGCCTGCTGGGGTCTGCCCCCCTTCGGCGGGCGCTGGCATCCGTACGGCGACCGGGCGGTGCGGGCGGCGCTCGCCCGGCACACCGCCAACACCGTCTCCTCGGTCAACTTCGACCAGCGGGCCCTCGACACCCTCGGCGAGGAGTCCATCCTCTTCGGCGCGGTCCTGGGCACCGTGGTCCTGCTCCGTCAGACCCGCGACGAACACCGCCTGCCGCCCGAGCCGGCCGGGGTCGCCCCACCGGTGCGCCGCTACGCCCTGCTCGCGCTGCCGGTCACCCTCCTCATCGGCCTGTACGTCGTCGCGCACGGCCAGCTCAGCCCGGGCGGCGGCTTCCAGGGCGGCGTGGTGGTGGCGACCGCGCTGCATCTGCTCTACCTCGCGGTGGACTACCGGGCGCTGGAGCGGATCAGGCCGGTGGGCCGGTACGAGGTGGCGGACGCGGCGGGCGAGGCCGCCTATGTCCTCGTGGGCGCGGCCGGGCTGCTGGTGGGGGCGGCCTTCCTCGCCAACTTCCTTCCGCTCGGCACCTTCAACACGCTCGCCTCCGGCGGCACCGTCCCGCTCCTCAACGCCGCCATCGGCGTGGAGGTCGCGGCCGGGGTCGTCGTGCTGCTGGCCCGCTTCCTGGACCAGGCAGTGGAGATCGAGAACGGACGGGGCGACGACCGGGCGGAGGCCGGGACATGAGCGTGCTGCCGTACCTGATCGCGGGGTGGCTGTTCCTGATCGGCTGCTACGGGCTGGTGACCAGCCGCAATCTCCTGCACGCGGTGGGTTGTCTCGCGGTATGCCAGTCCTCGACGTATGTGCTGCTGCTCACCGTCGGCTACCGGCGCGGCGGCACCGCCCCGGTCTTCTCCGACCTCGCCCCGGGCTCCCGCCCGGTCGTCGACCCCGTCGTCCAGGCCCTCACCCTCACCGACATCGTCATCGGGGCGACCGTCACCGCGCTGCTGCTCGCCCTGGTCATCCAGGTCGCCAAGCGGCACCGGACGGTCGACCCCGACGAGCTCTCGGAGCTGCGGGGGTGACCGTCGCGCAGGTCCTGCCGCTGATCGTCGCCACC
Source organism: Streptomyces sp. NPDC033270 (assembly GCF_055576575.1). Taxonomy (NCBI): domain Bacteria; kingdom Bacillati; phylum Actinomycetota; class Actinomycetes; order Kitasatosporales; family Streptomycetaceae; genus Streptomyces; species Streptomyces sp. NPDC033270. The sequence goes on from NZ_JBVIRA010000001.1 coordinate 469,136, forward strand.
CCGCTGTTCGGCGCGGCGCTGCTGGTCGGGGCCGGTCGGCGGCTGCCGCGGTACCTCGCCGAGACCCTGGGGTGCCTCTTCGCGGCGGCCACCGCGGCGCTGGCCCTGTACGCCTCGGCCGCCACCCCCTCGTCCACCGCGCGGCCCGTGGAGTGGGTGGGCGGCTGGCGGCCGCACGGCGGGGCGAGCGTGGGCATCGTGCTGGTCGGCGACCGCATCGGGCTCGGGCTCGCCACACTGGTCTCGCTGCTGGTACTGGCCGCCCTGGCCTACGCCTGGCGGTACTTCGACGAACCGCCGCGCCGCCATGCCGGTTCCTTCCCCGGGCTGGTGCTGCTCTTCCAGGCGGGCATGTGCGGTTTCGTGCTCACCGGGGACCTCTTCAACGCCTTCGTCTTCTTCGAGCTGATGGGCGTCGTCGCCTACGCGCTGACCGGTTACCGCGTCGAGGAGGCCCGCGCCGTCCAGGGTGCCCTGGTGTTCGGGGTGGTCAACTCCCTCGGCGGATACGCCACGTTGCTGGGCATCGGACTGCTCTACGCCCACACCGGCGAACTCGGCCTGGCGCAGATCGGTGGTGCGCTGGACGCCCACCCCGGTAGCGGCCCGGACGCGCCGACGGCCGCCGCGTTCGTGCTCGTCGTCACCGGGCTGCTGGTCAAGGCCGCCGCGGTGCCGTTCCACTTCTGGCTGGCCGATGCCCATGCGGTCGCGCCCACACCGGTGTGCATGCTGCTGTCGGGGGTGATGGTCGAGCTGGGTCTCTACGGTACGGCCCGGGTCTACTGGACGGTGTTCGCCGGTCCCGGAGGCCTTCCGGCGCCCGACGCGCACCGGGCACTGCTGACCCTCGGGGTGCTGACGGCCGCGATGGGCGCGGTGCTGTGCTGGCAGCAGCGTCATCTCAAGCGCCTGCTCGCCTACTCCACGGTGGCGCACACGGGGCTGTTCCTCATCGGCCTGGCGTTGCTGTCCCCGGAGGGAGTCGGCGGTGTCGCCCTTTACGTCCTCGCCCATGCCGGTGTGAAGGCCGCGCTCTTCGCCTGCGCGGGGATCCTGCTGGACCGGTTCGGCAGCGTCGACGAGCACCAGCTGCACGGAGCGGGCCGCGAACTGCCCTGGGTGGCGGTGATGTTCGCGATGGGCGGCCTGGCACTGGCCGGGCTGCCGCCGTTCGGCACCGGCCTCGGCAAAGCGGTCGTGGAGGAAGCGGCCAGCAGCTGGGCGACCGCGCTGTTCGTCCTGGTATCGGCGGTGACCGGCGGCGCCGTGCTACGGGCCGGAGCCCGGGTGTTCCTCGGCCTGGGCACCCGTCCGCCCGATGCCCCGGAGGAGACGACCGGGAAGGCGGAGGAACCGGAGACCCGGGGCGGCCGGCTGTCGCGGATCCCGGACAGCATGCTCGTGGTACCCGCGTTGCTGCTCGCCGGCGGGCTCGCGGTCGGCCTGGTCCCCGGCCTGTGGACCGGCGCGGGCCAGGCCGCCGACGCCTTCACCGACCACGGCGGCTACCTCGCGGCCGTGCTGCACGACCGGCCGGAGGAGCCCGCACCCACTCCCGCACCGCACTGGACGACGCCCGGTGTGCTGGGGGACCTGCTGGCCACCGCCCTGGCCGTGACGCTCGCATGGCTGGCCGTACGGCGGCCGACAGGTGAACCGGCTCGCTGGTCCACCGCGCTGCGGCGGCTGCACTCCGGGCATGTGGGCGACTATGTGGCCTGGTTCCTCGCGGGCGTCACCCTGCTGGGGTTGCTCATCGTCTGACGGACCCGTCTCCGCGTCGCGCTGGAACAGCGGCGCAACACGGCCGCGGGGTGTGCGCGGCTCCGCCCACGGGTGAATACGCTCATGTGGGCTATCCGATCGACCACCGGAGGCGACGCTTGACGGACGACGGGCAGGAACTCCACAAGGGTGAGAAGGACGCCAAGACCGCGGTCACGGTCTTCGTGGCCCTCGGCGCCAATCTGGTCATCGCCGTGGCCAAGCTGATCGGCGGGCTCTTCGCGGCTTCCCCCGCACTGCTTTCCGAGGCGGCGCACTCTCTCGCCGACAGCCTCAACGAACTGTTTCTGCTCGCCTCGCTCAAGCGCAGCACGCGGGCTCCGGACAGTCGGCATCCTTTCGGCTACGGGAAGGAGCGGTACTTCTGGTCGCTGCTCGCCGCCGTCGGAATCTTCGTCATGGGCGGCTGCTTCTCCTTCTTCCAGGGCGTCGAGGCGCTGCGCTCGGGCCGTGCGGAGAGCCACGCGGGCTATGTGGCCGGGCTCATCGTCCTCGCCGTTGCCCTGATCGCCGAGGGGGGCTCCCTTGTCCGCGCCCTGGTTCAGGTGCGCGGCCAGGCTCGGGCGGCCGGGCGCGGCACGCTGGGCATGATCCGGGCGGGCGACGATCCCGCGCTGCGCACGGTGCTGGCCGAGGACTCCACCGCCTGTATCGGTGTGCTGGTGGCCATGGCCGGCATGGGGCTGCACATGCTCACCGGGGAGGTGGGATGGGAGGCCGGCGCATCGATGATCATCGGGGTGCTGCTGATGTTCGTGGCCTACCAGCTTGCCGCGGAGTCGCGCGGGGCGATCACCGGCGAGGCCGCCGACCCGGCGCTGCGTCAGGCGATGCGGCACTTCCTCGACCAGCAGCCGGAGATCGACACGGTGACGGGGCTGCAGACCATGCGGCTGGGCCCCCGCTCGATGCTGGTCGCGGCCCGGATCGATCTGGTCGGCGGACTGGACAGCGAAGAGGTCGAGGAGGTGCTGGTGCGGGTGAAGCGGGAGATGGGGGAGAGGTGGCCGACGGCCCACCAGATCTTCCTCGATGTCACCGAGGCTTCCCCGAAAGACCGGGAACGGGCCCGGCACGAGCGTCGGCAGCTCGACGAGACCGTGACCTCCGAGCAGGAGCGGCACGACGCGGAGCGGGCGCAGGACGGCTGAACCGCCCGCTCACCACTGGCCGGACATCTCCGCACCGGGCGTCGATTCGCCAGCGGTTGCCCTTACCAAAGGGCGGGACCAATCTGAGAGAAGACGCATACGAGATCGGAGAGCACTGTGATTGTTCTCGGAGTCATCTTGTTGATCATCGGCTTCCTGACCGGCATCGCCATCCTGTGGACGATCGGGATCGTGCTGCTCGTCATTGGCGCGGTGCTGTGGATTCTCGGCTCGGTAGGGCACGCGGTCGGCGGTCGACGACATTACTGGTAGCGGTTTCACCGCGGACACTCCGCTATTGACCGAGCGGTCAACTGCATCTGGCGTTGACCGCATGGTCAAGAGCGTGGAAGTGGACGAACTCAAGGCGCCGGCCGGCCGTCTTGGCCGTGGTGGCGCCCTCTTCGGCGGACCCTTGACGGGGCGAGCACGGCCTTGCCGGTCGTCAGGCCCCGGCCTCCCCCGCGCCGCCGGCCGTCTCCCTGCCGTCCGGCAGTGGGATCGTGCTGCCCCGGGGGATCAGCCGGGTGGGCAGGACGATGTGCTGCGCCGGGTCGGTGTCCGGGTCGTTGACGAGGGAGCAGGCCAGTTCGCCGGCGGCGCGGCCGATGTCCTCGGGGGACTGGGCGATCGTGGTGAGGTTGGACCATTCAGCGATCGGATGGTCGTCAAAGCCGAGGACGGAGAGCCGTTCCGGCACGTCGATACGTGACTTGCGCAGCGTCCAGATGATGGAGGCGGCGAGTTCGTCCTGCTCGGCGAAGATCGCCGTGGGCGCGTCCCGCAGGCTGAGCAGCTCACCGACGGCTTCCGCGATGCTGCGCTTGTCGGCGACGGGAGCCGCGACCACGAGATCGTCGTCCAACGGGACACCCGCCTCGGTGAGCGCCTGCTGGTAGCCGACGAGCCGTTCGTTGGAGCTGAAGGCGAATCCGCTGGCGCCGATCGTCTGGAAGAAGGCGATACGGCGGTGCCCGAGATTGAGCAGATGCCGGGTGCCGCGGCGCGCGCCGGCCACATCGTCGACATACACGCTCGGGCACCCGTCGGCGTGCTGGCTGACGTAGATCACCGGCATCTGGAGGTCGTCCAGCCGCGCGGTCTCCTCCTCGGTGAGGTCGAAGGAGAAGACCAGCAGCGCATCGGCGTTCCGGCGGGCCGGCAGCCGCTCGAAGAAGTCGGCGCGCTCGGTCATGTCCGGGGTGACGTAGACGAGCAGGTCCATGCCCGCCGCGCGCAGTTGCGGCCCGAGTGTGGAGACCGCCGAGCCGATGAACCAGGAATTGAGCGTGGGCGTGAGCACCGCCACCACCCCGGTCTTGCCGGTGACGAGACTGGCGGCCTGCCGGGAGACCGCGAAGTTCAGCTCGCGGGCGGCCCGTTCGACGCGCGCGCGGACCTCGGGCGAGACCGTCGACAGACCGCGCAGCGTGCGCGAAACGGTGGAGGCGGAGACCCCGGCCCGCTCGGCGACGTCGGCCATCGTGGGGTGCCGTTGAGCTGGAGGCATGAGCGGACGGTAGCACAGCGAGCACAAGTGCACGCCGACGAATGACAGCGCTGTCATTGCGGGGCACGGCAGAATTCAACCGAGTCGCCCCTAGTGAAAGCTGCAGAGTGCACGCGAATGACCTGCGGATTACCGCGACGTAACGCATTGACTTCCCCTGTGTGGACTCCTAGCTTGAAAGCGCTGTCACGCAGTGGTCGAAGCAACTCGTTCGGAGCGAACCTCTGACGCTTTGACCTGCGGTTTAACCATGTTCAACGAGGGCGGTAGCGCAGTCACAGCGCATCTGTCGTGTTTTCATGGCCCTCTCTCGCCTTCCCCTCACATTTCCCTCGATGTCGCCCCGCCGGCCTTGTGCTGCCGTGGTGACCGGCTCGTCGCTTCCCACCGCTCGACAGGATCGACGTTCCGTACCGCTCGACCAGGAGAGACAGAGTGAAGACCAGGACCACCAGAGCGCTGAGCGCGGGTGCGGCTCTCGCCGGGCTGGCGTCCGTCGCGGCCTGCGGCGGCAGCGGCGCCGTCACCGCGGCGGGCGGCAGGCCCTCCTTCGAAGGGCGCGGCCCCATCACCTACGTCGCCGGCAAGGACGCCAGCGGCGTCATCCAGTCCGTGCTCGACCGCTGGAACAAGCTGCACCCGAAGGAGAAGGCCACCTTCGTCCAGCTGCCGACGGACCCCGACGCCCAGCGTCAGCAGATGATCCAGAACGCGCAGACGAAGTCCGATGCCTACACGGTGCTGTCCCTCGACGCCGTGTGGACCTCGGAGTTCGCCGCGCACCGTTGGATCGACCGGCTGCCGGAGGACCGTTTCGCGCTGCGGCAGATGCTCAAGCCGATCGTGGAGACCGGCGAGTACCGCGGTGGTCTTTACGCCGTCCCGATGAGCTCGGACGGCGGGATGCTCTACTACCGCACCGACCTGCTCAAGAAGGCCGGGATCGCCCAGCCGCCGGTCACCTGGGCACAGCTGAAGGCGGACTGCGCCAAGATCAAGAAGCTGCCCGGGGCGAAGGACACCTCGTGTTACGCCGGACAGTTCCAGAAGTACGAGGGCCTGACGGTCAACTTCGCCGAGGCGGTGAACTCCGCCGGCGGCGTCGTCACCGACTCCAAGGGCCGACCGCACGTGGACAGCCCGCAGGCGAAGAAGGGCCTGGACTTCCTGGTCGACTCCTTCCGGGACGGCACGATCCCCAAGGACGCCCTCACCTACCAGGAAGAGGACGGCCGCCGCGCCTTCCAGAACGGCAAGCTCGTCTTCCTGCGCAACTGGCCGTACATGTACTCCCTGACGTCCAAGAAGGACAGCTCCAGCAAGGTCGCCGGCACGTTCGGCGCCGCGCCGCTGCCCGGCCTCGACGGCCCCGGCACCTCCAGCCTCGGCGGCCACAACCTGGCCCTGTCGGCCTCGGCGGAGAACAAGGCCACCGCGATCGACTTCATGAAGTTCTTCGCCGGCCAGGAGATCCAGCGCTTCACGCTGTCCCGGGCCCCGGGAGCGCCGACCTACCACGCGCTCTACGACGACCCGAAGCTGATCGAGCAGTACCCGTACCTCCCCACCCTCAAGAAGTCGGTCCTGCGCGCCGTGCCGCGGCCCCGGGTGTTCCAGTACGGCGATGTCACCGCGGCGGTCCAACGGGAGGGCTATGCCGCCCTGACCGGCGACAAGAGCAGCGCACAGGCACTGAAGGACCTCCAGAAGACCCTGCGGCAGCAGCCCGCGACGGACTGAGGAACGAGGAGTACGCCATGGCGACCACCCACACCACGGCAGCGCCCCGGGCCCCGCTGTCCGTACCGGCCAGACCCCCGGGACGACAGCGCAAGGCGACCTCCGGGTCCGGACGGCTCGCGGCCCTGCTGATCTCCCCGACACTGCTCGTGCTGACGATCGTGGTCCTGTACCCGACGATCGTGGCCCTCAAGGACTCGCTGTTCGGCACCCCCGGACTCGACCCGAAGACCGGATTCGTCCGGGACACCGATCCGTTCGTGGGAGCCGAGAACTACACCGCGATCTTCGGCGAGGCGGGCGCCCGGTTCTGGAACGCGTTCTGGAACACCACCTTCCTCACCGTCACCACGGTCGCGCTGGAGGCCGTGATCGGAGTGGCGATGGCGCTGGTCATGCACCGCGCGTTCCAGGGCCGGGCCCTGGTGCGGGCCGGCATCCTGGTGCCGTGGGCGGTACCCACCGCCGTCAGCGGTCTGCTGTGGCGATGGATCTTCAACAGCGACGGCATCGCCAACGCCGTCACCGGCCAGCACGTGCTGTGGACGACCGAGGGCTTCCACGCCAAGGTCGCGGTCATCATCGCCGACGTATGGAAGACCGCGCCGTTCATCGGGCTGCTGGTACTGGCCGGCCTCCAGGTGATCGACAAGGCGGTCTACGAGGCGGCCAAGCTCGACGGGGCGAGTGCGCTCCGCCAGTTCTGGCACATCACCCTGCCCCTGGTGAAGCCCGCCCTGCTGGTGGCCGTGCTCTTCCGGACGCTCGACGCGCTGCGCATGTTCGATCTGCCGTACATCCTCATCGGCGCGCAGAAGAGCTCCGTGGAGACGCTGTCGATGCTCGCCCAGGACCAGGCGGCGAACGTACGGTTCGGACCCGCCGCGGCCTATGCGGTGATCCTCTTCGTCTATGTCTTCCTGATCGCGCTGGCCTTCGTCCGGCTGCTCGGCGCCAGTGTCGTCGCGGACGACGACGCGGCCCCCAAGCGCGGCCGGCGGCGCCTGCGTCTGCGTACGGGGGTGGCGGCATGACGAACTCGCTGAACTGGCGCAAGTGGCCGCTGTACGCGGGAGTCGCCCTGGTCGTCGCCTACTGCCTCGCACCGTTCTACTGGATGCTGGTCTCCAGCCTCCGGCGCACGTCGGACATCTTCGACAACTCGCTGATCCCCACCCGCTTCTCGTTCGAGAACTACCTCGCGGTCCTCGACCCCTCCCAGTCCTTCACCCGCGCCCTGCTCAACAGCATCGTCGTGGCCGGCATCACCACCGTCCTCGCGCTGCTCCTCGCCACCTTCACCGCCTATGCGATGGCGCGGCTGGAGTTCCGGCTCAAGCGTCTGGTGCTCACCCTGATCATCGCCACCTCGATGTTCCCGGTGGTGTCGATCACGGTCCCGCTGCTGAAGATGTTCGTCGACTTCGGCTGGATCAACACCTACCAGGCGATGATCGTGCCCAGCATGTCCTTCACCCTGCCGCTCGCGGTGTGGAACCTCACCGCGTTCTTCCGGCAGATGCCCGACGAGCTGGAGCACGCGGCCATGGTCGACGGCTGCACCCGCGGCCAGGCCTTCCGCAAGGTCATCGTCCCGCTGGCCGCGCCCGGCATCTTCACCACCGCGATCATCACCTTCATCGCGTCCTGGAACGAGTTCCTGATCGCCCTGTCGATGACGAACAAGGCGGAGATGCAGACCGCACCCGTGGCGATCTCCAAGTTCTCCGGGGCCACCCAGTTCGAGACGCCGTTCGGCAGTCAGATGGCGGCCGGCGTCCTCGTCACCGTCCCGCTCGTGATCATGGTGCTGATCTTCCAGCGCCGGATCGTCGCCGGCCTCACCGCAGGCGCGGCGAAGTAGGGCCTGTCCGATGGGTCAGGGGCGGACAGGCCCTAGGGCCTGTCCGTACCGCCTTCCGCACACCTTCCCCAAGGAGTACGCCCGACCATGCCCAGCACCGCACCCTGGTGGCGCAGCGCCGTCATCTACCAGGTCTACATCCGCAGCTTCGCCGACGGGAACGGCGACGGGATCGGTGACATCGCCGGCATCCGCTCACGCCTTCCCTACCTCAAGTCCCTTGGCATCGACGCCATTTGGATCAACCCGTGGTACAAGTCGCCGATGGCCGACCACGGATACGACGTGGCGGACTTCCGGGAGATCGACCCGCTGTTCGGCAGCGTCGCGGAGGCCGAGGCGCTCATCGAGGAGGCGCATCGCTGCGGCATCCGCGTCATCCCCGACATCGTGCCCAATCACACCTCCGACCAGCACACATGGTTCCAGGCCGCGCTGGCCGCCGGGCCCGGCAGCCCGGAGCGCGAGCGCTATGTCTTCCGGGACGGGCGCGGCCCCGACGGCGCCGAGCCGCCCAACGACTGGAAGTCCTGCTTCGGCGGCCCGGCCTGGACGCGGCTGCCCGACGGGCAGTGGTACCTGCATCTGTTCGCCCCCGAGCAGCCGGACCTCAACTGGAAGAACCCGGAAGTACGCGCCGAGTTCGAGGACATCCTGCGGTTCTGGTTCAGCCGCGGCGTCGACGGTTTCCGTATCGATGTGGCGCACGGCCTGATCAAGCACCCCGAACTGCCCGACCTGCCGGCCCTTGCGGACCCGGGCTCCCCGGAGGACCAGGCTCCGGTCGACCACCCGCACTGGGACCGCGACGAGGTGCACGAGATCTACCGCTCGTGGCGCCGGGTGGCCGACGAGTTCCCCGGCGACCGCAAGTTCGTCGCCGAGGCATGGGCGCCCAACCCCGAGCGGCTCGCCCGCTACGTACGACGGGACGGCCTGCACACCGCCTTCAACTTCGACTTCCTGATGACCAGTTGGGACCCCAAGGCGCTGCGCGAGGTCGTCGACAGCTCGCTCGCCAGCCTCGGCGCCGTCGGTGCCCCCGCCACCTGGGTGCTCTCCAACCACGACGTCGTACGCCACCCCAGCCGCTTCGGACGCAAGGTGGTCAGGAAGTGGACCGCCAATGTGCCCTACCGGCCTGAAGGCCCCCTCGACCTCGGCCTCGGCATCCGGCGCGCTCGCGCCGCCGCCCTGCTCATGCTCGCCCTGCCTGGTGGCGCATACGTCTACCAGGGCGAGGAACTGGGCCTGCCCGAGGTCGAGGACCTGCCCCAGGACGTGCTTCAGGACCCCATCTGGGAGCGTTCCGGAAACACCGACCCCGGCCGCGACGGCTGCCGTGTCCCGATCCCGTGGTCCGGGCAGGAGGCACCGTTCGGCTTCAGCCCCGACGACGCCACCGGCGCGCCCTGGCTGCCCCAGCCGGCGGACTGGCACACCCTCAGCGTCGAGGTGCAGACCGGCGACGAGACGTCCATGCTGGAGCTCTACCGCCGCGCCCTCCACCTGCGCCGGGACCACGCCGCACTCGGCGACTCCGGCCTGACCTGGCTGGACACCCCACCCGGAGTCCTCGCCTTCACCCGCGAACCGGGCTTCGCCTGCGTCGTCAACCTCTCCTCCGAGCCGTATCCCCTTCCGGAGCACGACGCGGTGGTGCTGGCGAGCGGGCACATCGAGGACGGCCGGCTGGGGACGGACGAGGCGGTCTGGTTGGCGCTGTGACGGTGTGACGGCGGCCATGTCGCGCAGCTGTGCCCCGGGCGCGGCCGGCCGCCACGCCGTGCGGGGGCGGCGGCCGTGTCGGCGTCAGACGTCGTCCGCGCGCCTGCACTCCCTGCCCGCCGCGTCTCCTCTCACTTCGTCACTTCACTATGACCGTGCCCTGCATGAACGGGTGGAGGTCGCAGTAGTAGCTGAACGTGCCGGCGGAGTCGAACGTGAAGCTGTACGAACCGTCGGTGTCGAGTGTCGGCGAATTCAGCGGGCCCGAGCCACTGCTGGTCACCGTGTGCGGAGCCGAATCGTTGTTGGTCCAGGTCACCGTGGTGCCCTTGCTGACGGTCAAGGTCGACGGTGAGAACGCGAAGCCGCCGATCGTCACATCGGTCTCCGCCGCCGGTGCGCTCGGAGCCGTGGGGGCCGCGAGGGAAGCGGGTGCCATCGCGACCACGGCAGACGCTCTGAAGTACCCGTGCTCACCAATCTGGCGGCCGTCTGCGTCGGGTGCGCCACCACTCCATGCGCCGACCGATGCGGCGCCTGCGGCTGCGGCAACGGCAACCAGGACGGTCGTGACGCGACGACGGTGCATCCGCTTCGGGGAATCCGTACCTGACCTGCGAATCATGATGTCGACCCAATCCAACTCTGGTGCGGGTCTATACGCGCCCCGCGGGATGCGGGCCGCGCATCCAGACATAAGCGACAATACTCCGCACATCCACGGGCCGTACAGCGGTTGTTGGTGCGTCAACTTGTTGAACGGCCAGGCAGCGAGGCGTCCTTCGCCACGCTGTGCGGTGCCGGCCCGCCCCCCGACACAGGGGCGACTGTGAGGACGATCACTCGGGGGGTGTTCGTCCGGTGTGCAACCTTCGGGGGAATGCGCAGGTCACGTACGTGTATGCGTACGGCCGTACCGTGCAGAACCCCTCGCGGCGGCCGCTTTGACTTCCGAGGAAGGTCTCAATGAAGCTTCACCGCGCTCTGGCGACCGCAGTCGTCACGGCCGTCATCGGCCCCGTGACGTTGCTCGCGGCCCCTGCCGCATGGGCGGCGGGGGAGGCGCCGGCGGCCGACGGCGCCCCCGCCGCGTCCGCCACCGCCACGCCGGGGGGCGAGTCGGCCGAGCCGAGCGCTCCGGAGGCGGGCACGTCGGGTGCTTCCGCATCGGACGAGTCGACCGCCGCCGAGTCGGCCGCGCCGAGCCAGACGCCGTCCCCCGCCTGGACCCGCCCGACCTTCTGCTCCCCGATCTTCGACGTGGATCGCGGCAAGACGGGGCTGCGCGGCCTCCCGGGCAAGATCGTCGCCGGGTCGGGCTGGCACGAGTTCGCCTACCGAGTGACCAACGTATCCAAGATCACGGTGATGGAGACCGACATCTCCCTCTCCCTCGGCACCGCCGACCCGAAGCTCGATGACGTCGCTGAACTGGCGGTCACGGTCCAGTGGTACAACCCGGCGACCGGCAAGTGGAAGCCCATCGAGGGCGAAGGCGCCAAGTTCCAGGACAACGACGACTTCACCACCGTCAAGCGCCTCGAGCCGGGGGAGCACGCGGACGCCAGGATGCGGATCAAGATCGGCAAGAAGGCCAAGGCAGGAACCGGCTACTTCTTCACGATCGGCCACTCGTACGGCGAGGACGGCAAGTGCGGCTTCGACAAGATCAGCCAGTTCGACTTCAAGGTGCTGCCCGCGGGCAGCAAGCCCGGCAAGGTCGCGGACGCCAAGGGGAAGCCCGGCAAGCCGGGTAAGTCGGGTAAGCAGGGAATGACGGACGGGCCGGGGGCGGCGGGCGGCACGAGTACCGCGGGGAACAAGCCCGCGGCGCACGGCACCCACGACGCGGCCCCGGCCACCGGCAAGCTCGCCACGACCGGTTCCTCCTCCGCGCTGCCGACCGTCGCCGCCCTCGGTGGCGCCGCGGTCGTCGCGGGTGCCGGGGCGGTCTTCGTCGTGCGTCGGCGCAAGGCCGGTTCCGGCGCGTAGTCGGGCGCCAAGCGGGATCAGCGGGAATCGCCGGTCCGGGTCCGACGGGCCCGGACCAGCAGCACAACGCCGGTGCCCACCGCCAGCGCCGCGGCGGCGCCGCCGATGACCGCCACGGTGGGGAAGCTCCCGCGATCGCGTGGTCGCCCCGGCGTGTTGCCGTCGTGCCCCGGCTTGTCGCGGTGCTGCCCCGGCACCGCCGTGACGACGATCCGGCTGGCACGTTTGACCCGCCCGTGGTGGCTGACGACCGTCACGGGATAGCTGCCGCCGTCCAGACCGGACCGGATCCTGGCCAGACCGTAGAAGCGCGGGTCGTCGCCGTCGCCGGACTTGCTGTCGTCCCGCTCCAGCCGCACCGGCTCCTCGAACGCCGGGGAGGTCGCGGTCAGTCGCTTCTCCTCCCCGGCGTCGGGCGAAGCGTCCCGCCACAACACATGCATCCGGCCGCCGGCCTTGACGCGGAAGCCGCGGGTGGATGCGTCGGGGTCGCCGTGCTTCCCGAAGAACTCCGGGCCGCGCACCTTGCCCTTGTAGTCGGAGTCGCCGGGCCGGGCGGCCCGCACCGCGAGCCGGCGCTCGGCGATCCGCCGCCCGTCCGGGCCGGTCAGCACCACCTTGTACGTGCCGTCCGCGGTGTTCGGCAGCACGCTCGGCACCGCCTCGAACATCCGGGGATTGTTCCAGTACCCGCCGTGGTCGTCGTGCCGGAGCGGGACCGGCCCCTTGAACGCCTTCGAGTGCACCGTGAAGGAGCTGCCGGTCTTCCCCGGATACAGGTCGTCGAAGAACAGCCCCACCGACTCGCCGGGGCGCGCACCCTGCAGGGAACCACTCACCTCGAACGACGGCCGTGGCGAAGCCACCACATGGACCTTTCCCCGGTTCACGACGTGCCCGGCGATCTCGACCGTGAGCGGGTACCTGCCGCGCTTGGCCGTCATCGCGATCTGGCCCCGTGCCTGGTAGCCGAGACCCCACGAGGGCTCCGCCATCCGGTCCCGTTGGTAGGCGAGCCGGACGGTGTGCGTGAAGGCCGGGGACTTCACGACGACTTGCTCGTGCCGCGTGGCGACGCCGACCACCTGGAGGTCGACGAGCTCACCCGGCCGCTCGCCGTGGGACTGGAACAGCAGCTGCGTCTTCTTCCTGGCGCGACTGCCGTCGTCGGCCGCTGCGCTGCCGGACGCGCCGACAGCGCACACCACCATTCCGCCGCACACCGCGACGGCGGTGCCGATCGCGATACGTGACCAACCCACGGTGCTTCCCCCTTGACGGTCTTTCCAGGAAAGAGGGGATCGGCGCCCGATCGGTTGCGGGCGTCGGGGCATCGCAGTTCCCCGTACTCGGCCGAGGACTGCTCCTCGGCGTCGGCGTCGGGGCCGGGGCACCCGTGGCCCCGGCCCCTCGGGAGCCGTCCGGTCAGGACGCGGGCAGCTCGCCGCGCACGGTGCGGGCCGCCGCCACCAGGTTCTCCAGGGAAGCCCGGGTCTCGGCCCAGCCCCGGGTCTTCAGACCGCAGTCGGGGTTCACCCACAGCCGCTCGGCGGGGATGGCCTCCAGGCCGGTGCGCAGCAGTTCGGCCGCCTCCTGCGGACTCGGCACGCGCGGCGAGTGGATGTCGTACACGCCGGGCCCGGCCTCGCGCGGATAGCCGTGGGCGGCCAGTTCGCGGGCGACCTGCATGTGGGAGCGGGCGGCCTCCAGGCTGATGACGTCGGCGTCGAGGTCGTCGATGGCCTGGACGATGTCGCCGAACTCGGCGTAGCACATGTGGGTGTGGATCTGGGTGTCCGGGCGGACGCCGCTGGTGGTGATCCGGAACGCCTCCGTGGCCCAGGCCAGATAGGCGGGGCGGTCTGCGGTGCGCAGCGGCAGGGTCTCGCGCAGCGCCGGCTCGTCCACCTGGATGACGGACGTGCCGGCCGCCTCCAGGTCGCCCACCTCGTCGCGCAGGGCCAGGGCGACCTGGCGGGCGGTGTCGCCCAGGGGCTGGTCGTCGCGGACGAAGGACCAGGCGAGCATGGTGACCGGGCCGGTCAGCATGCCCTTGACCGGGCGGTCGGTGAGGGACTGCGCGTAGGCCGTCCAGCGCACCGTCATCGGCTCGGGGCGGGAGATGTCGCCGGCCAGGATCGGCGGGCGGACGTAGCGGGTGCCGTAGGACTGGACCCAGCCGTGCTGCGTGGCGAGGTAGCCGGTGAGCTGCTCGGCGAAGTACTGGACCATGTCGTTGCGTTCGGCCTCACCGTGGACGAGGACGTCCAGACCGGCCTTCTCCTGGAAGGCGAGCACCTCCTGGATCTCGGCCCTGATCCGCTCCTCGTACCCGGCCGGGTCGATCCGGCCCGCGCGCAGGTCGGCCCGTGCGGTGCGCAGTTCGCCGGTCTGCGGGAAGGAGCCGATGGTCGTGGTCGGCAGCAGCGGCAGGCGGAGGTGGGCGCGTTGGGCCGTGGTCCGTTCGGCGTAGGGCTGCGAGCGGCGGGCGTCGCTCCCGGTGATCGCGCCGGTGCGGGCGCGGACGGCCGGGTCGTGGGTGATGGGGGAGTTGGCCCGGGAAGCCAGGGCGGCCCGGTTCGCGGCCAGTTGGGCGGTGATGGCGCCGGTGCCGCGGGTCAGGCCCTTGGCGAGGGTGACGATCTCGGCCGTCTTCTGCCGGGCGAACGCGAGCCAGCGCAGGACCTGCGGTTCGATGTCCCGCTCGGCCGCCGTGTCGAGGGGGACGTGCAGCAGTGAGCAGGAGGCCGACACGTCGACCCGGTCGGCCAGGCCGAGGAGGGTGCCGAGCGTGGCGAGGGACTTCTCCAGGTCGTTGGCCCAGATGTTGCGGCCGTTGACGACGCCGGCGACCAGTCGCTTGCCCGGCAGTCCGCCGACGGCCGCGAGGGCCTCCAGGTTGGCGGCGGCGGCCTCGGTGAAGTCCAGCGCGAGCCCCTCGACCGGAGCCTTGGCCAGCACGGGCAGGGCGTCGCCCAGGCGGTCGAAGTAGGAGGCGACGAGCAGCTGGGGGCGGTCGGTGAGGGCGCCGAGTTCGCGGTAGGCGCGGGCGGCGGTGTTGAGCTCGGCCGGTGTGCGGTCCTGGACGAGGGCGGGCTCGTCCAGCTGCACCCACTGGGCGCCGGCGGCGCGCAGGTCGGCGAGGACCTCGGCGTACACGGGCAGCAGGCGGTCCAGGAGGGTCAGCGGGTCGAAGCCGGCGGCCACGCCGGGCGCGGGCTTGGCCAGCAGCAGATAGGTGACGGGACCGACCAGGACCGGCCGGGCCGTCAGACCCAGTGCCAGGGCCTCCGTCAGCTCGGCCACCTGCTTGCCGGAGTCGGCGGTGAACGTCGTGTCAGGGCCCAACTCGGGCACCAGATAGTGGTAGTTGGTGTCGAACCACTTGGTCATCTCCAGTGGCGCGACATCCTGCGTGCCACGCGCCATCGCGAAGTAGCCGTCGAGTGGATCGGCCGCGACGGCGGCCCGGTGGCGGTCGGGGATCGCGCCGACCATGACGGTGGTGTCCAGGACGTGGTCGTAGTACGAGAAGTCGCCGGTCGGGACCTCGTCGAGGCCGGCCCCGGCCAGCTGCTGCCAGGTGGTGCGGCGCAGTTCGGCGGCGGTGGCGCGGAGGGCGTCGGCGGTGACGCGGCCCTTCCAGTAGCCCTCGATCGACTTCTTCAGTTCCCGGTCCGGGCCCTGGCGCGGATAGCCGTACACGGTGGCGTGTGCTGCCGCGGCTGCGGACTTGGTGTTCACGGAGATCTCCTTCGCGAGACGAATCCCTGAGATCCCGGCGACGGGACGAAGGCGCGAAGGGGTGGCGAACCGTGCGGGACGACCTCGCGCGACATGGCGCGGTCATCCGCCTGGTAGGTACGCCGACCCGCCCTCGAGGTCACCGGGATATCCGGATGCGAGTCGTTCGCACCCGGGCAGATGGCAGGTCTTCGGACTCGCGGGCACGTCCTCACGGGGGAGGACACCTAATGGCCGTCGCTTCCCAGGCCCTCTCGTCGGACCCAGTGCGTATGACGGCGGTCGTTCCCGCTCACCGCTGCGGGGCAGTCCCGGATTCCCACCGGGTTCCCTCTTGCGACGCATCCCGCCTGGCGGACGGGGCGAACCAGCTGCACTGGTCAGCCTAAGGGCCGTCCGGTGACGCGGGACGTCCAGGTCCCTCATTCGGAAGGTGAGGTGAGACACGCGGTCGACAGGTGTGAAGCGCAACGAGGGCGGGAAACGCCGCACATGCGTTTCCCGCCCTCTTGTGAGCAGCCGCCGGATCCCTCACCGGCGGCGCGTCCGGGCCCCTCAGCCCGGCCGGACCAGACCCCTCAGTTCTGGTCGTACTGGTGGAACCCCCGGCCGGTCTTGCGGCCCAGCAGCCCCGCCTCGACCATCCGCTGGAGCAGCGGGGGAGGGGCGTAGAGGGGTTCCTTGAACTCGTCGTAGAGCGACTCGGCGATCGAGGCGACGGTGTCCAGCCCGATCAGGTCCGCGAGTCTGAGCGGCCCCATGGGGTGGGCACAGCCCAGCTCCATGCCGGTGTCGATGTCCGCTGCGGTGGCGAAGCCCGACTCCGCCATGCGGATCGCCGCGAGCAGATAGGGGACGAGCAGCGCGTTGACGACGAAGCCGGCCCGGTCCTGGGAGCGGACGACCGTCTTGCCCAGGACACCGGTGGCGAAGTCCGCCACGAGGGTGACCGTTTCCGGGGCCGTGTGCAGGGAGGTCACGATCTCCACCAGCGGCAGCACCGGAACGGGGTTGAAGAAGTGCAGTCCCACGACCCGGTCGGCGCGGCCGGTCGCCATGCCCAGGCGCATGACGGGGAGGGAGGAGGTGTTGGTCGCCAGCACCGCCCCGGGATCCTCGACGATCTTGTCGAGGGCGGCGAACACCTCCGTCTTGGCGTCGGCGTTCTCGACCACGGCCTCGATGACCAGCTGACGGTCGGCCAGGTCCGCCAGGCTGCCGGTGAAGAGCAGGCGGGCGAGGGCCTGCCGGGCCGCGGCCGGCTCCAGCTTCCCCCGCTGGACGGCGCGGTCCAGCGAGGCGGCCACCCGCTCCCGCGCGGCGCGGGCGGCCGTGGCGTCGGCCTCACAGACCACGGTGTCGAGACCGGCCCGCGCACACACCTCGGCGATGCCCGCGCCCATCTGGCCGCCGCCGACCACCCCGACGCGCTGGATGCCCGCGCTCATGACCGGCTCTCCGCGTTCCGCACGAGGTGGCGGGAGTAGGCGTCCGGGGTGAAGAAGCTCGGCAACTCCCGGGCCAGCGCGTTGCGTTCGAACAGGTCCCGCACCGCGTCGAGGGCCGCCCACGGGTACTCGGCGCCGAGCGCGGCGAGCTCCTCGTCGAGCAGCCGCAGGACCGTCTCGCGGTCGACGACCCGGTGGCGCAGCCACTGCCAGATCTGCACGCGGGCGATCTCGGCGGTGGCGGCGTCCTCCATCAGGCCGTACAGGGCGACCGCCCCCTGGCCGCGCAGCCAGGCGGCGAAGTAGCGCAGGGCGACGGCGACGTTGGCACGTACCCCCTCCGCCGTGGGCGGACCGCTGATCCGGCGCACCGAGAGCAGGTCCGCGGCGCTCACCGCCACGTCGTCGCGGGTACGGTCGATCTGGTGCGGCCGGTCGCCGAGAACGCCGTCGAACACCTCGCGGCACAGGGGGACGAGGCCGGGGTGGGCCACCCAGGAGCCGTCGAAGCCGGCCTCGGCCTCGCGCTCCTTGTCCAGCCGGACCTTGGCCAGCGCCGCCTCGTTGGCTGCCGGGTCCCTGCTCGGCACCTGCGCCGCCATGCCGCCGATCGCAGGGGCGCCTCGCTTGTGGCAGGTGCGCACCAGCAGTTCGGTGTACGCCCGCAGGAAGGGGGCGGTCATGGTCACCTTCGCCCGGTCCGGCAGCAGGAAGCCGGTACGGTGCCCCAAGGTCTTGATCAGGCTGAACAGGTAGTCCCAGCGGCCGGCGTTGAGGCCGGAGCTGTGCTCGCGCAGCTCGTGGAGGATCTCCTCCATCTCGAAGGCGGCGGTGATCGTCTCGATGAGCACGGTGGCGCGGATCGTGCCGCGGGGGATGCCGAGCAGCTCCTGGGCGAGGACGAACACGTCGTTCCACAGCCGGGCCTCGTAGCGGTTCTCCAGCTTCGGCAGGTAGAAGTACGGGCCGCGGCCGGCGTCGATCTGGCGCTGCGCGCAGTGGAAGAAGTACAGGCCGAAGTCGACGAGCGCGGCGGGCACCGGTCCGCCGGCGAACTCCAGGTGCCCCTCGTCGAGATGCCAGCCGCGCGGCCGGACGACGATGGTGGCGAGCCGGTCGCGGTCGGCGAGCCGGTACTCCTTGCCGTCGGCACTGGTGAAGTCGATGCGCCGCTCGATGGCGTCGAGCAGGTTCAACTGGCCGCCGATGACGTTGTCCCAGGTGGGGGCGGTGGCGTCCTCGAAGTCGGCCATCCACACCCGGGCGCCGGAGTGGAGCGCGTTGACCGTCATGCGCCGGTCCGGCGGGCCGGTGATCTCGACGCGGCGGTCGGTCAGGCCCGGAGCCGGCGCGGCGACCCGCCACGACGGGTCGGCGCGCACGGCGGAGGTGACCAGCGGGAAGTCGAGCGGGGAACCGCCGGCCAGGCGCAGGGCCTGGCGACGGCGCTCCTTCAGCAGGTCCTGCCGGCGCTCGCCGAAGGCGGTGGCCAGGTGCCCGAGGAAGTCCAGGGCGGCGGGGGTGAGGATCTCGTCGTGACGGTCGCCCGGGCCGGCGAGGACGCGGACGCGGTGGGTGAGGGCGCTGGTGGTCATCGGGTTCTCCTGCGGGAGGGAGCGGAGCGGGGGTCGGACGGGGACGGTCGTACGACCCCCGCTCGGCCGGGGACGGACCGGACGGCCACCCCGGACGGGGCGGCCCGAGGCGGTGTCCTAGTGGAACTGCTCCTCCTCCGTGGAGCCGCTCAGAGCCGTGGTGGACGAGGCGGGGTTGACGGCGGTGGAGACCAGGTCGAAGTAGCCGGTGCCGACCTCGCGCTGATGCTTGACCGCCGTGAAGCCGTGCGCCTGCGCGGCGAACTCCCGCTCCTGCAGATCGACGTACGCGGTCATGCCGTGCTCGGCGTAGCCGCGCGCCAGGTCGAACATGCCGTGGTTGAGGGAGTGGAAGCCGGCCAGGGTGATGAACTGGAAGCGGTAGCCCATCGCGCCCAGCTCCCGCTGGAACTTGGCGATCTGGTCGTCGTCGAGAGCGGCCTTCCAGTTGAACGACGGCGAGCAGTTGTAGGCCAGCATCTGGTCCGGGTGCTCGGCGTGGATCGCCTCGGCGAACTCGCGGGCCTGCGCCAGGTCCGGAGTGCCGGTCTCGACCCAGATGAGGTCGGCGTACGGGGCGTAGGCCAGGCCACGGGCGATGACCGGCGCCATGCCGTTGCGGACCCGGTAGAAGCCCTCCGCCGTGCGCTCGCCGGTGACGAACTCCGCGTCGCGCTCGTCGACGTCGCTGGTCAGCAGATTGGCCGCCAGGGCGTCCGTGCGGGCGACGACGAGGGTCGGCACGTCGGCGATGTCGGCCGCGAGCCGGGCCGCGTTGAGGGTCCGGATGTGCTGAGAGGTCGGCACCAGCACCTTCCCGCCGAGGTGGCCGCACTTCTTCTCGGAGGCGAGCTGGTCCTCGTAGTGGATGCCGGCCGCACCGGCCGCGATCATCGCCTTGGTCAGCTCGAAGGCGTTGAGCGGGCCGCCGAATCCGGCCTCCGCGTCGGCGACGATCGGCGCGAGCCAGTCCGTCGTGTCGCCCGCGCCCTCGGCGGTGGCGATCTGGTCGGCGCGCAGCAGCGCGTTGTTGATCCGACGGACCACCTGGGGAACGGAGTTGGCCGGGTACAGGCTCTGGTCGGGGTAGGTGTGCCCGGCCTGGTTGGCGTCGGCGGCGACCTGCCAGCCGGACAGGTAGATGGCCTGGAGGCCCGCCTTGACCTGCTGGACGGCCTGACCGCCGGTCAGCGCGCCGAGCGCGTGGATGTAGTCCCGCTCGTGCAGCTGCCGCCACAGCCGTTCGGCGCCGCGCCGGGCCAGGGTGTGCTCCTCGCGCACGCTGCCGGACAGCCGGATCACGTCGTCGGCGCTGTAGGTGCGCTCGATGCCCTGCCACCGGGGGTCGGTGGCCCAGCGCCGCGCGAGTTCCTCGGCCGCCTGCGTCCTCGCCTCTGCCATGACTGTCACCGTCTCCTCGGTATGTCTCGACTGCCAATCTCCCATCTACGCAAAGGGAGATGGCACTGTGTGTCCTACGAGTGGGGCGCGGCCCGCCGTCATGCCGTGGGGCGGAGGTGAGCAACGCTGCCGGTACGCGACCCCGCCGTCGCCGGGATCTCCGACGTCAGGGCAGCAATCGCGCCCCGGATCCGAGCGGTGGTCGCCGGTGTCCGGCGGGCCGCAGTCATGACTCTGACACTGGCACTGAGTGCCATCAATCGTGGACGCCTGCCAACTTCTGCGAATCTTCCCTCCACCATTTGCCAATCTTGCGAAGGGTGTACGCAGAATCCGCCGCATGGCCGGACGGCGCTGCTGTCCCTGCCGGCCGAGTTGCCGGTGGCCAGGTACGACCTGTGGCCCGGGTACGGACTGCTGCGCCAATGTAGGTCTCCATCTGACCTACATGCTCACTAGCTTGGTCTTGCGACACGGAATCAGGACCATCACAGGACCACGCACGACAAGGCGGAGATCATGACTGTCAATGAGCCGACCACCCACACTTCGGCCCCCGCGTCGGCAGCCACCGGCGAGCGCGCAGACTTGTTGGCGATGCTGTCCAAGCAGCGGCACATGCTGCGATTCACCACCCGTGACCTCACCGATGAGCAGGTGGGGCTGCGTACCACCGCCAGTGAGCTGTGCCTGGGCGGCCTGATCAAGCATGTCACCTCGGTGGAGCGGAACTGGGGCGACTTCATCCTGGACGGCCCGACCGCGATGGGCGACTTCACCGCCATGACCGAGGCCGACTGGGCTCGTCGGGCCGACGAGTTTCGGATGCTGCCGGGTGAGACGTTGGCGGGTGTGCTGGACGGCTACGCCGAAGTGGCGCGCCGGACCGACGAGCTGGTCGCCACCCTGCCCGATCTGGACGCCACCCAGCCGCTGCCCAAGGCGCCGTGGTTCGAGCCCGACGAGCGCTGGTCGGCCCGCCGGGTGCTGATGCACGTCATCTCCGAGACCGCCCAGCACTCCGGCCACGCCGACATCATCCGCGAGTGCCTGGACGGAGCCAAGAGCATGGGCTGACCGCACGCGGCGGACGGTCGTCAGGGGGAAGGGGGAAGGGGGAAGGGGGAAGGGGGAAGGGGGAAGGGGGAAGGGGGAAGGGGGAAGGGGGAAGGAGGAGGCTACGGCTGTGCGCAGGTGCGGTCGGTGACGGTCGTCACGGCCGCTCCAGCCGGTCCGCCAGATCCACGGGGAGGGCGTCCCGGTTCGCCCGGGTCACCTGGACGAGTTCGATGTCGGCGCGCTGCTTGAGTGCGTCGGTGAACGGGTCGTTCTTCGCATGGACCGTGGCGACGATGTCGACGTCGGACTCGAACAGGCGACGGACGGTGTCCTGGAAATCGGTGTACGCCAGCTCCATACTCCCGAGCTCGTCGATCAGCACCAGCTCCCCGGGAACCGGATTCGCCGCCGCCGACCTCAGCGGAGGCAGCGCGAGCCGCTCCATGACGCCCAGGTCCACGCCGTACCGGCCCACCCGCGGTGGCCCCGGGAAGTCGACATGGGCGAGCACGGCTCGCAGACCGCCCTGCAGCGCTTCCAGCGCGAAACCGGACCGGGTGGAGCCCTGCCGGATCTCCTCCGTCGTGAAGCCGACGACCCTGCGGGCGCGCAGGAGCGCGGCCAACCGTCGGACAACGGTCGTCTTGCCCGCTCCGGGACGTCCCTCCAGCAGGATTCTCGTCGGCATCCGGTGCTCCCTGTCGGTCCGTCTTACGGTTCCCGGCTCCAACGGGCGGCGTACTCCGCCAATCGGGGGTTCTGCGGGCCTGGGCCGGTCCCGACCGGGCCGCTTCGGGTATAGCCGCGCGCATGACGGGAATTGAGCTGACGAGCGGCGCGTTCGCCGACCATGAAGAGATCCCTCGACGCCACACGGGGGAGGGCGATGACGTGTCGCCCTCGCTGACCTGGTCGGCGGTGCCTGACGGTACATCGGAGCTGGTCCTGCTCTGCGAGGATCCCGATGCCCCGGGTGGGTCGTTCCTGCACTGGCTGGTCACCGGTATCGACCCGCGGAGTTCCGGTGTGGCGGCAGGGGAGTCGCCCCCCGGTGGTCAGGAGTGGCCCAATGGATTCGGCCGGGTGGGATGGGGCGGCCCGATGCCTCCGCCGGGGCACGGGAGGCATCGCTACTTCTTCCGCCTGTGGGCCGTGTCGGAGCCGCTTCCCCTGCACGGAAAGCCGACCGTCGACGCGGTGCATCGCGCCGTGAAGGGGCGGGAGTTGGCCAGCGGCGTCGTGATGGGCACATACCAACGCTGACCGTTTGGGCACATACCAACGCTGACCGTTGTCGTAGCCGCTCGCGGGGAGATTGACGCCATGAACGTTCTGAAGATCGCGTTGGAGGAAGGCTTCAGCGGGCAGCACGTCACGGTCTCGGTGGACGGCACGGTCGTGCTGGACGAGACCGATGTACGTACCCGGCTGCAGATCGGCCTGGCCCGGTCCGTGGAGGTCGAGGTGCCGGACGGAGGACACTCGGTCGAGGTCCGGGTCGAGGGAAGTCCGCCGCTGAGGACCGAGGTCGACGCGCCCGTCACCAAGTCGGTACGGATCAGCCTCACCGCCGAGGGCAGCCCCGTCGCCGTCACCAGCCGTGACCGCCCCCGCTACCTGTGAGGATCGCTTCCTTACCGCTGCCGGGCCCTCGGATGAGGATCGATCACGGAGGAAGGACGACGACGGGCGAAGGACGACGACGGAGGAAGGACCACGACGGACGAAGGACGATGACGGACCTGGCCGGTTGCAGCGGGCACCCGTCGGGCTTTCACTGGCAGTAGAGGCGGTCGGAACGTCGCGACGGCCTCCCCGTAGGGCCTGGGCTCCCTGTGCGGATCTCCGGCCACAGGACCAAGACCGACTGACGCCGGACGCCGACGGTTCGGCCCCGTGCCGCGGCGACGCCCGGCCACACCACCTTCATCCGCCAGGGCGCGATGTGCCCGGCAGGCCGGCTCACCGGGTGTCCCGTCGCTGGGACCATTCCCGCCCTGCCCCACCACGGCCCGGCCACGCCCGGGTCCAGGAGGCGGCATGACCACGCAAGAATCCGGCTCGCGGAGCGAGTTCGACACACTCGTCCGTGCCGTAGTGGACGAAATCGCACACCGTACCGTCGGTGACGTCGGCATCAGGCCCCAAGTGGGCCAGGACGCCGAACAGGCCCGCGCCCAGGGCCAGCGCAGCGGCGTCTATCGCCGCACCGAGCAGCCGATTTCCCATCTGTTGGAACGGGGCGGTGCCCAGGCCATGCCAATGCCGGGTACGGGCCTATCCGGTGAGGCACAGTCGGCCGCCGCGCCCATGGCAGCACCCACGGCCGTGCCGGAGTCCGGCCCGACCGCCGAGCAGTGGACGACGGCGGGTCAGACACCGGCCGAGACCGTCGGGTCCAGGGCCGCCGCAGGCTCGTTCGAGGAACTGCGCGTGGACGTGGACGGGCCGGCGCCCACCATGACCGTGTCCGGTACCGTCTGGCGGCTTCCCACCGGCGGGTCCACCTGGCTCGCCGAAGTCGTCAGGCAGGCGGACGGCTCCCTCGTCGGCCCCATCAGCTACCGGGACGGCAACGCTTCGCTGCGCCCCGGCACCAGCGTCCGGGTGCAGCTCACCGGCCAGCCACCGCTCCAGCCGTTCGGCGCCGTGGTGACCTTCATGAAGCCGGGCGTGCCGGACGAGGTGGTCGGCTACACCCAGGCGACCCCGCACTTCCGCGAGGTCGGCATCGAGTACGACCGGGTCGAGGACGCCGTGCAGATCGACGCCTACTCGCTGCACGACCATCCGGTGCGGCCGCAGGACCTCCCCGACATCACGCTCACCGTGGAGGACGCGTTCACCCGCCAGGGCATTCAGGTCACCCGCAACGGCGGCAGCAACGTGATTCCGCTGTCGGCCGCCGTCAACGGCCGCTGGTCCGACATCGAGATGCACGACGCCATGCAGCAGCACTGGTCCCAATGGCGACCCGGCCCCACCGGTGAGGGCATCGCCCAGTGGCAGGTGTGGACGCTCTTCGCCGGGCTGCACGACGAGGGGAAGGACCTCGGCGGCATCATGTTCGACGACATCGGCGCCGCCCAGCGGCAAGGCTGCGCGATCTTCTCCAAATCCTTCATCTCCGATCGCCCGCCGAACGACCCCGCGCCCGAGGCCTACGTCCGCAGGATGGGCTTCTGGACCGCCGTGCACGAGATCGGCCACTGCTTCAACCTCGCCCACGCATGGCAGAAGTCCCTGCGCACCCCCTGGATGCCGCTGACCGACGAGCCCCAGGGGCGCAGTTTCATGAACTACCCGTTCCTGGTGACCGGCGGACCGCAGGCGTTCTTCTCGGACTTCCGCTATTTCTTCTCCGAGGACGAACTGCGCTTCCTGCGGCACGCCCCGGAGCGGTTCGTGGAGCAGGGCAACATCCCGTGGTTCGACCACCACGGATTCGAACAGGCACGGCGCAGCGGGGCCGACGGGGCGCTTCAACTCACCCTGCGGGTCAACCGCGCCGCCGACCGGCAAGGGGCGTACCGCTTCGCCATGCTGGAGCCGGTGATCGGTGAGCTGAAGCTGACCAACACCTCCACCGTCCCGAAGATGGTGGACCGCAACACGCTGGTGGGCGACAACCTCAGCGTCTTCGTCCGGCGTGAGGACGGCACCGAAGCCAGCGTCCTCCAGCCGTATCTGCGCTACTGCAAGCAGCCCGCGCCCGTGATGATGCAGCCCGGGGAGTCGCTGTACGAGCAGGTGGTGCTGTCCTTCGGCGTCGGCGGCTGGAAGATCGCGGAGCCGGGCGCGTACCAGGTCTACGCGGCACTGCGCACCGCCCCCGAGAACGCTTCGGCCGCCGTGTCCGCCGGCCCGACCGGCCAGGTCCTGGCCGCCCCGCTCCCCATCCGGGTGGAGCGCCCGGCCAGCCGCGAACAGGAGCGGCTCGCGGACGACGTCTGCACCGACACCGTCGGACGCGTCCTGGCGCTGGGCGGCAGCCGGGTGATGGACGACGCCAACGACGTACTGCGCGAGGTGACCGACCGGATCCCCGACGAACTGGTGGCCAAACACGCCGCCGCATGCCTGAGCACGGCCGCCACCATCCCGGGCAAGGTCATGACCGACGGCGGCGCGCGGCGCATCGAGGCGCGGGGAACGGACGCGGACGCCGGTATGCAGATGGCCCGGCACGCGTACGAGGACCTCGACACCGCGGCCGAGACCTTCGGCCATATCCGGCTGACCCGGAACGTCGAGGCCATCGCCGTCGCGCTGGACGAACAGGACAGGCGTGAGCCTGCCACCCAGCTGCTCGGCCGACTCGCCCAGACCCTGCAGGACCGCCAGGTCAAACCACGGATCGTGGAGCGGGTGCAGCAGCTGGAACAACGGATCGCCGGCAGCAACGGCCCGGGTAGCGGGCGGACCTGACCGAGGACGGACGACGCCCCGCACAGGCACGGAACGGAAGCCCAGCGGAGAGTGGTTTCCGCAGCCCCTGTGCGGGCGTCGCCGGCCTGTGGCGCCGCCACGCCACCACAGACAGGCCCCTAGGGAGTGTCCGCCCTAGGGACCATCGGACAGGCCCTAGCCGTCCTCCCGTCCGGGAAGTGCCGCCCCCTGGAGAAACGCCCGGTAGGCGTCCGCGGCGTCATCCTCCACGGTCGGCCCGTCCGGTCCGTACCGTGTGTCGCTCCGGTCGCGTTTCGGTCCGGATATCCAGAAATCCTCATGGGTTTCGACGTCGTAGAAGTTCGCGTCGGACAGTCCGAGACCCGTGCCGCGCCGCAGGGTCCGCCCTTGGAAGTAGGCCGTCTTCCAGGTCTTGGAGAAGTCCACCCACCCGATCCACGAGGGCCCGCGGTCGGTGCCGTAGCCCGTCTTGAGCTGCACGAACATGATTCTGCGAGGCATCGTCCCAGCTTGGCCGATCGTGCCACTCCGGCAAACCGATTTTTCGGAATCGATCCCATGATTACGGCCTTCCAGACCTGAGGGGGCGCCGAGGTTACCGGCGGGCAACCCCTTGACGTCATGCGCGGGCCCGACAAGACTGCCGGCCACCGGTCGACATTGTCGAACAGTGGACGGTAATCGGGGCAGCGCCGCCCCGATCGGGCCATGGCCGGGCGGTCGACGAGTTGGAGCAGCGTTTCCCCGCACCAGCCGGCCGTTTGCCTGCATGCACAGCGCGCCCCGCCGTCCCCCGCACCGTATTGAGCCGCTCCAGGAGCACACTGTGACCGACGCGCACACCGCCGGCCCGTTCATCGCCGCGATCGATCAGGGCACCACCTCCAGTCGCTGCATCGTCTTCGACCGGGACGGCCGGATCGTCTCCGTCGACCAGAAGGAGCACGAGCAGATCTTCCCCAGGCCGGGCTGGGTGGAGCACGACGCCGGCGAGATCTGGGCCAACGTCCAAGAGGTGGTCACCGGCGCCCTCGACAAGGCCGGGATCACCCGCGCCGGCCTCAGAGCGATCGGCATCACCAACCAGCGCGAGACCACCGTCCTTTGGGACAGGAACACCGGTGAGCCGGTCCACAACGCCCTCGTCTGGCAGGACACCCGCACCGACGCGCTCTGCAAGGAACTCGGCCGCAACGTCGGCCAGGACCGCTTCCGCCGGGAGACCGGTCTGCCGCTGGCGTCGTACTTCGCCGGCCCGAAGATCCGCTGGCTCCTGGACAACGTCGAGGGCCTGCGCGAGCGTGCCGAAGCCGGCGACATCCTCTTCGGGACCATGGACTCCTGGCTCATCTGGAACCTCACCGGCGGCCCGGCCGGCGGCGTCCACGTCACCGACGTCACCAACGCCTCGCGCACCCTGCTCATGAATCTGCGCACCATGGAGTGGGACGCGAGCATCCTCGCCTCCATGGGGATCCCGGCCGCCGTCCTCCCGGAGATCCGCTCCTCCTCCGAGGTGTACGGCATCGCCGGCGGACTCCTGTACGGCGTGCCGGTCGCCGCCGCAATCGGCGATCAACAGGCGGCGCTCTTCGGCCAGACCTGCTTCGCCGAGGGCGAGGCCAAGTCGACATACGGCACGGGCACCTTCCTGCTGATGAACACCGGCCACCAGCCCGTCAACTCACACAGCGGGCTGCTGACGACGGTCGGCTACCGGATCGGCGGACAGGCACCGGTCTACGCCCTGGAGGGCTCCATCGCGGTCACCGGTTCGCTGGTGCAGTGGATGCGCGACCAGATGGGGCTCATCAACAGCGCGGCCGAGATCGAGACCCTCGCCGGCACGGTCGAGGACAACGGCGGCGCCTACTTCGTCCCGGCCTTCTCCGGCCTGTTCGCCCCCTACTGGCGCTCGGACGCCCGCGGCATGATCGCGGGCCTGACCCGTTACGTCACCAAGGCGCACATCGCCCGCGCCGTACTGGAGGCCACCGCCTGGCAGACCCGCGAGATCGTCGACGCGATGCACAAGGACTCCGGCGTTGGCCTGACCGCACTGAAGGTCGACGGCGGCATGACCTCCAACAACCTGCTGATGCAGACGATCTGCGATGTCCTGGACGCGCCTGTGGTCCGCCCGATGCTCTCGGAGACCACGTGTCTCGGCGCCGCCTACGCCGCCGGCCTGGCCGTCGGCTTCTGGCCCGACACCGAAGCGCTGCGCGCCAATTGGCGCCGCGCCGCCGAGTGGACCCCCCGAATGGACACTGCCGAACGCGACCGCGAGTACAAGCGCTGGCTCAAGGCGGTCGAGCGGACCACGGGCTGGATCGACGAGGAGCACTGAGGACGCCATGAGCACCCGCCCCCAAGGGTCCCCGACCTGCCGGCGCGGAAGGACTGAGGCGATGAAGGGGCGCGTATGGGGAGTGCGCACGACCTGGCGCACGGTCGGCGGCAGCGCCAAGGGTGACTTGGCCGCCCGGGCGGGCGTCGTAGCAGCCGGCTAGCGCGAGAGCTTCCGTTCGTCGGCTTTGAGACCGCGGAGCGTCCAGAGTCCGTACAGGGCCAGCAGCGGTTTGAGGACCGCCCACTCGCCGGGGCGGTAGTCGTCCGCGGGCACGAGTCTCTCGGCGAGATCGGGGCGCTGCCGGCGCAGGTACGCGCGGGCCTTGAGTCCGTGAGCCGGCTGGGAGGCGATCTTGATGCGATCCGCGCCTTCGAGCAGTGGAATCACCTTCGCGATGTTCTCCCACGTCGTCCTGCTCTGGTCTTCGATGAGCACGCGCCCGTCGAACCTCAGCACAGACTTCGCGTAGTCGGCCATCAACCGGGCTTCGGCAGGGCCGCCCCCCGCCGCACCTCCGCTGAAGATCACCTGGGTGTCATGCGCACTGTCGGAGGCAACGGAACGTAGCCCGGCGCGGACTCGCCACCGGTTGACGATGTTGATCGGCGGACGCGGATTTCGGTAGCCCAGCACAACGACGGCCCCTGAACCCACGGCCCCTGAACCGCCGTCACGGCCTTTCCCGACCAGTGTTCGCGACCATCGCCAGTTCAACCACTCGCCCCAGACCAGGGCGGCAACTGCCCCTCCTGCCGCTGTCACCCACGCTGATCGCATACGGCGAGCCTAGGGCCTGTCCGATGGGGAGGGCACCGGTCGCGCTGCGGACGGCTCAACCTGCGGGGATCGCGAACTCCTGAGAACTCCGCACGAAATGATCTTCAAGGTGGTTGGATCGCGCACTACAAGCAGCGGTGGCTCGTGCGTCGAAGTACGCACCGCCGCCGCCGAGACGGCCGGGGAGACACAGACAGGGCGTCGAGCGTTCGCTGGCTGACGAGGGGCGCTCTCTTCACCAGCTCGCGGGCGACCACGAGCCACCGAACGGAATCAACGAGCGCATCCGCACCACCTGGTTCGACGCGGCCAACTCCGAGGCCCTGACCAAGGCGCTCGACGCGCTCCTCGCCGGCCTCACATAGCCGCGTCGGCGGACGCGGGCGCCGGGCCACCCGCGGCCGCCGCCGCGACGGCGGGGCCTGGCCGCCCTATCCCTGTGACGGCGGGTCCTGGCCGTCGCTCTCCCGGGCCGGATGCTGCGCGAGGGCGGTCCAGGAGCGCAGGAGCAGGTCGAAGGCGTCGACGACGACGTCGTCCTGGATGCCGTCGGGGGTCAGCAGGCGCTGGATGAGCAGGCCGTCCTCCAGGGCGTGGACGATCAGGGCCAGGAACGCGGGGTCGGCGGGCGAGGCGACGCCGCGGGAGGCGAACGCCTGCTCCAGACCGGTGGTGTGGGCGTCGCGGGCGAGGAGTTCGCGTGCGCCGAGCAGTGGGCGCAGTTCGTCGTTCCGCAGCGCGTACAGGACGAGTTCCATGCGCAGCGCGAGCCATTGGGGCAGGTGCTGGGCTCGGTCGCGGTTCCAGGCCCGGAGTCTGTCGAGGGCGTCGGCGCCGGAGGCGGCGCCCTGGGTGAGGGAGCGGACTTCCTCGAGTTCGCGGCGGGTGCGGTCGTGGAGCAGCTCGGCGACGAGGGCGTTCTTGTCCTCGAAATTCCCGTAGAAGGCGCCGCGGGTGTAGCCGGCGCGCTCGG
The DNA here is from genome assembly GCF_055576575.1 of Streptomyces sp. NPDC033270. Taxonomy (NCBI): domain Bacteria; kingdom Bacillati; phylum Actinomycetota; class Actinomycetes; order Kitasatosporales; family Streptomycetaceae; genus Streptomyces; species Streptomyces sp. NPDC033270. The sequence goes on from NZ_JBVIRA010000001.1 coordinate 498,669, forward strand.
CGATCTGCTCGACGGAGGTGCCGTTGACGCCGCGTTCGGTGAACAGCTCGGCGGCGGCGGCCAGCAGGCGGTGTCGGGTCTGCTGTCGGCTCTCTTCGCGGGTCAGGCGCTTGCGTTCAGATGTCACGGCGGCATCCTACGGTTCACCCGTACCCGGATATTCATTTCTGTATCCAGATACAGATCTGTATCTTTGTTGCTCGGAGCGAAGGGAGGCCCAATGGGGGCGAACGAACTGTGGCCGCTGGGGGCGACGGAGCTGGCGAAGCTGGTGGCGTCCGGAGAGGTGTCCGCGGCGGAGGCCGTGGAGGCGCACCTGGAGCGGATCGCCGCGGTGAACCCGCGGGTGAACGCGGTGACCCGGCTACTGGAGGACAGCGCCCGGCAGGCGGCGCGGGAGACCGACCGGCGTCGGGCCGCCGGCGACCGGCTGGGTCCGTTGGCCGGGGTGCCGTTCACGGTGAAGGAGAACATCCATGTCGCCGGATCGGCGACCACGCACGGCGTGCCGTACTTCCGCGACTGGGTGGCGCAGGCGGACGCACCCCCGGTACGGCGGCTGCGCGCGGCCGGGGCGATTCCGATCGGACGCACCAACATGCCCGACCTGGCGATCGCCGGGCTGCACACGGTCAGTCAGCTGTTCGGGGGCACCGTCAACCCGTGGGACCCGCAGCGCACTCCCGGCGGCACCAGCGGCGGCGACGCGGTCGTGGTGGCGACCGGCATGGCGGCGCTGGGGCTGGGCAACGACTCCGGCGGGTCGGTGCGCAACCCGGCGACGTTCAACGGCGTCGCGGGGCTGAAGCCGAGCTACGGGCGGTTCCCGGCCGACCACCGGATGAACGACCAGGAGCCGGTCCTGGGTCACCAACTCTTCCCGGTGGACGGGCCGTTGGCCCGGTCCGTGGCGGACCTGCGGGCGGCGTACGAGGTGCTCGCAGGGACGGACCCGCAGGACCCGCGGGCCGTTCCGGCCCCGCTGTACGGGCCGGCGCCGAACGCGCCGGTGCGGGTCGGCGTGGTGACCGACCCCGGCGGTCGGGGCGACGTCCACCCGGACGTGCGCGCAGCGATCGAGGCGGCGGCGGCAGCCCTGGAGGACGCCGGTCACCCCGTCGAGGAGGTGGAGGTACCGCGGCTGCAGGACGCGCTCGACGGCTACGGCGCACTGCTGCGGACCGAGTTCTCCCTGGCCTGGCCGATGCTCAGGCGGCTGCTCACCGACGACAGCGCCCGCCACATCGAGCTGGACACTCAACGCCACCCGGCTGTGGGGCTGGAGGAGTACATCCGGCAGACCGGCGTACGCCTCGGGGTCCAGCGCGCGTGGGCCCGCTTCTTCGAGCACTGTCCGCTGCTGCTCGGACCGGTGTCCACGCAGCCGATACCCGAGCCAGTGGTGCCGCGGACCGCGGAGGAGCGCGACGCGACGTTCCTGCCGATGCGGCTGCTGACCGCGTCGACGTATGTGGGGGTGCCGGCCGTGGCGGTGCCCACCGGAATCGCGTCCGGGCTGCCGCAGGGCGTCCAGGTCATGGCCGGCATGTACCGCGAGGACCTGTGCCTGGACGCGGCGCAGCGGATCGAGGAGCGCCTCGGCGTACTCACCCCGCTCGACCCTCGTCCGCGCCGTTGCGACACAGGGGAGAGGTAGGCGTCTGCGCGGTCCGGCTGCCCGTTTCGTCGGCACTCCTCCGGGCACCCGGGCGAAGAGGGCGGCCTTCCTGGCGCCGCGGAGCCCGTGAGCCGTTCGGTTACCCCGGGGCGCATCCGGCCTAATCGGGGCCGAACGGGCATGAGCGGTTCCGCCCGGCGGGAATCGGTCTGGGGGGCGCCCGCGGCCGTCCCGCCGCGTCTCCCATGCCGGCCGGACACCGACCTCCGGCCGGCACCGACACCACAGAAGACAGGCATCAAACACCACAGAAGAAAGGAACGGCATCCCATGCAGATCGCCTTTCTGGTAGCGCCCGAAGGTGTGGAACAGGTCGAACTGACCGAACCCTGGCAAGCGGTCCTGAACTCGGGTGATGTTCCGCAACTGGTGTCCACCCGAAGCGGACGGATTCAGGCGTTCCACCACTTGGACAAGGCCGACACCTTCTCGGTGGACCGTACGGTCGGCGCGACGGAAGTGACGGAATACGGCGGCCTGGTCCTGCCCGGCGGCGTCGCCAACCCCGATGCCCTGCGCATGGACAAGGACGCGGTCGCCTTCGTCAAGGGCTTCTTCGAGCGGGGCCGGCCGGTGGCGGCCATCTGCCACGCGCCGTGGACGCTGATCGAGGCCGACGTCGTGCGGGGGCGCACGCTGACCTCCTGGCCCAGCCTGCAGACCGACATCCGCAACGCTGGCGGAACCTGGGTGGACGAGCAGGTCAAGGTGTGCACCGCGGGCCACAACACGCTGATCACCAGCCGGAAACCGGGGGACCTGAAGGCCTTCTGCGCGACCTTCGTCTCGGAATTCGCCCAGGCGGGAAGGGCAGCCTGAGGCGCCGGACAAGAAGCGGGAAAGGTGACCAGCGCAAAGGAGGATCACGCGTGTCGACCAAGGTCTCCGACCACATACTCCAGCGGCTGCGCGAATGGGGTGTCGAGCAGGTCTTCGCCTATGCCGGGGACGGTATCAACGGGCTGCTCGCCGCCTGGGAACGCGCGGACAACAAGCCGAAGTTCGTTCAGGCGCGGCACGAGGAGATGGCCGCCTTCCAGGCCGTCGGGTATGCCAAGTTCTCCGGCAGGGTCGGCGTCTGCGCGGCCACGTCCGGGCCCGGTGCGATCCATCTGCTCAACGGCCTCTATGACGCCAAGCTCGACCACGTACCCGTCGTGGCGATCGTCGGGCAGACCGACCGCAGCGCCATGGGCGGCTCCTACCAGCAGGAAGTCGACCTGCAGAGCCTGTACAAGGACGTCGCCTCCGACTTCTGCGAGACGGTGACCGTCCCCGAGCAGCTGCCGAACGCCATCGACCGGGCGATCCGCACCGCCTACGGCCGGCGGACGGTGACCGCGGTGATCGTCCCGGCGGACGTCCAGGAACTGGACTACTCGCCTCCGTCGCACGCCTTCAAGATGGTCCCCTCCAGCCTCGGGATGGCCTCGTACGCGCCGATCCCGACCGAGGACGACCTCGCACGGGCGGCCGAGGTGCTCAACTCCGGGGAGAAGGTCGCCATCCTGATCGGGCAGGGCGCCCGCGGGGCACGCCCCGAGGTGGAGCGGGTCGCCGACGTGCTCGGCGCGGGGGTGGCCAAGGCGCTGCTGGGCAAGGACGCGCTCCCCGACGACCTGCCGTATGTCACCGGCGCGATCGGCCTGCTGGGGACCCGTCCCTCCTACGAGCTGATGCAGGGCTGCGACACCCTGCTGGTCATCGGATCCAGCTTTCCCTACACCCAGTTCATGCCGGAGCTCGACCAGGCACGGGCGGTCCAGATCGAGATCGACCCGCACATGGTCGGGATGCGCTATCCCTTCGAGGTCAATCTCGTCGGGGACGCGCGGGCGACGCTGCGGCGGCTGATCCCCCAGCTTGACCGCAAGAAGCACGGCAACTGGCGGAAGAAGATCGAGAAGGACACCGCACGCTGGTGGGAGGTGATGGAGCGGCGGGCCGCCGTGGAAGCCGATCCGGTCAACCCGGAGTACGTCGTGCACGCGCTGGATCCGCTGCTGCCGGACGATGTCATCCTGGCCGCGGACTCCGGCTCGGCCGCCAACTGGTACGCACGGCATCTGCGGATGCGTGGCACCATGCGCGGTTCGCTTTCCGGGACGCTGGCCACCATGGGCCCGGGTGTGCCGTATGCCATCGGTGCGAAGTTCGCCCATCCGGACCGGCCGGCACTGGCCCTCGTCGGGGACGGCGCGATGCAGATGAACGGCATGGCGGAGCTGGTCACGGCGGCCAAGTACTGGCGGGAGTGGAGCGACCCGCGGCTGATCGTCGCCGTCCTGAACAACCAGGACCTCAACCAGGTGACGTGGGAGATGCGTGCGATGGCCGGCGCTCCGCAGTTCCTCGCCTCGCAGGCGATCCCTGATGTGCCCTACGCCGACTTCGCCCGGTCCATCGGGCTCGGCGGCGTCCGGGTGGACAAGCCCGGCGAGGTCGAGGACGCCTGGCGCCAGGCCCTCGCCGCCGACCGGCCGTTCGTCGTCGACTTCCGCACCGACCCCGCCGTCCCGCCGATCCCGCCCCACGCCGACCTCGACCAGATCGAGGCCGCCACCGCCGCCGTCCTCAAGGGCGACAGCGACCGGGCGGCGATGGTCAAGCAGGGCTTGAAGGCCAAGGTCCAGGAGTTCCTCCCGGGCCGCAAGCACCACCAGGACTGACGGCACGGCACCACGCCCGGGGCACGGACCCAGTACGGGCAGGCCGGCTCCGGCGCAGGTGCGAGGCGGTCCGCCGCGCGGCACAGTGAGAGAGGCGGCATCCGGAGAAAGGCGGGCGGACCCGTGGGGAGCAGGAACGGACCGACGACGTACCGCGGCGAAGTGCTCCCGGAGCGGCTCCCGGAGGTGGGGCCGTGACCGGCGGGACAGGCTTCGACGAGCGGACCCTGCGCCGGCTCGGTGCCCTGCTCGACGTCCGCCGACGCGAACGCCCGGGGCCGAGCTGATCAGGGGCCCTCGCCATGTCCGCCACCGCACTCGTCGTGATCGACATGCTCAACTCCTACGAGCACGAGGACGCCGAACTGCTGCTGCCCTCGGTGCGCACGGTCCTGCCGCACCTCACCTCGCTGATCGAACGGGCTCGGCGGAGCGATGCCGAGGTCATTTACGTCAATGACAATTTCGGGCTGTGGCGCTCACACCATGATGAACTGCTCGACACCGTGCTCAGTGGCCCGCACGCGGACCTGGTGGAGCCGGTCCGCCCGGATGATGTTTCGCTGTTCGTGGTCAAGGCGCGACACTCGATCTTCTATCAGACGCCCCTGGAATATCTGCTGCGCCAGCACGGCATCGACAGGATTGTGCTCTGCGGTCAGGTCACCGAACAATGCGTGCTCTACTCGGCGCTCGACGCCCATATCCGGCACTTCGGTGTCACTGTCGTCGCGGACGCCTGTGCGCATATCCACCAGGACCTCGCGGAGGCCGCCCTGCGCATGATGGAACGCAATATGCAGGCCCGTATCGTCAGTTCCACCGCCGAGGAACTCTTCTGAACGATGTCCGTTCGGGCGCAGCAGGCATGGGTCCGGACCGGTCCGGTCGCGGAACTGAACGAGCGGACGTTGCGCGATCAGCTGTCCTGACCTCGGGCGCAACTGCCGAAAAGGGGCGAAAATGGATGCGTGACCGGCGGCCGCTGCCGGGACGGCACTACACGCCTACGGACGAGGAGTACCCATGCCTGCAGGTTCGAGCAAGAAGCGCGAGCGTCAATACGAGCACATCAAGGAGAGCGCCGAACAACGCGGCGAATCGACCAAGCGGGCGAAGGAGATCGCCGCCCGGACCGTGAACAAGGAACGGGCCCGCTCCGGCGAGTCGAAGACCGCGAGCAAGGTCTCCACCCAGGACAAGAAGTCCGCCTCGCAACGCGGCGGCGAACGGTCCCACAGCGGATCCCAGGGCCCCACCAAGGATCAACTGTACGAGGAGGCCAAGAAGAAGAACATCGAAGGCCGGTCCAACATGAGCAAGCAGCAGCTCCGCAACGCCCTCGGCCGGTGAACGCCGCCCTTCGCCCCCAGGTGCCGCGAGCCACCCGCGCGCCCGGGTGACTCGCGGCAGCAACAGGGTTTTGACCATGCCCTCTTCCTTTGCCTGGAACGTCTTGTAGGCCTGCGGTCCGTCCTCCAGCGGCAACTGGTGCGTGGCGAAGCCCTCGACGCCGAGCGGGTCCTCGTCGGTGAGGAGCGGGAGGATGTCGCACCGCGCCCGTCGGTGGGCCCAGGCCGAGCACCACGATGCCGGCGTCGGGCGGCGGGTCCGCGTAGGCGACCGCCTGCCAGGCGGTGGGCAGGACATCGGAGAGGTAGACGAACCGTTCGTCCGGGGGACCGGGCGGGACCTTGATCGCCGGTGACGGAGCATGCGCGACGATTCCCCGTGCGCTCCCCTTATGTCGACGGCGCGGCCGCCCGTCGCGGGCTCTCCGGATGCCGAACTAGCCGGACCATGTGACGTGTCTAGACCCGGTCGGCGTCGAGCTGGTCGCCTTGCAGGAGCCGTACGAGCGCGGCACGGTGCAGATCCGCGACCGGGGCGAGGAGATCCGGATGGCGCAGCAGTGCCGTCGCCCGGCGATCGCGTTCGTCGGGCCGAGTCAGCCGGCGGAAGTCGAGGCTCACCCCGGTGGCGTGCTCACCTCTGGCCAGGGCCGTCACCGCCTCCTCGGCGAGCTCGGGCGTGGTGAGCAGGCAGGCGGCCCAGCTCGCCACGACCTCGTCGACCCAGCTCCGCCACGGCTCCTCTGGAGCGTCGGGCCCGGACGTGTCGGCTCCGGTGATCCAGTCCAGCCGGGCGGAGCCCCCGGGGCCAAGGAGAGCGACTACGGCGACATCCGCCGCCGTCGGGTAACGCAGCCATGCCGAGACCGTGGCCGCCTGGCGGGCCTGGGCCTCCGCAAGGGCAGCGTCGACGGCGCCGCCGGTCACGGGGTACGAGCGCAGCAACCACTGCACGGTGGAGGCTATGACCGGCGAGATGTCGGTGGACAATCGGCGTCCCTTCTCTGGCGCGCCACGGGACCCGCGGTTCGCGGATCTTCCCGGGCGCCTCGGAGTCGGCCCCGTGATCCCGGGCACTCGGCAGCGTAGAGGCAAGGGCTATCGGGCGAAATGGCGCAGCTCACGCATAGCGCCGAAAGCTGCCCAGCCATCCCTCCGCTCCCGGCCCGGAGGCCGCGTCCAGGTCGTCCGGCGTGCCCCGACATGCCGCAGCACGGGTGACGGTGCGGAGCCAACCAGGGCCAAGGCTCCCCTCCCCCCGTTAGCAGTCGCCGCGCCCGGGAACACGTGGTGAGCGCCCGGCACGCGCTGCCCGGGCTGTCCGGTCCACCGCTTCAGGAGTCTCAATGACGAAGTCAAGCCGCCTGCGCGACCGGCGGGGCGGAGGTGAAGACCCGCTCGTCGCGCAGAAGAGCCCACAGCACGCTCGCTCGTCGGCGGGCGAGGGCGATGACGGCCTGGACGTGTTTGCAGCCCTCGGCGCGTTTCTTGAGGTAGAAGTCCCGGTTGGGTCCTTCACGGACGATGCTGGTCTGCGCGGACATGTAGAACACCCGTCGCAGACGGCGGCTGTAACGCTTGGGCCGGTGCAGGTTGCCGGTGCGGCGACCGGAGTCGCGGGGGACGGGGACGAGTCCCGCGGCGGAAGCGAGATGGCCGGCGTCGGCGTAGGCGGTCAAGTCGCCTGCGGCGACGACGAACTCCGCTCCCAATATGGGTCCCATGCCGGGCATGGACTCGATGATCCCGGCCTGCGGATGGCTGCGGAACGTCTCGCGGATCTGCTTGTCGATGCGCTTGAGCCGCTCGTCCAGGGCGAGGATCTGGGCAGCGAGGTCGGCCACGATCTGTGCGGCGACATCCTCACCAGGCAGGGCGGCCTGCTGGGCTTGCGCGGCCTCCAGCGCCGTCGCGGCGACAGCATCGGCGCCCCGGACGCTGCGGTTGGCCAGCCAGGCCGTCAGCCGGGCCCGGCCCCGGCGGCGGATCGAGGCGGGGGTCTGGTAGCCGGTCAGCAGCACCAGTGCGCCCTTGTGGCTGCTGTAGTCGAAGGACCGCTCCAGAGCAGGAAAGACGCCGGTCAGTACGTCACGCAACCGGTTGATCATCCGTACCCGGTCGGCGACCAGATCGGACCGGTGGGCCGTCAGCAGTGCCAGGTCGGCGGCCAGCTGGGCGGGCACGTCGATGGAGGCGAAGTCCCGGCGGTGGCGTGCGGTTTCGGCGATGACGTAGGCGTCGCGGGCGTCGGTCTTGGCTTCGCCCCGGTAGGCGCCGGACATGCGGTTGACCGTGCGGCCGGGCACGTAGACGGCCTGCTGGCCGTGGGCCGCAAGCAGGGCCAGCAACAGCGCGGAGGACGTGCCGGAGATATCCACCGCCCAGTGGACCTCGTCGGCCAAGTCCAGGATCTCGCCGAGCGCGGTCAGGATCGCCGACTCATCGTTCTCGACCTTCTTCGACCACAGGGTCGCGCCGGTCTCGTCGACCGCCGCCGCCCAGTGATGCCCCTTGCCTGCGTCGATGCCTGCCCAGACCTGGGCCTGTCGCTTGCTCATTCGCCCCTCCTCGTCTCCAACGGCATGCCGTCGGCCCGAGGAACACCCCGCTGTCAGCTCCGTAATCAGCGACCTAAGCGCACATCTCAATCAGCAGCCAGGGCGCCCCGGAGAGCCGGACGGCCACTCCTCAAGAGCCACAACAGGCAAGCACCCATCAGCCACATCCGGCCCTCCCGGGCCGCCTAACAACTTACGGAGGTACCCATGGCGCACGGCGGAAACATCATCGAGGAACTGACCACGGACCATCGCGAGGTCGAGGACCTCTTCGGGCGGATCGAGGCCCTGCCCAGCGGCCACCACGACCGCAAGCGCCTCATCGACGAGGCGACCATTGAGCTCGTACGGCACTCCGTCGCGGAGGAGCAGTACCTGTACCCGGCGGTACGCGAGCATGTGGCCAACGGCGATGCGATGGCCGACAAGGAGCTCAAGGACCACGGGGAGGTGGAGAAGATCCTCAAGAGGCTCGAAGGCTGCTCCGCCGACGACCCGCAGCTGGACCAGCTGTTCATGACTCTCAAGGATGCGGTCAGCCGCCATGTGCAGGACGAGGAGAGCAACCTCTTCCCCCAGCTGAGCATGGCCTGCTCGGACGAGGCCCTGGACACACTCGGCGACAAGATCCGTATGGCGAAGAAGATGGCTCCCACCCGTCCGCACCCGGCCGCCCCCGTCACGCCGCCGGCGAACAAGATCCTCGCGCCGGGGACCGGGCTGGTGGACCGGGTCCGGGACTTCGTCACGGGCCGGGGGAAGTCCTGATCGGCCACGTCGCACACAGCGGTCTCCGGCGCTGACGCAGGGTGCGGACCGCGCTCTCGTCGCCGCTGCCGCAAGGTGCGGAGCGACACGCGTCTCCGTACGGTCAAAGGTGCCCGGCAGGCCCGACACACCCGCGGAGGAGCAATGGCTGAGTACGGGTACTTCCTGGCCAGCGAAGAGCACGGCCCGGCGGCGCTGGTGGAACAGGCGCGGATGGCCGAACAGGCCGGCTTCACCGCACTGTGGATTTCCGACCACTTTCATCCCTGGCACGATGCGCAGGGCCAGAGCCCCTTCGTCTGGTCGGTGATCGGCGCGTTGTCCCAGGTGACGTCGCTCCCGATCGAGACCGCCGTGACGTGCCCCACGATGCGCCTGCACCCCGCGGTCACCGCTCAGGCGGCTGCGACAGCAGCGGTGCAGACGAACGGGATGTTCCGGCTCGGAGTGGGTTCCGGCGAAGCCCTCAACGAGCACATCCTCGGCGACCGCTGGCCACAGGCCGCTGTTCGTCTGGAGATGCTGGAAGAGGCCGTACAGGTGATGCGCAGCCTCTTCACGGGGGAGGAGGTGAGCCACCACGGGAAGTACTACACGGTCGAGAACGCGCGCCTCTACACGGTTCCCGAGGAGCCGGTGCCCATCGACGTCTCCGGGTTCGGGCCGGCCGCGACCGAAGTGGCCGGCCGTATCGGGGACGGATTCGTCACGATGTCCCCGGACGCCGATGCCGTGCGGCGATTCCGGCGCGGTGGTGGTGCGACGAAACCCGCCATGGGCGGATTGAAGGTGTGCTGGTCACAGGACCGTGAAGCGGCAGTGCAGACCGCCCACCGCCTCTGGGCCAACGAACAACTGCCGGGAGAGCTGCCCCAGGTCCTGCCCACGCCGCGCCACTTCGAGCAGGCCAATCAGTTGATCACCCGCGAGACGGTGGCACAGAACGTGCCCTGTGGACCGGACGCCGAGGCGTACGTGAAGGCGATCAGTGCATACGTCGAGGCGGGCTTCGACGCCGTATACCTCAGCCAGATCGGCCCTGACCAGCGCGGATTCTTCGATTTCTATCGTTCCGAAGTGCTGCCCCAGCTTCCCGGCTGAGCGACACCGCAACGGGTGCAGGGGGCCCTCCCCGGATCAGCCGGCCCCCGGCAGCCGCACCTGGACGGTTCCGCTCTCGTCCAGACGCACCAGGAACGAGGGCTGTGGAGCCGTCGCGGGCCCGCGGACGTTCGCGCCGTCGGCGAGCCTGAAGACGCTGCCGTGCCAGGGGCACTCCACACAACCGTCGGTCACCTTGCCGCTCGACAGGGGGCCCGACAGATGGCTGCAGCGGTCGGCCAGTACGTGGATCCGTCCGTCCGTTTCGCGGACGACGAGCACCGGTACCTCGCCCAGCTGTCGGCGCACCGCCTGGCCGACCGGGAAATCCTGCACGCTTCCCACGGACTGCCACTCGTCCCCCAGCAGACGGGACACGGGCTCCGACTTGTTCGGGCCGGCGGCCTGCCGGAAGGCGAGGTGGCCGCCGAGCATTCCTCCGGCACCCGCCGCGCACAGCCCTGCCAGGCCCAAGGCCTTGCCCCACACCGTGCGGCCCCGCCCGCGTTGCACCCACGACCCCGTGTACAGGCCGACGGCCACCGCGGTCGACACGGCGTGCACCAAGCCGGTACGCATCTGGTCCTCGTGCTGCTCGGCCCAGTCCACCCAGCCCGCCAGCGCGGCCGGAGCAGCGGCGAGGACGCCCACTCCCACCAGCAGCCGGGAGCCGCGGCCGGTACCGGGCACGGCATCCAACACCGCGGAGGACAGCCATGTCCCGAGGGGGACCTGCACCAACACCGGATGCAGCGGGTGACCGATGGGCAGCCCGTGCAGCACATCGCGAGCACGCCCCAGAGGCAGCCGTCGCACCACACGCTGCACGGGGGCGATGACGGCGTCCAGCTTCTCCAGGCGGCCGAGCGCGTCGAGCGCGCGCAGGAACGAATCCTCGGTACGCGCGACCGGGCCCTTCATCTGATGCCTACTCAGGCCCCGCGAAGAACCACCATGGGAACTGGCCGACACTCGCATCCTCGTCCTCCTGTCGTCTTCGACTCCAGGAAGGTGATGCCCCCTTCGACTCGCGCCGGACGCCCGATCACCCGTCCGGCTGCCGGCCCTGACGCGAGCGGCTCACGTGGTGCCGGGCAGCCGGTCCCGGTGTCTCGACCGAGCGGGCTTGTTCGTGCGGTGCGGCCGCGCGCGTCCAGGAGGGCGCGGCCGCGTCGCTCAGGAGGTCAGGCCGAGGGACTTCTTGGCCAGATCGAACGCCGGGAGCATGGCCTTGTGCTCGGCTGCGTTGAGCCCTCCGAGATGGATGACCACGCCACCGTGCTTGGTCATCACGGCCAGCGCGCGTTCGGGCCTGACCTCGCCGGCGGACAGGTCGGTGACGGTGTAGCCGGCTTCGGTGGCGGACAGGCCACCGGCCTTGGTCTCGCGGAACGTGACGTTGCTCTCGAAGTGCTCGGCGGCGACGAACTGCTTCATCAGGGCGCGGGATGTGCCGCCGGGCGCGGCAGTGCCCTTGGTGCCGGACCACACGGTGAGGAAGCCGATGTGTCCGGTGGGCTTGGCGTCGAGTTCGCAGGCGGGTGTGAGCGGTCCCTGATGGCCGAGCGGGCCCATCCGGTCCACCGTCGCCCGCGTGATGGCCACTGCCTTCCAGGACGTCGCGAGGGTGAAGTGCACCGGCAGTTCGCACGCCGTGCCCTTGTCGCCCAGCTTCTTCTCGGCGACCTTCTTCTTCTCGCCCCCGCCTGCGCCCCAGCCGAACGAGCAGCCGCTGAGCACGCTCATCGCGACCAACGCCCCCACCACGGCCTGCGATGCCTTGCGCATTCCGAAATCCCCCACCCTTGAGCATGAAGTTCTGAAAAATCGCCGCAGCCTATACGACATGTTTGATCTCGAACCACAGTTTTTCCGAAGCCGCAGCAGCGGGGTGCGCGCAGACCGGGGGAAGGGGAGTACCGGAGGCGTCAGGCTGGTGCACGGTCGTCCGGGGCGCGGAGGGCCTGGATCACGGACCAGGCGACCGAGACCATGGGTACGGCCACGACAGCGCCGATGACTCCTGCGACGATGCTGCCGGCGATGACGCAGATGGCGACGACCACCGGATGGAGCCGCACCGCCCAGCTCAACACGAGCGGGTGCAGCACATGGCCTTCGAGCTGGCCGATGACGACGATGAGCGACAGTACGAGCAGGGCGACCAGCGGGCCGCGCCCCGCCAGAGCCACCATGGTGGCCACCGCCAGCGCGATGGGCGACCCGACCAGCGGGACGAAGGCGGCGACGAACTCCAGCAGGGCCAGTGGCAGAGCCAACGGCACCCGCAGTACGAACAGTGCGAGTCCGACGAGCAGGGCGTTGGTGCCGGCCACGATGATGATGCCGCGGGTGTAGCCGGCGAAGGTGTGCCATGCCGCCCGCCCGGCGCCGCGCCACCGGAAGCGGGCGGCCTCCGGCAGCTGGGCACAGCTCCACAGCCACAGCCGTTCGCCCGAGTGGATGAAGAAGACCGAGCAGAACAGCGCCAGCGCACCCCCGGTGACCAGCTCGATGGCCCGGCCGGCCCCGCTGAGCGCGCCGCTGATCAGAGTGGAGCGGTGCGAGGCCAGGAAGGAGGCGGTCTTTCCCTGCAGATCTGCCAGCGCGGAGTGACTGACGTGGAACGGGGGGCCTTCCAGCCATTGCTTGATCCGGTCGATGCCCCCGCCGAGTTCCCCCGCGAGCCGATCCCATTCCCCCGCCACCGCGTGGCCCACCAGCGCCAGCAGCGCCAACAGCGCCACGATGCTGCCCAGCACGGAAACCACCACTGCCACCGCTCGGGGCAGTCGGCGGGACAGCAGGTCGACCAGCGGCCGCAGCACCGAGGTGACCACCAGGGCGAGGAACACCGCGACCGCGACGAGCTGGAAGCGGCCCAGCACCGTGAACGCCGCGTACACCACCACCCCGACTGCCAGCAGCCGCCACGCATATGCGGCGGCCATCCGCAGCCCGGCGGGGACCGAAGCGCCGTCCCCGCGCGTCCGGACGCCGGGTACGGCGGACCTCGACCGGGCCCGGCCCACCGCTCCCGCCGGCCGGCTGCCCAGCACCACATGCCGCGGACGGCCGTGCCCCGGCCCCCGTCGGTTGGGCCGCTGGGCGGGGCGGCCATACCTGTTGCTCACCTGGGCACTTCCTCCCGCGTCCCAGTGCGGTTCGCGCTGTTGGAAAGACGCCCGCCTCGGGCAGATCGATGTGCGGTATCAAATGATCATTTATCCCGGAAGGCCCGGAGGGAAACAACCGCCATCCGTGGGCGGTGCCGGGACTCGCCCACAGGCGTGGCCGGCCTCAACACCGCTCGTCCGGGCAGCGGGAGCCGGCCCGGCGCGGCGCTCTCAGCCGGCCCGTACGAAGCTGAGCAGCACGCCGGTGCCGAGCCACGGCTCGACCGAACAGCACTTCCAGCCCTCGCGCTCAATGGCCCGGATCGTCTCGTCGACTCCGCGGTCCGCCCTCCTGACAGCCCGCTTTCCGTACACCGGCCGATTGAGGTAGAGCTGCACCGTGTGCGTCACGTCCCCCGCTTCCCTCGCCCTGCGGGCCTCGCGGGCCATGCCCCACAGGTCGCGCCGCTTCATGCTCGTCATCCGGTACCTCCGTGTCGCCCGGCCGGGCCGGACCCGTGCCAGGTCTTCCCGCTGGCTCACCAACGTGACGGACGCCGCTGGAATAACGATGAAATTCCGGTGATCCGTGAGGACACGGGGGCCTGGGCGGAGGGCATCGGGAGTGTCGGAGGAGCTGCACGTCGCGGTAGGCAGCCGTCGCGACCCGGGCGAAGGAGCGGATCAGCGGGTTCGCATCGCCCTCCCGGGCCCGCCGCACGGTCGTCACCCGCGACACCGTCCACAGCGACCCCGCCCCGCCACACTGTGCCCCTTCCTCAGTACGGACTACCTCCGCGCGACCTTCGTGGGTGACGGCGAGCGCCTCACGTGCGACGCGGGACCGGTCTGCATCGACCTGAGGACGCGACAGGCCGTGCACTGTGCCACGGACCTCGTGCTGGTCGAGACGAAATCGACCGGGCACCTGACCGACGCGGACCGGATCCTGTACGCCCACGGTCTGCACCCCGCCGTCTTCACCAAGTACTGCGGCGCACTCGCCGCCCTGCATCCGACTCTCCCCGCCAACCGCTGGCGCCGCGCGGCACGCCGGGCTTTCGGGACTGGAGCGGGGTGACACCGTCGGTCCCGGGGGCGGGGGCGGGCGGCCGACCTGGCCCGGCCGGCCGCGCGCCCGACGGCTACCAGCGGTACCAGCGGGCGCGGCCGCCGCCGGCCCCGGTCGACCGCATCAGGAAGCCGAGCAGCCAGAAGACCAGCACGACGACGGCGGCGATCCACAACGCCTTGAGTGCGAAGCCGGCCCCGAACAGCAGCAGCGCGAGCAGTAGGACGAGTAGCAGGGGTGCCATGGGTTCCTCCTGTCATGGATGAGGGGAAATTGCTGTCTCTTTTGGGGGTGGGTCGAGAGAGGTTTGTCCAAGCTCCGGCGGTTCAGGGGGAGTTCCGCGGGAGCAGGGAACCGAGAGGCCCGAGGTCGAGATTGAGGTCGTCCATCGTGAAGCCGTAGCGCTCACACAGTTCCGACATCCGGTCGTGGAGGATCATCAGCGTCATACCGACCCGCTCCTCCTGATGCTCCGTCAGGTCGCCCTGGTCGGCTCGGTGGAGTGCGGTGCGTTCCATCAGCTGCCGCAGCAGCTCGACGATCGTCAGCACGAGTCTGATCAGATCGCGTTCGACCGTCTCCGGGTCGCTCTCCAGCCGCTGGGCGAGGGGCGCGGGCGCCGTCGGCCCGGTGGCGTCCTGGGGGTCCTGCCTCATAAGGGAATGCCTCCTGAAGGGATGCCTCCTGCCAAGGGAGTGCCTCCTGTTGCGCGATGGAGTGGACAACGGCACGGAGGCTGATCCGGACGAGGTCCACGTCGGCGATGGACAGGACCAGGTCCCCGGTGAGGACCGCGCCGCCGTTGAGGAGCCGGTCGAGGAGATCGATCAGGGCGATCTGCGGACCGGCGACTCCGGCGGGCCCGCCCGGTCCGGAGGCGCCTCCGGCGGACGCCGTGACCTCACTCGCCGTCATGCCGTCCCGCTTCGCGTCGGCCGGCTCGCGAAGGAGTACGGCGCCCACGGGCCGGTGATCTCGACCCGTACGCCGGCGTCGCCGCCGGCCAGGCCGGCCAGCGCCTGGTGGAACTCCCGCACGCGGGTGCGGGGCACGAGATACGCCTCGTTGGCGACGTTCTCGCCCGGGCCGGAGGCCAGCTCGCCCTGCTGGGGGCGGTGGGCGACCATGCCCCGCGTCAGCGGTGCCACCGTGTCCCGGACCGCGCCGGCCACGACTCCCGCCGCGCGGTACGCGTCGTCCCGCCGGCGATGTTGGTCCCGGCGCCGGCGCAGGTAGGCGCGGCCCGAGCCGGCCGACGGCGCGGCGGGGGCGGCTTCGGCGGGCGCGCGGACCGGGTCCGCGTACACCTTCACCCCGAGCTCGGCATGGCCGTGGAGCCAGGACAGCAACTCACCGAAATCCGGGGGGCGTTCGGACAACATCGCGTGTACCCGGGCGTCGTCCAGATACACCGTCGCCAGCCGCATCGGCAACACCGTCGTCCGGGCGTGCGCCGCCTCTACGACCTCGTGGTGGGTGCGGGCCAGCGCCTCCAGCTCCGCCAGGTCCGCCATCCGCTCGGTGAGCCCGTCCGTACCGAAGTCGTCGGCAGGGACGGAGGACACCAGAGCCGTCAGCCCGGACCCGGCGACGGTCCGCAGGGGGGCGCCGTGCAGCCCGGTCAGCGCGGCGGCCACCGCGTCGAGGTCGCCGCCGCCCCGCCCGACCGCGTAGACATAGCTGTGCCACGGCCCGTTCACCGGTTCTCCTCCCCGGCGGAGAGGGGCGGGGCTGCGGGCCCACGTGCCCCGGAGGAGAGTGAGGGATCGTGCTCCCACCAGTCGATGCCCATCTCCTTGGCCTTGTCGACGGAGGCGACGAGCAACCGGATTTTGATGGTCAGCAGCTCGATGTCGAGCAAATTGATCTGGATGTCGCCGGCGATGACCACGCCCTTGTCGAGGACGCGTTCCAGGATGTCGGCGAGGTTGGCGGAGGAGCCGGGCCCGGCCCCCGGCCGGCCGTACGGGGGCGGCGCGGGGGAGGTCCTCATGGGCGCGGCGGTTCCCCCCGGCCCGGTCAGCGGGTCGGACATGCGGTTCAGCCTCCTCGTGGTTGACGCCGGCGGGCCTGGAGCCACTCCAGCCGGTCCAGCAGTTCGTCCTCGCGGGCGTCGAACTCCTCGGGCTCGATTCGCCCGTCCACCAACTGCCGTTCTAATTCGGCGAGTTGCTCGTATACCGGCTCCGGGTCGTAGAACTCGTGCTCCGCGGTGAGCAGTACCTGGTCGAGGACCCAGACGGTGCCCCTGAGCGGGGCGATCGGCAGGGTCAGCAGGTGGGTGAGCAGCCCCATCGAGACCTCCCGCCCGATCGGTCTCCCGGTGCCGAGGGCGCGGCCCGGGTGCGGTCAGACGAAGCTGTACGGCGGCAGCGGGCCGTAGAGCCGGAAGGTGTACGCGTTGCCGCGCTGTTGCGCCTCGGTGTGGACCGCCTGGGAGAAGACGACTGCGTGCTCCCGCGCCACGAGGAACGAGGTGGTGAGGAAGTAGTGCTTGGTGGGTTCCCCGTCCGCGATGCGTACCGCGGCTGGTGCGAGCCGGGCCAGGATGTCCTCGCGGGCGCGGTCCTGGCGGGCCCGGACCTCGTGCGAGATCAGCTCGCCGAGCACCAGTTTGTCGTCGTGCGGCCCGGAGTTGTGCCGGGTGCGGTCGTTCAGCCGGCGCACCTCGGGGGAGTCCCGCACGATCTCCCGCAGCAGGTCCTCCTCGTCCCGCGCCACCTTCAGGTGGTACTCCCGGCAGCCGGCCAGCTCCCCGAGCCGCTGGGTGTAGGTGTCGTGCTGCTCTTCCAACACGGCGGCGACCTGCTCGTCGTCCGGCCCGACCAGCCCGAAGCGCATCGGCAGACAGCTGCCGTCGGCCATCAGGTGTTCCTGGACGTCCTGGTGGGCCGCCACGTCCCGGCGCTTGGCGCGCAGCTCCGCCGGGGCGTCGCTGACCACCGCGCACAGGTCCTTGGTCCGCACGGTGCGCAGCGGCGCCGCGGGGTCGCCGACCCCGGCGACGCCGGACAGTCGCAGCGGATGGCCGGCGCCGGTGATGGCGTAGACGTACGTCGTCATGGCTCACCCCTCCCGGCGTGCGGTGCGGCGGCCGGCGGTCGACGATGTCTTGGGTGCCGGGCGCCTCGCGGTTTCCTCGGAGTCGTCGTGGCCCTTGCGGAGGGATTCGCCGACCGCCTCGACGGCGCCCGCCAGCGCGCCCTTCGACTTTCCCTTGGCGCCGCTCTCGGTCGCCTCGCCGACGAGGTCGGTGAGCTGTTCCGGTGCCTTGCGGCCGGATTCGAGATCCAGCCGGTTGCACGCCTCCGCGAAACGCAGATAGGTGTCCACGCTCGCGACCACGACACGTATGTCGATCTTGAGTATTTCGATGCCGACGAGTGAGACCCGCACAAAGGCATCGATGACCAGCCCGCGGTCGAGAATGAGCTCCAGGACGTCGTACAGAGTGCCCGAGCCGCTGCCGCCGACCGCTGGTGCCTGGGTCTGTTGCTGAATGGCAGTCACGGTTTTGTCTGTCCCTTCCAGTTGACTGGAGCGGGCCATGACTTGGGGGAATGCGCGCTGCGGGGCTTGAGGCCCTAACGGTCGATCTGACCTCGCCCATAGCGGCGTGTGCGCTCGTATTCCAGGAGATAGCCCTGCTCGTCGAGGCGGACGCGGTAGGACGCCATCACGCTCGCGGTGTCCGGCACCCTTTCGAGTTCCCTCACTTCCACGTCCGCCAGCCAGCCGTCACCGGCGGCCTTGAGCGCGGACACCGAGCCGGGTGGGCAGTTGAGCATGTCGGCAAGCTGCGCCGCGGCGAGGCGCATTGCCGCGGGGGCGGCGATCCGGTCCGGCTCGCCGCTCGCCGCTTCCGTTTCGGTCGGTGCGAGCCTTTCCGCACCCGCCGCGTCCGCTTCCACCCTTTCCACGGTGCTTTCCTCGGTCGTCATGATCCCGCCCGTCGTGCCTCGTAGGTCATCTGCCGAAGTTGGTTCCGTCGAACGGCTGTTGGCCGTTGTTGTGTCGATGAAAAGGCGGGTGCCCGCGAACGTCGGGCGTATGCGCGAGCGGGGAAATCCCAAGGCATCTCGACATCGTCAGCTCGCTCACGTGATTCCGTGTCCCTCACGGGCAGCCAGCACGAAGGGGTGTCCGGCGGGGTCCGCGTAGCGCCGGATATCGAACGGGCCGCCGTTGTCCCGCGTCTGCAGGGGACGTGCACCGAGTTCGATCGCCTCGCGCTCCGCCTGGTCCATGGTGTCCTCGGGGACCAGGAAGTGGAGGTGTGCCTGCTGTGAGGTCTCCGGTCGAGGCCAGCTCGGCGGCGCGGCGCCGTGGTCCCGTCGAACGACGATGTGGACGCCCGCGGCCTCGACGATTTCGATGTAGTCCGGGTGGCTGCCGATGCGCGAGGTACCGCCGAGGAAACGGGCGTAGAACTCGGCGAGCTCCTCAGGTTCAGCAGCGTCCAGTACCAGGGTGCTGTATTTGGCGACGGCCATAGGGAGCCTCCTTGAGGGCAGGTCTGGGTCCATCGGTGTACCTCGTCTACCCGAAGGCCGCCCCGTGAGGCAGCTACCCGTGGAACCGGCCCCAACTGGTCACTGGGTCTCTCCGAAGATGTCCCCGGACCGCAGGCTGTGGCCACGTCCTGTCCGACGGGTCCCGCGCGAGGGAACACGCCTGATCGGTCACCCCGCCGCGGGCTCCGGCGCCATGACGCGTACCGGGCGCGTCTCCGGCAGCAGCGCGAAGCAGCCCAGACTGAGCAGAGCGATCCCCGTCAGATACGCGGCCACGCCCCAGGGCACCGGGCCGCCCCGCTCGGCGAGCGCCGTCGCCACGATCGGCGTCAGCGCCCCGCCGAGGACTCCGCCGAGGTTGTAGCCGACCGCGGCCCCCGTGCAGCGCACCCGCGGCTCGTACAGCTCCGGCAGATACGCGGCGATCACGGCGAACATCGTGATGAACGCCAGCATCGCCCCCAGGAAGCCGAGGAACATCAACAGCGGCGCGCCCGTGGCGAGCAGCGCGACCATCGGGAACATCCACAGGGCGGAGGCCGCGCATCCCACCAGGCACAGGGGCCGCCGGCCGAAGCGGTCGCCCAGCAGCGCCGCCAGTGGTGTCAACGAGCCCTTCACCACCACCGCGGCCATGATGCAGGTCAGCATGGCGGTACGGCTCACACCCAGTCGTTCCGTCGCGTAGGCGAGGGACCAGGTCGTCACGGCGTAGAAGGTCGCGTAACCCACCGCGAGCGCGCCGGCGGTCAGCAGAACGAGCCGCCAGTGCTCGCGCACGACTTTGACGAGCGGCACGCGCACATGGTCCTGGATCTCGCGAAAACGCGGGCTTTCGGCGAGCGACGACCGCAGCCACAGTCCCGCCACGGCCAGCAGCCCGGCCGCCCAGAAGGGCACCCGCCACCCCCAGGACGCGAACTGCGCGTCGGACAGCGTCGCCGACAGCGTCAGCATCACGCCGTTGGCGAGCACGAACCCCAGTGACGGCCCGACCTGCGGAACGCTCGTCCACAGCGCGCGCCGTTCGGCGGGCGCGTGCTCCGCGGTCAGCAGCACGGCCCCGCCCCACTCCCCGCCGAGCCCGAGCCCCTGCAGAAACCGCAGGACGAGCAGCAGCACGGGAGCGCTCACCCCGATCGTGTCGTACGTCGGCACGCAGCCGACCGCGACCGTGGAGGCGCCGGTGAGGAGCAGTGACGCGAGGAGAACCGGACGTCTGCCGTGCCGGTCGCCGATGTGTCCGAACAGCACCGAGCCGAGTGGCCGGGCGACGAAGCCCACGCCGAAGGTTGCGAAGGCGGCCAGCGTGCCGGCGACCGATGAGAACGTGGGGAAGAACAGCGGCCCCAGGACCAGCGCCGCAGCGGTCCCGTAGACGAAGAAGTCGTAGAACTCGATGGCCGTCCCGGCGAGCGAGGCGGTCGCGAGCCGCAGCATGGAGGGCGCCCTTACTGTGCGTACGTCGTGCATGCCACGTCAACTACCCACGGTGATCAACGGTTACGCCAGTGCGGGGGCGTGACGCGTCAGTACGTCACGTTGCCACCTGGCGCGTCCACTAGCGCGTCCACCTCCACTAGCGCGTCCACCTCCACATCTCCTCCATCATCGAGGTGTAGTCCTCGGTGTGGCGGACGCGGAAGACAGACATCTCAAGCCCTGCTGGCCATCTGCGGCCACAGTGTTCAAGGACCAGCCCGCCCAGCATCCCCCAGTTGGTGAGGTGGGGTTCCTCGTCCAAGTAGAGGTATTCGCGGTCCTCATCGGTCAGATCGGCCAGGTCGATGCCAAGAGCGTTCAGGACGGTTCGGGGGTCCCCGTCGACGTACCACGGGTCTTCGTATGCGGGGAACCCGGAAGCGGAGAGCGTCAGACCATCGGGAAGACAGATCACGTCCTCCGTGTGCGTCTCCCCGAAGTCGGGCGCGGCGGAGCCCACGATCAGGGCACTGGGGTGGCGCGCGTGGAGGGCCGTGACCTGCTCCAGAACCGGAGTCAGGCCGGCGTCGTACGTGGCAAGGGCCGGATCGGATATGCGGGTCACGGGGCCCCAGCAGCCAATCGTGATCAGATCCAGGTCCGAGAGCGTCTCCGCATGCAGAACCTCGGACGCGGGCAGGGGAGGAAGTTCTTCCAGCACCGCGTCGACCGTAGGGAAGGCCTCGGCGAACGCGCGTGCCCGCACATGGTCGTGCGGCGGCAACTCGGCGGTGCTCCCGGGCCGCGGCGGGTCCAGGAGGGTGATGAGGTATTCGTCGGAGTTCGCACTGCGGACGGCCGTCTCGGGCGGGCACGTCCAGAAGGAGATGTCGCTCATGACAGGCACCGTAGCGACGACGACTGACACCGGTGCGCGCCCTGCGCGGACCGCCCGGAGGACGACGATCGGCAGACCGGCGCGGATGCCTGGCGGAAGGTCTACGCCGCCTGGGGAACGCACCTCCAGCTGCGCGCGTTTCCGACTGCGGGTCTGCTTACTTACCGCTTGTCCGCGACGGTGGTGAGGAAGTCCAGGACGAGCGGGCCGGCGGTGCTGCGGAACTCCTCGAAGTAGGCGTGCCGGGCATCGGGGATCAGGTGCGGCCGGGCGCCGGGGATGCGGTCGGTGAGCAGCATCGCGTTGGCGGTGGGGTTGAGCAGGTCGTCGCTTCCGTGCACGACCAGTGTGGGTGCGCTGATGTCCGGCAGCAGATCCCAGGCATTGTGCCGGTTGCTGGCCGCGAGGTGGCGGCGTCGGGCGTGGGCGGGCATGCCGGGATCGCCGAGGGTGTGGTGCGGGCCGGGATGGGAGGCGAGCCAGCGGGGGGTGTACATCAGCTCCAGCAGGGTCTGTCGCACGACTGCGGGGTCAGGTTGGGCCAGCGCCTGGCATACGTCGTTGCCGCGTTCGACGCCGTGCGGGCTGCCGGGTGAGGTGCAGCCGAGTACCAGGGCGCGCACCCGGTGCGGATGGCGGGCCGCGAGCTGCTGGGCCACGCGTCCGCCCATGGAGGTGCCGTAGACGTCGGCCCGCTCGATGCGGAGTGCGTCGAGGACCGCGATGGTGTCGTCGGCGAACAGCTCGGTGCTGTAGGGGCGGTCGGGCTTGTCGCTGTCGCCGGTGCCGCGGTAGTCGAGGGTGAGGGTGCTGCGGGCGGGGTGGAAGTCGGCTCGGACCGCGTCCCACCAGTGGTGGTTGTTGGCCTGGCCGGCCAGCAGGACCAGCGGTGCGCCCTGGCCTTGGAGCTGGTAGGCGATGCGGGTTCCGTCCGGCGTCGTCGCGTGCGTCATCGGCTCCCTCCCTCCCGCGTCGGCGGGCAGAGTACCGCGCGAGTCGCCATGTCTACTGACCAGTTGGGACAGGAAGCGTGCGTGCTCTGGCTCCAGCGCCTCCATGGCGGCAGGATCTGCGGCGTGTGGGACTCGATTCGCAACTCTTGACGCATGATCATGCGCCCGACAGGAGTGGCGCTGCCCCACTCCCACGAACGGCACCACACTCCGAACGGCACCACACTCCGAACGGCACCACACTCCGAAGGGGGCGATCAGCGCATGACCAGGCCTGAGAGCGCGGGAGACGACTACGACGTCGTCATCAGCGGAGCCAGTCTCGCCGGCAGCACAGCGGCGATCTTGCTCGCTCGACGCGGTGTCCGCGTCGCACTGCTGGAACGCCGCTCGGACCCCGCGGCGTACAAAGTGCTGTGCACCCACTCCCTCACGGCCAGCGCCTACCCGGTGCTGGACGAGCTCGGTCTCGTCCCCGCTCTCGAGAAGGCGGGAGCCGTACGCAACCATGCCCGCTGGTACACCCGCTGGGGGTGGATCGAGCCCAGGGCAGCGCCGGCGGGCCCCGAGCTGCCGTACGGGTACAACATTCGGCGCAGCACCCTCGACCCGTTGATCAGGTCCCATGCGGCCGAGACTCCCGGCGTCGACCTGCTCCTCGGTCACCAGGTGACCGGGCTGGTCCGGGAAGCCGGGCGAACCGTGGGGGTGCGCGCGTCGACACCGCTGGGCGAGCGCGAGATACGGGCCCGCCTGGTGGTCGGCGCCGATGGCAAGGACTCGGCCGTGGCGAAGTTCGCCGGGGTGCCTGCCCGGCTGTACGAGAACGCGCGGTTCGGGTATCTCGCGCACTTCCGCAACCTTCCGCTGTACAGCGGGATCGCCCATGTCTGGTTCCTCGAGCCCGACATGGCGTACGCGTTTCCCAACGACGACGGGGTGACGGTCCTCGCGGTGCTCCCGGACAAGAAGCGGCTGCCGGCCTTCCGGGAAGACCTGGAGGGCAGCTTCCTCGAGTTCGTCCGCGCCCTGCCCGAGGCACCGCCCCTCGACTCCGCCGAGCGCATCACGAAGATCACCGGAACGGTCAACTACCCGCTTCACAGCCGCAAGCCGACCGCCCCGGGCGTCGCGTTGATCGGCGACGCCGCCCTGACCGGCGATCCCCTGTGGGGAGTCGGATGCGGGTGGGCCCTGCAGTCCGCGCAATGGTTGGCAGAGGCGGTCGCCCCGGCCGCAGCCGGGCGGGGCGACCTCGACAGGTCGCTCGCGGTGTACGCACGCCGACACCGGCGCCGGCTGAGCGGCCACCAGTACCTGGCCGCCGATTACGCCAAGGCCCGCCCGTTCAACCCCTTGGAGCGGCTGATGTATGCGGCGGCAGCGCGCGATGAGTCGGTGGCGCGGCACATGTATCTGTTTGCGTCCCGCCTGATCGGTCCGCTGCGCTTCTTGAACCCCCTGGTACTGGCCAAGGCTTCGGCCGTCAACATCAAGCATCGCGGGGCGGCTGAGCCACCCGCGCACCTGTCACACACCGGGTCATGACCGGCGGCCCTCCCACTCCACTCGCTCTTGGCAGCTTCCGCAGAAGGGAACGCTGAACCGCTGCGGGGGAGGGGGGCTGTGGAGGCTTGATCGACGGTGTACCGCGCGTACCGCGCGTACCGCGGGGTTCGGCCCGACGGCCGGGCGATGCGTACCTCTTCGGCCGACGGTACTGCGAGATGTCGGAGACCGCCGGTGGGGCCATGGCACTCGGCCGCCTGGCGGTGCGGGAGTTGCCGCGCGGGCAGATGCGGCATGTGACGACGACGCGGACATGTGAGGCGTGCGGGACCGAGCTGCCTGCACGTGGCGGCCGGTCGCGAAGCGGCACGCCCCTGGGCGGCCGTCCGTCCCGGTACTGCTCCGGTGCCTGCCGACAGCGCGCGTTCCGGGAGCGTGCGGTGCGGGAGCGCTCTTCCTCGGCCCGCTCGTGATGTTCTGTCACCTCGCGGCGGCCCGGACCGTTCCCGTGTGGCGGGCGGTGGCAGTCGTGCTCGCCGTGCTGGTCTCCCTTCTCGGACTGGACACGCGGTCGGCTTTGGCCTCTTGCTGCTCGCCGGTTTCGCACTGTCCCCCGTCGCGGCACCGCTCCTGCCACCGCGCACAGCTGAGGAACTGCCGAACACCTATTGGAAGAATCCATTCCCGTGCCTGTGCTGCCCCCTCCCTCCCGCTCCGCCGCCTCGAGGGTTCGCCGTGGCCGGACGTCACGCTCGCGGTGGTCACCGCCGTCGCCCAGGCGGCGCCCCTGCTGTTCGTGCACAGCGACAGCGGACGCCCCTGGCACTGGTGGGGGTACGTCGCAGCGGTCGGGGCATCGCTTCCCCTGGCGGTGCGGCAGCACGCGCCGGCTTCGGTCCTGCTGGTCTGCGCCGCGTTCTCCGGCTCTACGACCTCGCCGCCCCCCTCGCTTCGCAGCCGCTCTGGTACGGAGTCCTCATCGCGGTGCACAGGGTGGCGTCCGTCTCCCCACTCCAGGTCCGGATAGCGGTGTTCCTGGCGATCTGCGCGGTCGGCTTCGCCACGGTCGGCTCGCCGGCCACCGCGCGCACGGCGTCGTCCTGTACGTCGCCGCGTACGCGCTCGGCCGGGCCTCCGCCGGCACCCGTGCCCAGGCGGCCGTGCTGGTCGAACGCGCCGCCCGCCTCGAACGCGAACGCCGGATGGACGAGGAGTACGCCGCCCAACGCGAACGCGCCCGGATCGCCCGGGACATGCACGACGTGCTGGCCCATTCGATCAGCCTGATCGTCGTCCAGGCCGAGGCCGGGTTCGGTCGTGCTGGACACGGACCCGGCCCGCGCCTCGGCCGCGTTCCGAGCGATGGCCGGCACCGGCCGCGACGCCCTGGAGCAGCTGCGCCGGATGCTGGCCGTCCTCAAGGACGCGGACGACCCGCGCGCCCCGCTGCCGACGATCCACGACCTGCCCGCGCTCGCCCGCCAGGTCGCGGGGTTGGCCTGGAGCACTCCACCACCGCGGAGGGCGAGCCACGGCCGGTGCCCGCCGACTGCGGTGCCGCGGGGTACCGGATCGGGATCGAGGCGGCCCGGATCATCTGCGGCGAGACGGGCTGGCGGGTGATCATGCTGACCACTTGGGGGCAGGACGCGCCCTGGGGGCGGTCCATAGGCGCCGGGACGTGTCACGTGGCTGGCGGCTTGATTCGGCCGTTCACCGTCACCGACTCCGGGTATCGTCCGCGAGCTTGAGCGTCACCGCTGGCCGTCGTCGCTGCTGGCGTGACGAGGATCCAGCCGTGGTGGCGGTTGGCCACTCCGTGGCCAACCCTAGAACTCGTCTAGGAACAAGTGCCTCAGTCACCCGCGGGGTTGGTGCTGTGGGCGACGGCGAACTGCGGACGGCTGCTGCGTCGTGGGTTGAGGCATGGACGATCGAAGCGACGAGCATCACCTTGGTGGGCCCGGCCTGTTGGTGCTCGACATCACC
This sequence comes from Streptomyces sp. NPDC033270, assembly GCF_055576575.1. NCBI lineage: Bacteria > Bacillati > Actinomycetota > Actinomycetes > Kitasatosporales > Streptomycetaceae > Streptomyces > Streptomyces sp. NPDC033270. Next base: position 524,268 of record NZ_JBVIRA010000001.1, read on the forward strand.
GCCGCTGATGAGGTGGCCGCCCAGGCGGCGATGGCGGACATGGATGCGCTGTGGATGACTTCCGGCGTCTTCCGCGAGCGGCGTGTGCCCGGAGAGCCGGGCGTCCGGGCGCGCGTATATGCGGTGCTGCCTGGCTCGGCCGGCCTTGGCTACACCGCCGAGGCCGGTACAAGGCGAGAGGCTGAGTTCGGTGTCCGGGCAGCAGATGTGGCGCGCCTCCACGCCGGCCATGAGCGCCTTCATGGCCTGTCCCCGGGAAAGCGCCGAACGGACCCGAGGCGTCGCATCTGCTGGATGTGAGGCCTACCGGGGCGGGGCGTAGGGCACGCCGCGTCCGCATGACCGACGGCTACCGGGCCGGGCGTTCGGCGGCCGTCGTGACAGGTTGCGCTCGCTGGGTCTGCGTCCGGCACCGGTGCGGGCAGCTGGCCGCGCCCACTCACGGGCCAGGTGACGGGAGTGGTGGGGCTGGTTGTATTGGGGACAGTTCCGGTCGGCCGTCGGTGCCAGGAGGTCGACGGTTGCCGGGCCCGCAGCGCGAAGATGTGCGGTGCGACGACGGCGCGCTGCTCGACTCCGGCGGGGTACTGCCCGCGCTGCGAGGAACGGCAGGCCGACCGGCGTGCCCAGCGCCGCGCGGGCGCGGCCGCCGTCGACGCCGCTCGCCTCTGACTTCTTGGCACCCAGCACGTCTTGTTTCGGCTCATTGTGAACTTGAGGAACCGTTTCCCCAGGTGAGAGGCTCTGATCGACTGAAGTGATCAACGGGGGGCGTGTTTCGCGTGGGTGTTGTGCTGCCGGGGTGGGCGGATGAGATTCTCGATCTCATCGGTGTGTCGTGGCCGAATGTGGATGAGGACGATTACCGCGATATGGCCACGGCCATGCGGGAGTTCGCCGATGACATCGACGAGGGCGCGAACGAGGCGCATGAGGCCATCCAGGGCTTGGTGGGCTCCGCGGGCGGTTCGTTGGCGGTGGAGGCGCTCAACGCCCACTGGAGCAAGATCAACGGTTCGCATCTGAAGAGCCTGGGTGAGTGCGGCCGTATGGCGGCCACCGCCCTGGACGGTGTCGCGGTGCTCATTGAGGGCGCCAAGATCGGTGCGCTTGTGCAACTTGGCATCCTCGCGGCGGAGGTGATCGCCGCGCAGGCGGCAGCCCCCTTCACCCTCGGGCTGTCCGAGGTCGGCGCGCTGGCTGCGACCCAGGCTACTCGCGTGATCGTCAAGCGGCTGTTCAAGGAGGTCTGTCAGCAGGTCGCTGAACAGGTCATCAGCATCGCCCTGACCCCCGTTGAGGAAGCTTTGGGGGCGATGGTCGGCGACCTGGTTGTGCAACTCGGCGCCAATGCCCTCGGCGTCCAGGACGGCATCGACCTCGGCCGGACGGCCAAGGCCGGCAAGGACGGCTTCAACCAGGGCGTCCAGGACGCCAAGGACTCCGCCAAGTCAGCCGCCGACAACCCAATGGAACTTCTCAGTGCCGGTGGCAGTCGCACAGGCAGCAGGGGGAGTGGCGGAGCAGGGGGCGGCGCGGGCGCCGCCGGCGGCTTCAGCTTCGACCCGGACGAGCACGACCGGGTGGTGACGGGGCTACAAAGTGCGGGCGGCACGTTCCGCAACAAGGCGGGCGGCAAGATCGGCAGGGCCAGGAGCCACCACGGGCGCACCCGGGGCAAGGATGCCATCGCGGACGCGGCGAACGCGATGCTGGACAAGGTCATCGACGGCATCGAGGACGGCGTGAAGAAGACCGCCAAGCACCTCGACGACAACATGACCCGCGGTGTCAAGCAGATGGCCAAGAACCATCACGACAACGATCGCGCGCTCTCCGACCACTTCAAGGGCCTAGGCAAAGACAGCAAGAAAGACCCCAAGGGCCCCAACGGCAGCTCAGGGTCTGGCGGTAGCGGCGGAGGAGCGTCGGCGAACTCGAAAGGCACGCATTCCGGCCGTGGCGATGCGTCTGGTGCTGGTGGCCGTGGTCGTAAGCAGGTGGAGAACCCTCGGGAGGCCGGCCGGCCGCAGGACTCGGTCTGTCAGGGCGGTGAGCCGGTCGATATGGCGACAGGGCGCATGTTCATCGACCAGATGGACCTGTCGCTGCCTGGCGCGCTGCCAATGCTGTTCAGGCGCTCCTTCGAGTCCGGCTACCAGGCAGGGCGCTGGATGGGCCCCCACTGGGTGTGCACCTTCGACGAGCGGCTGGAGATCGACGATGAGGGCGTGGTCTACCTCAGCGCCGACCGAACAGCGCAGGCATATCCGCATCCGACCGCTGGTGAGCCCGTCCAGGCATCGGCCGGTGCACGACTAGATCTCGACGTCGACGGCCTGACGGGCCACTACGCCCTGACGGATGTCACCACGGGTCTGGTCCGGGAGTTCACCCGTCAGCCTGATGGCGCGATGGCCCTGCTCACGGGGATACGGGACCGGGCAGGCCACCGCGTCGATTTCAGCTACGACGCCCACGGCACGCCGCTGAGCATGACCCACTCCGGTGGCTACCGCCTCCTGGCCACCACGGACGCCGGACGGATCACCGCTCTGCATCTGGCCGGCGCGAGCGAAGAGGGCCAGGACGTCCTCCTGACGCGCTACGGCTACAGCGATGGCCACTTGACGGAGGTCTACAACTCCTCCGGCCGTCCCATGCTCTTCGCCAACGATGCTCAGGGCCGGATCCTGTCCTGGACCGACCGAAACGGCACCCGCTACCTCTACACCTACGACGGGTTCGACCGGGTCGTGGAAGAGGGCGGCGCGGACGGTTCACTCAGGTTCCACTTCGACTACGGCGACCCCGACCCGGTCACCGGCATCAAGGTCCACTCCGAGACCAACGCGCTCGGCCACACCACCCGCTACCAGATCAATGAGCACGCCCAGGTCGTCGCCGAGACGGACCCTCTCGGAAACACCACATTCTTCGAACGGGACGAATACGACTCCCTGCTGTCCCAGACCGACCCCCTCGGTCGCACGACCCGCTTCGAGTACGACGACACAGGCAGCCTCGTCGCCGTCGCTCGTCCGGACGGCGAACGATCCACCGCTGCCTACTTCGGCGATTCGAATCTTCCGACGCTGATCACCAGACCGGGCGGTCTGACCTGGCGGCAAACCTTTGACGAGGCCGGTCGACGCAGCTCGCTCACCGACCCCGCCGGCACCACCACGCGCTACGGCTATGACGAGTCCGGACATCTGGCTTCCGTCACCGACGCTCTCGGCAACTCCACCCACGTCCTCTGCAACCCGGCCGGACTGCCCATTGAGGTCACCGACCGCGTCGGAGCCACCAGCCGCTACGAGCGCGACGCCTTCGGCCGCGTCACCACCATCATCGACCAGTTGGGCGGCGTGACCCGGCTGACCTGGAGCACCGAGGGAAGCCTGACCTCGTACACGGCTCCCGACGGAAACGCCGAGACCTGGACGTACGACGCCGAGGGCAACGTTCTCGCGCACACCGACCGGCAGGGCGGGGTCACCACCTTCGAGTACACGCCGTTCGAGACGCTCGCCGCCCGCACCAACCCTGATGGGACCCGTCTCACCTTTACCTACGACGCCCACATGCAGCTCGTGGCCGTCACCAACCCTCTCGGCCAAACCTGGGAATACACCTACGACGCCGCTGGACAGTTGATGTCGGAGACCGACTTCAACGGCCGCAGGGTCGGCTACCAACTGGATGCCGCCGGCCAGCTCGTCTCGCGCACCAACCCTCTGGGGCAGCAGATCCAGTACCGCTACGACGTACTGGGCCAGCTGGTGGAGAAGGACGCTAACGGAGCCGTCACCAGCTACACCTACGACCTCGCTGGACACCTGCTCCAAGCAACCAGCCCCGACGTCGCTGTGCTCCGCACCGTCGACGGTGTCGGCAACCTGATCACCGAAACCGTCAATGGCCGCACCCTCACCCACACCCGCGACCACATCGGCCGACGCATCGGGCGGACCACCCCCGGCGGCCATACCAGCTCCTGGACCTACGACCAGGCCGACCGCCGCACCTCCTTGACCACCAGCTCCGGCCGACTTGAGTTCGCCTACGATGCAGCCGGCCACGAGGTCGAGCGCACCCTCGGCGACCATCTCGCGTTGACCAGTTCCTGGGACAGTGAGCACCGCCTCACCGGCCAGATCCTGCGGTCCGAGCATTCGGTGCTGCAACGCCGTGACTACACCTATCGCGCCGATGGCATCCTCACCGGCGTCGAAGACCAGCTCAACGGGCCCCGCACCTTCGACATCGACACCGCCGGACGCGTCACAGCCGTCCAGGCCACCACGTGGACCGAGCGGTACGCCTACGATCCCGCTGGAAATCTGACTGAGGCGAACTGGCCCGCGGCCGGCGCCGGCAAGGCGGCAGTCGGTACCCGGACGTACGACGGCACGCAGCTCATCACCGCCGGCCGGATCCGCTACGAATACGACGCCGCCGGGCGCACCACTCTGCGCCAGGTCACCCGTCTGTCGAAGAAGCCCGCCACCTGGCGCTACACCTGGGACGCCGAAGACCGCCTCACCCACGTCACCACCCCTGACGGCGCACACTGGCGATACATCTATGACCCGTTCGGCCGACGCATCTCCAAGGAGCGTCTGGCTTCGGACGGGAGCACTGCAGAAGAGCGGACCTACTTCACGTGGGACGGCTCGAACCTTGCCGAACAGACGACGTACGCGCCCACCTTGCCCGGGCCCTACAGCATGAGCTGGGACCATCGGGGCCTGCACCCCCTGGCGCAGACCGAGACCATTACGACGCCGGCAACGGCCGACGCCCCGCAAGACCAGATCGACCGGCGATTCTTCGCGATAGTCACCGACCTTGTCGGCGCCCCAACCGAACTCGTCGACACGGCCACCGACACCATCGCCTGGCGCACTGTCCCCACCCTCTGGGGCAACACGGCCTGGGCAGCAGACAGCACGACGAACACGCCGCTGCGCTTCCCCGGCCAGTACTTCGACTCCGAGACGGGCTTCCACTACAACCTCAACCGCTACTACGACCCCGAGACAGCCCGCTATGTCAGTCCGGACCCGCTCGGCCTCAGTCCCGCCCCCAATCCTGATGCTTACGTCCACAACCCTCACACGTGGTGCGACCCGCTCGGCCTCATGCCGAAGAACCAGGGCAATCCGCTCAAGAAGGAGTTGATGGGCTTGGGCAAGGAACGAGTCCAGCACGTCGCTGACGGTCTCGGCGAGGATGAAACCCCTCCTGGGGCCTACGCCGTGGGCAAGGATCGGACCACGGGTAAAATCTATTACGGTGACAGCGGCCCGGAAACGGGCCACGAACAAGCTGTGCTCGACGCGCTGCCTGAGGAATCTCAACGCAAGGAAATAGATAATCGCCCGCCCGGGGTGTGTGCTGAGCCTCGGATGTTCACCAATGCGATCAAGGACGGCGCAGACCCCAAGAACATTGATCTGGTGACCGTCAACAGGAGGGGAGACAAATTCAAGATGTGCGAAAACTGCAGGACATGGGTTCCCGGATTCGGAGGAGAGGTCCTGACGGGATGAATGACACCCCAGAGCGGCGGGCGCTACAGGAACTGAGGAACGCCCTTCCGGAGTCCGCCACCCTCCAGGTCAATCCTCTGGACGTGGAAGAAGCCTGCCAGCGGTACACCGAAGACGGCTATGAGGTCACCGACCAGCTCCGAGAATTTCTGGAGAGGTATGGTGAGCTCACTATGGTCCTGAAGTTCCAGAATTCAGAGATGGAACTCACGACATCTGTTGAAAGAACTCTGAGAAGCACACACGCAACTCCCCGACACGTTCGCATCTTCAGTAAAAAACTTGGTCAGCCTGTCTTGCTGGTCGGTACTGCATTCGTGACCGAGGAGGCAGTGCTGCTGGCAGAGAACGGCGACGTCCTGTTCTTCGGAGACGCCGGATATCAGCGGATTGCGAATGGCTTTGAGAATGCGATCCACGCGCTGGCCACAGGCGACTGGGACAGAACGTTCTTCTGAGACTGAGCCATCCCTGGTGGCCCACGGCCGCCAGGGATGACCCGACATACTGCGCTGCGGATCCAGAGCAAGTCTGGACGCCGCGTCCCCTACCCCGCTAGGCGGCCGTCCAAGGCCAAACGACCTCGAACGTGATCGTGCGAACGATCCCTGGTCAGCTGCGGATGGAGCCAGTAGCGGTCAGGGCGTGTCCGGGATCGTTGCAGGCTCGGAAACTGGCGGCAAGAGCAGCTGGGCCGAAGTCGCAGCAATTCCCGCCCACGCGGTTCCCCGGACGCACAGCGCAGTGCGAGATGGTGCGCATCGCTGCATGTCATATCCGGACAACCCGGCAGCCTTCGAACCCGGCCTCGCAGTGGCGGCAGGTGGTCAACGGCATTTTGTGGAAGCTGTCCACCGGGGCGGCTTGGCAGGACCTGCCCGAGCAGTACGGGCCGTGGAAGACGGCCTACGAACGCTTCCGACGCTGGCCGGTCGACGGCACCTGGGACCGCCTGCTGGCCCATGTCCAGCAGCATTCCGATGCCGTCGGCGCCGTCGACTGGACGGTGGTGTGCATCGACTCGACGACAGTGCGGGCGCTCCAGCATGCGGCCGGGGCCCGAAAAGGGGGCAGCCGTGGCCGGGTGAGGCGATCGGGCGGTCCCGAGTTCGGGCAGGAGCCGTTCCTTCTCGCCCTTGGCGACCCGCGGGCTCTCGACGAAGGTGTCGATCACGGTGATCTGTCCGAGCCACACGGGCCGGTGACTGCGGTGGTGGGGGCCTGCGGGCAACGGGCCGAGTCACACATCCCCACCAGCGGCTTCTTGGCGTTCGGGGTGCACGCGAGCTTGAGGCACAGCGCCTTGGACGGGTCGCGGAACCAGCAGAAGTTCGCCGCCCCGACGTGCAGCACCTTCGACAGCTTGCGCAGGAGGTTCCCCAGGTGCCGGTCATCCTCCAGAACCTTCGATCGTGACGGGCGGCCTCGCCGCGTCGCGGGACCGCAGGGCGGGACCCGCACGGGACGGGCCTGCGCCGGACGGGCCTGCGCCGGACGGACCTGCGTCGGACGGGCCGGCCGTGCAGGGCCGTGGACTGCCGTACGCACTCGACTCGTTCGTTTGGACGGGAGCGAGAGCTGGTACGGCTGCGCACGCTGCTGAAGTCCTCGCGGCTGCGCACCCTTGCCGGGCCCGGCGGGGTGGGCAAAACGCGGCTGGCGGTTGAGCTGGCGAAGGGGGTGCGCGGCGGCCGGGACGGCCGCGCCCGGCTGGTCGAGCTGGAGGCGCTCCACGAGGGCGAGCAGCTACCCCAGGCCGTCGCCGCGGCCCTGGGGTGGGGGAGCGCGGTGGCCGGGCGGGCGTGGAGGCACTCGTCCATGCGCTGGGCACCCGTACGCTGTTGATCGTCCTGGACAACTGCGAGCATCTGGCACAGGCGTGCGCACAGCTGGCCGCGACCCTGCTTGCCCGTTGCCCGGGCCTGCGGATTCTCGCCACCAGCCGGGAGGCGTTCCGGGCGCCGGCGAAGTGGTGTTCCGGGTGGGGGTGCTGTCGCTGGCGTCGGCCGGCGAGGGCGAGGGCGAGGGCGCGGACGCGAAAGCGCTGGAGGGCTCGGAGGCGGTCCGCCTCTTCGCCGATCGGGCCTGCGCGGCCGACCCCGGCTTCGCGCTCGGCCCCGGCAACGTCCGTACCGTCGCAGAGATCTGCCGACGGCGGGACGGCCTTCCGCTGGCCATCGAACTGGCCGCCGGCCGCACCGGCTCCCTCCCGCTGGGCGACATTCTGCGCGGCCTGGACGACCGGCTCACCCTGTTCACCTACGGCACCAGAACCGGGCCCGGCCGGCACCGCGAGCTGCGCGCCGCCATCGACTGGAGCCCTCGATTACTCGACCCGTCGAGCAGACCGTGTTCCGGCGCCTCTCCGTCCTCGGAGGCGGATTCGATGCCCGGGGAGCGGCCGAGGTCTGGGCGGACGGCGGGGGTGACGGCGCGGACACCGGGTGCGGCCGGAACAGGCCGGTGGTCGCCGATACCGCGGAGGGACCACTGAGCGGTGAGCGGGAGAACCTCGCGGCGGCCGTCGCCCACACCTCCGGCCGCCGCGACGACCGGTACGTCCCGCTCGCGATCGCGCTGTCCCGACTGCGCTACCAGCAGGAGCAGTTGACGGCAGCGGGTCGCTGCTGACGGGGGTGCTGGGGCGGGCTTCGGACGGCGTGCGCCGGGGCGTCGCGCTGGCGCTGGCCGCCTGTTCGGCCTGTCTCCAGGCGGGATCACACCGCCGGGCTGGTCTTCGCCGACGAGGCGGTGGCCGTCGAGCGGGCAGGGGAGCGCCCGGGCGGGCTGGCCAACGGCTGCGTGCCGTCGGCCGGACCGGCAACGGGCAGCTCTGGGCGGTGGGCGGCAAGGGCGCCGCTCCGGTTGCTCTGCGCTGGGACGCACAGCGCGGCCGGTGGGAGCGGGTCGCCGACCCGGGCGTGGTCGTACGCGGCCTCGCCACAGTGCCCAAGAGCGAGGACCTCTGGGTCGCCGGAATCGCCCGGCAAGGGGACCTCCGCCCGGTGATCGCCCGGAGGAAGAGCTGATCCGCTGTCCTTTTACGCAATTCTCGGAGTCGGACTCATCGCCCGCCGTGCGCCCCGCGGCGGGCGATGTGCTGCCTTCCACTGGGCGCCGCCCCCTCCGACTCGTCGTCGCGGAGGACGCTCAGTCGAGACAGAACTCGTTGCCCTCGATGTCCTGCATCACGATGCACGACTCGTTCTCGCCATCGGCAAGCAGCGTTCGCAGGTGTACCGCACCGAGCGCGACCAGTCGTGCGCATTCGGCCTCCAGTGTGGCGAGGCGCTCTTCCCCCACGAGTCCGGTGCCGGCCCGCACGCAAAGATGCACCCGGTTCTTGACGATCTTCCCTTCGGGAACGCGCTGGAAGAGCAGGCGCGGGCCCACACCGGAGGGATCACTGCATGCGAAGTAGACGACCTGATCCTCAGGCGGCAGCGAGCGGTGGTAGTCCTCCCAAGTGGCAAACCCCTCCGGGACCGGCGGTACGACGTACCCCAACACCTCGCACCAGAAGCCGGCGAGGCGCGCAGGTTCTGCGCAGTCGAAGGTGACTTGGAACTGCTTGATCGATGACATCGGCGCACCATAGCAGGGGGCTCTGTTGCCCATTTCCCGGTGTGGATCCGCCTGTTGCCGGCAGGACGGCCGCTGCTGGCCGCTGCTGTGTGGTGCGTCGCAGGGGGCGAACCGAGGGTGATGTCGTGGATGCGATCGTGCTTCTGCGAGGGTCCCGCCCCTCAGGCCGTCGACAGCTGGTGCGCGAGCCGGTCCAGCTCTTCTCTGATCAGCTGCCCGTACTCGTCGTCGCCGAGCTCACCGACCGCGGCACGTCCGCGCGCGATGTGATCGCGGGCACTGTCGAGGTCGCCGAGCCTTCGGTAGACGTCCCCGAGGTTGAGGTGCAGAGACGGATAGAAGATCGCGACCGAGCCGCCGACACCCCCCTGCCGCGCCCGCTCGTCCGAGATCAGGTCCGCCGCCTCCAACGCCCGCAAGTCCCAGACCAGTTCCTCGTGCGGATCGTCCTGGACGTCGGCCATCGAGTGGGCGAGCACGCAGCGATGGAAGGCGTCGCCGGTGGCGCCGATCGCGTCCCAGAGGCCGGCGAACACGCGGTGGGCCGCTTCCCGTTCGCCGCTGTGGCTCAGCTCGATACCACGGCCGATCTCGGCCATCACCGCGTCGGGCTCGGTCATGCGGGTCCTCCTCGTCAGACGACAGCGCTCACGAGCGTAGGGGGCACAGCGGGCCCTTGAGCCGTCGACCGGTGTTGATCGGACAGGGGGTCTCGCCACTGTTTGCCGCAGTGACGGCGATCACGGCGCGACTCCGAGGAGCGTCGCGTAGGCCGGCGATGTCGTCGCGGTAGGGGAGTGGAGGGGGCGGCGCAGCCCTCCCGGTTCCGACTGGCGACGCGTCGGAAGAGTCGGCGAGTGGTCAGCATGAGTCCTGAAGAGCTGGGGACTGCTGCCCGGGCATGCGACTCGCCGTAGGGTAGGGAAACCGCCAGGTCAGCAGAGGGTCAGCAGGCATCGCAGCACGATCTCCGCTTGCTGACCTTCCGCCCCCTGTGCAGCCCCTGTGCCTGGTTCCTGCTCCCTCTCGGAGGGCTCGATACGTGGCCCGACAGCTCGCCCGCGGCATGGGGTCCTTCTTCAAGGACTGCGACTGTGACAAGCCCACCCGTTGCCCGCACCCGTAGACGATTCGGTTCAGGGGCGCGCTGGGCAAGCAGCGCGAGGAGTCCGGTTATGGCACGCAGGACGACGCGATCGAGCGCCTTGCGCAGATCTACGCAGAGAAGAAGGCCACGGCGCCATCCGTCGCCGAGCCCCGCCGCGAGCTCGGCCAGCAGACGGTCGAGGAATACGCGAAGCAGTGGCGACCTCGACAGCGTAAGGTGACGCAGTACCCCACAGCAGTACTCCACAGGCGAGCACGTCGACAGCTCCATCGATGTGCACATCACTCCCCGCCTCGGATCGCGAAAGCCGAACTCTGTCACGCCGGTCGTGGTCGAGCGCTGCTTTCGGAGGTCCTGATCGACGGCAGGAACCGGCAGAGTGGTCTCGACGCTCGCATTTCAGCCCCGTGTGGCTGAGACCTCTCGCCAAGAGCGCGTCGTGTGGTCTCGTGCCACAGGCCGGTGGACGACGTCGGTCGAGCTGGTGCGGAGAAGCCCGCCGGCCAGCCGGTGCCGGAACGTCATACCAGGTCAGGGCCTCGTAGGTCCGAGGGAGTTCGCACGGTCGGTGAGACGTGTGTGAGAGCGCGAGAGACATACAGGCCCCGCTGGAACGCTCCGGCGGGGCCTTAGCGCGGTGTTGATCGACGTGGGAACTCCGCTCTACTGTCGGTGGGCGCTTTGAGCTCGTGTGGGCGCACCGGGTGCCGTATGGGGAGGTTGATGTGTCGTCTGCTTCTGTCGGACCGTCGGAGCACGAGATCGCGGTGTTGCCGGAGCCTCGGGGACCGGTCACGGAGGACTTGTTTCACGCGCTGACGGGCCGTCCGGGAGAATTCACCTGCGCCCAGGTCGTCGAGGGCGACGCTCTGGTCGACGACGATCTGCATCTCGCCCTCTACGTGTGTTACGAGCTGCACTACCGCGGGTTTTCCGGAGTGGACGATCGTTGGGAGTGGCACCCCGCGCTGATGCGGCTGCGCGGACGGCTGGAGGAGAGGTTCGAGGCCGCGCTCCGGGAGCGGTTCGGCGGTTCCGAAGCGCTGGACAAGCCGGACGTCGTGGCTGCCCTGACGGGGATCGCCAACCAGTCCGGGCCGCCGCTGTCGCGCTACCTTCGCGACGACGCCGGCCTGGCGGAGATGCGCGACTACGTCATTCAGCGCTCCGCGTATCAGCTCAAGGAGGCCGATCCGCACGCCTGGGGCATCCCCCGCATGACGGGCAAGGCCAAAACGGCCCTGCTGGAGATCGAGTTCGACGAGTTCGGCAGCGGACGGGCCGAGCGCATACACGCGGTGCTCTACCGGAACACCATGGACGCGCTGGAGCTGGACGGCCGCTACGGCGCCTATCTGGACCTCATCCCCGGCCCGATCCTGGCGACGGTCAACATTATGTCGATGTTCGGGCTGCACCGGCGGCTGCGCGGAGCCCTGGCGGGCCATCTCGCGGTCGCGGAGATGACCTCGGCGCTGGCGAACAAGCAGGTCGCGGAGGGAATGCGCAGGCTCGGCCTCGGCCCGCAGGCCACCGGCTTCTTCGACGAGCACGTGATCGCCGACTCCGTGCACGACATGATCGCTCTGCACGACTTGGTCGGCGCCGTACTGGAGCAGGACCCCTCCCTCGCGGCGGAAGTGCTCTTCGGCGCGTCGGCGTGGACCGGCCTCGACGGCATGTCCGCCGAGTACCTGCTCAACCGCTGGGCGGAGGGCGATCCCTCCCTGTGGACGCCCGGCCGTGCGGCAGGGACGTCCACAGTGGGTTGAGCGGGTCGAGTGGGCCAGGGGTGTCCGGTGGTCGCCTGGGCGACCACCGGACACCTTCTAGTCCGAGTCGCGTCGGCGGCGGTGGGCCGGGTCACGGAAGCGGGTCAGCTTGTGCGTGCTGTCGCACCACGGCTTCTGGCCGGAGTGTCCGCAGCGGCACAGTGCGACTATCGGCTGGGTGACCTCGACCTCGTTGCCGTCGACGTCGACGATGCGGTGTGCACCGCGTACGAGGAGCGGCCCGTCCGGGTAGGCGGTGATCACACATTCGGGCACGTTCGGCATGGGGTTTCTTCCTTGCTCGTGAGCCCTCATCGGGACTCGGTGGCCATGGTCTCGGTGATCAGCAGCTCGACCACGTCGGCGACGCGGCGGCTGCGGGTGAGGGCGCGGCGTTGGCGGTCGGCGGAGTTGCCCCGACGGAACGCTCGGTTCACCAGGTCGGTGGTCTCGGCCCAGTCGCCGGCGTCCGTGAGCGGGCCTCGCACGTGGTCGAGGAACCGGTCCACGAGCACGGCGGCCGGGACGAGTTCGGCCGCCAGGGGGTCGACCAGCTCTCCGCTGAGCCCGAACCTGGCCGCTCGCCACTTGGCGATCACCAGCAGTTCGGGGTCCGTCGGCGGAGCTGGTTCGCCGCGTGCGATCTCGGTCAGGCAGCGGTGGACCAGGGCCCGGGACAGCCCGGCCTGGAGAACTGCTTCGTCGACCGTGGTGCAGGCGTCGGCGATGCGGAACTCCACGGTGTCGTAGCGGGTGCCCGGTCGGACGTCCCAGAAGAGCTGACCGGCGTCGGCGCTGATGCCGATGTCGATGAACCGGCGCACCCGGGCACGGTGGTCGGCGTAGGAAGACAGCGTCGGTGGGATGCCCGCCATCGGCCAGCGCGCCCAGAGTATGGTTCGGTAGCTCGCGTAGCCGGTGTCCTCGGCTGTCCAGAACGGTGAACTCGCTGCCAGCGCCAACAGCGCGGGAAGCCATGGGCGCACGCGGTTGATCACGGCCACAGCGGTGTCGCGATCCTCCACACCGACATGGACGTGGCAGGCACAGGCCAGATGCTCGGCGGCGAGCCGTGCGTAGGTGCCGGCGATGTGGTCGAACCGGGGTTGGGGCGTGAAACCCACCTGCCGCCAGTCACCAGACGGGTAGGTACCGGCGGCGGCGATCGCGCACCCTGCCTCCGTGGCGGCCCGCACCAGGGCGTCGCGCCGGGTGCGGAGATCGGCCCGGAGCCCGGACAGGCTCCAGCAGATCGCGGTACGACTTTCGATTATGCAGGATCGCAGCTCCGTACCGTAGTCCTCGGTGCCGTGCCGGCTGCGGTTCCCCGCCATCGAGTCGAGCAGGGGCGTGATGTCGCACAGCTCGTGAGTCTTCGCATCCGCCACGAAGAACTCTTCCTCGACCCCCACCGACAGCGGTCGGCTCGGGGCCCACGAGCCGGTGGCGCCCTGTGGCGCCGGATCAGACATGGCGGCGCCGGGGATCGTCGGGCAGGTTAACGATCCGCACGGGAACGCGCCCCCGGAGTGGGTCGGTGTCCAGTGCTTCCAGCATCGGTGTCCGCGAGCGGCAGGCCGTCTGAAGCAGCGGCAGCAGGTCGTCCGGTGGGAGGGCCGCGGCGGCCGGTGCGCGGTCCTGACGGCGGCAGGACAGCCCGAGGACGAGGTAGTAGGGGGTGCCGTCGTCGAGTCTCAACAGGGGAGCCTCGCCGTCGGCCTCCAACTCGCGGACTCTGGCGAAGTTGTCGCGGGTGTGGTCCCCCAGGCGCAGCGCGCCGAGCGTGAGGGCGGAGAGCCGGTAGCCGTGGTCGTGCAGCAGGGCCGCCGCACGGCGCGGCGATGTGTAGCTGCCGATGGTGATCGCGAGGTCGGACCGCAGGGCCTCCGCGTGCCCGACCACATACCTGACGAGTTGAAGGCCGTCGCTTCCGCCGTCGATGGACGTTCTGCTCGCTTCCTCATGGGAGGGCAGCGGCACGTAGGGCGGATTGCTGGTGATCACGCTCGGCGGTGCGGAGAACGGGCAGGTCTTGAGGAGTTCGGCGGATGAGAGCGCGGTGTAGTCGGCGCGGCCGAAGGACACACGGCTGTCGCCGTCCGTCCCGGCGTGGTGCTCGTTCGCCCACGTCAGGCTGTCGTCGGAGATGTCGACGCCGTGCACCTGGCGGGCGCCTGCCCTGGCCATCGCCGCGGCCGCCGCGCCGCTGCCCGAGCCGAGGTCGAGGACGGTGCAGCCGGGGCGGATCAGGTCGGTGGTCGCCCACACACCGATCTCGGTGTCCACCGGATCGAAGAACACGTGGGGCCGTCCCGGCGGAACCCGGTCCGCCGGGCGGAGATGGTGATAGGCGGACACCCGCAGCGTGGGGGCGTCCGGTTCAGGTGACGGTGCGTGGGGCGCTCCGGCGCCGCGCCCTTGGCGTTCATCAGTGGCCGACTCTGCGGTGAGGTGTGTCGCGTCGTTCGACAGCGGGACGCCCACCAGACCTCCTATGGAGATGTGTCAGGACCGAGCTATGGAGATGTGTCAGGACCGAGCTCCTCATGCTAAACCGCGAACAGGCCGGACCCGAGAGGAAAACCCCCGTCGAATGACATCAGACTGAATTGGCGGGACGGAAGATGGCGGCCGTGTGCCGGAAATTTCTCGCACCGTTCGACTGACACGGCGTCATGGCCGAGTCGGGCCGAGCAGTCATGGAGGAGAAGGCGGCGTCCGGCGCGGTTGAACTGCTCAGAGGCGATCCCCAGGGCATGTTCTGCGGCACGGCCGGATCGGTCGGCAGCCTGATGGACGGGGTCAGTGGGGCAGGAGAAGCAACATGTGGTCAGCCAGGCCCCATTGGCGTGAAATCGCGGGCAAGATCGGCCTGCCTTCGGCCGGCCGGCATCAGTGGGTACCCGTTCCCTCGCGATGCAGGAGGTGTGGCCTCGGCGAGTAATGCGTTCATGGTGAGAAATTCGCCGTTTCGGTATGCGTCCGGCTCATTCTGCTTTCGTCAAGGGCAGGGGAGGGAGCACCGGCCGCGGGACCATGATTTCCGGTCATCACTACCTGGCCCAGCAAGGCGAATTCACGCTGATGACCGCATGGCGGCGCGCTGAGATGCTCGAACCCGAGCGCGTTCGGGTGCCACCGGCATTCGATTCGCCCCAGACCGCGAACGGCAGCAAGGAGCGGCCATGTCCACGTCCGGCCGGCACGAGGAGAGCGCTGTAACGGACCCGCGGCGTCCAACGTGTGCCGCCGTCGACTGGGCACCCACCCCCGTTGCTCCCGTCCGTCTCCGGATCGACGGCGTGCCGCGGACCCTGTGGCTGAAGCTAGAGGCGTACAACCCGTACGGATCGATCAAGGGCCGTACCGCTCTGGCGCTGTGGCAGGACGTCGCCCTGCGTATCGATGCGCATGCCGGGGTCATCGAGTCGACCTCCGGCAACCTCGGTCTGGCCCTGGCCGCCATCGCGGCGTCGCGCCGGGTTCCCTTCACGGCGGTGGTGGACCCACGCGTCAGCGGCTCGCTGGTCCGTGACATCCGGGCCCTGGGGGCGCGGGTGGTGAGCGTGGATGCCCCCGATCACGCCGGCGGGTACCTGCTCAACCGCCTGAAGTACATACGGGACCGACTGCGCCACGACCCCCGGCTCGTCTGGACCGACCAGTACACGAACCCCGCCAATCCAGCCGCCCATACCCGCTGGACGGCACCCGAACTGCACCGTCAGACCGCGGGTGCCCCCATGAGCGTCCTCGTCGCGGTCTCCACGGGCGGCACGCTCGCCGGGTTCCGCAACTACCTCTCCGGGGCCGAGCCCGACTGGGAACTGATCGGCGTCGATGTCAACGGGTCGGCCGCCCTCGGCGGTGCCCCGGGCAGGCGAGTGCTCTCCGGGATCGGAGCGAGCTGCACCTCGTCCTTCCTGCCTCAAGGGCACCGTCCGACGCTTTACGTCACGCCGCAGGAGGCCGTGCGGACCTGCCTGTGGCTGCGCGAGCAGACGGGCCTTGGTATCGGAGCGAGTTCTGGGGCGCTCGTCGCGGCGGCGCTGCGCCTCTTCCGTACCGACCCCGGGCGAACGGCGGCGGCGTGCGTCTGCCCGGACGGCGCCGACCGCTACGAGGAGACCGTGTACTCCGGAGCCTGGCGGCGCAGCCAGGGAATCGGCGACCGGGGCGCCGGCGACGAGGTGGACGTCGTCTCCGCACCGGTCCTACGGCCGCCCAGGGCCGCCTCCGCCGGTTCGCTCCTCGGCGAGCCGAGCCCGTGAGCGACCACACGTCGAAAGACCCACGCATGCCGACCGCCGCACGCGACACCGTGCGGACCCATGAGCCAAAGGAGTGCGGCACGTGACCGAAGAGCTGCTCTTTCTCGACCGCGCGGCCATGCTGGCGTGCGCGAGCGACGTGGACGTGTGCGACACGATCGCCCGGGCCCTCCGGCACCACGCCGAGGGCGCCATCCGCATGCCGCCGGAGGGATACCTGCCCTGGACCAACGAGGCGGGTGCCTACTGCCGTTCGCTGGCCATGCTGGGGGCGGTGGAGGCGGACGGCGAGACTCCGGTGCGCGGCGTGAAGCTCATCAACGCGGCCACCAGCAATCCCGAACTCGGCAGGGAGCGCGCGGCCGGCATCAGTCTGCTCTTCGACCACCACACGGCCCGCCCTGTCGTGCTCGCCGAAGCCGGCTGGCTCAGCGCCGCGCGCACCGCCGGGTACACCATGGTGAGCCTGCGCCACCTCGGACCGGTGGAGTGGGACACGCTCAGCGTCATCGGCTGCGGCACACTGGCCCGCCTCCACCTTGAGATGCTCGGTACCGCCTTCCCACAGGCGAAGACCGTGCACCTGTACGACACCGATCCCGCGCGTGCCGAGCGGCTGGCGCAGTGGCTCACACGGCACTGCCCGCAGTTGGTGGCGCACATCGCGCCGAGCGCGCGGGCGGCCGCGGGGGCCGCACCGGTCATCGTGACCACGACGACCACGGACGCCGGGTATCTGCCCGCCGCGTGGCTCGAGCCGGGCACCTTCGTCGCTCATGTGTCCCTCGCCGACCTGCTGCCCGATGCCTTCCTGACGGCCGAGGCCCTCTACGTGGACGACATCTCCCTGGTGGCGGACAACCCCCGGCGCGTCCTGGGGGCTCTGCTGCGGGACGGGCTGGTCGGCGCACCCGGCGTCGAGCCCGGAGTCGGCCATGCCGCCACCGGCGCGGACAACACCGCGCGTGTCCTGAACGGGACACTCGGCCAGGTGCTGACCGGCCAGGTGCCGGCCGTTCGGCCTCGTGGCGGCCATGTCATCAGCAACCCCTTCGGTATGGCGATCCTGGATGTCGCCCTGCTGGACGCCGTGCACAAGGTCGCCGTGCGCCGCGGGCTCGGACAGCGACTGCGTTTGTACTGACGGATGTCCCCTCAGACCTGACGGATGTGCTCGCACGCCTGACGGAGGCGCTTTGGCGCCTGACGGATGTGCCTTGACAAAGGGAGAGACCCTGTGAACGACCTCTACGGCCGACCAGGCCCTGCACACGAGCGCGGGCTGTTCTCGCTCACGGACCTGGAGCCCGCCGCCCTGCGCAAGCTCGTCGCGAGGTCGGTCGAGCTCTTCCACAATCGGCAGGCGCATGACCGGCCCCTGCGCGAGCGCGTCGTCGGTCTCCTGTTCAGCTGTACTTCCACGCGCACGCGGACCGCGTTCCAGGTGGGTGCCGCACGGCTCGGCGGCACCCCGATCGCCTACGGCCCACACGACCTCCAGCTCAACACCGGGGAGTCGGTCGGTGACACCGGGCGGGTGTTCGGGGCCATGCTGGACCTGCTCGTCGTACGCACCGCGAGCCCCGTCGCCGAGCTGCGGGAGCTCTCCCGCGCGGGCGGCCTGCCGGTGATCAACGCGATGGCGGCCGAGGAGCACCCGACCCAGGGCGTGTGCGACCTCGCCACACTCACCCTCGCCCACGGCGATCTCGGCGGAATCCGGGTGCTGTACATCGGCGAAGGGAACAACACGGCCACCGCCCTGGCGTACGGCATCGCCACGGTGCCCGGCGCCCACGCCACATTCGTCACGCCGCCGGGGTACGGCCTCCCCGCCGACACGCTGACGCACGCCCGGCGGCTGGCCGACAGCACAGGGGCCTCGCTGGCCGAGTCACACGACCTGGCCGACCTGCCCGACCAGGTGGACGTCGTCTACACCACCCGGTGGCAGACCACCGGAACCAGCAAAGCCGACCCGGCGTGGCGGGAGGTGTTCCGTCCCTTCCACGTGGACCCGGCGCTCATGCGCCGGTGGCCCGGAGCGTCCTTCCTGCACGACCTGCCCGCTCACCGCGGTGACGAGGTGGCGGGAGAGGTACTGGACGGGCCGCGCTCCCTCGCCTGGACCCAGGCCGCGATGAAACTGTCCAGTGCCATGGCCGTCCTGGAGAGCACCGCCGGCCTCCTTCCCGACTGACCCGACACCGGCCTGGGCAGCGGTACCACTGCCCAGGCCATCTGCATGCCTCGCATGTTCCTGATGTGCTGTCAGGTAAGTCGGCATCTGATCAGCACCAGTCCTCGCACATTCCGAGACGGGCGTCTGAACAGGCGCTTGGTCGGCGACGGCACAACAGCGTGGATCGCACGGAAGTGCAGGCATGAGCCCACTCCTCAGAGGGAAGCGATGTTCCTCACAATCTTCGAGTCAGGCGCGTGCCAGTTGTAGAGTGAAGACCGCCCTTGACCTGCAGAAAGCTGGCAGGGAGCCGTCTTCCAGGAGTCCAAAATGCTGCGCACGATGTTCAAGTCCAAGATCCATCGGGCCACAGTGACGGAGGCCGATCTGCACTATGTGGGGTCGGTGACCATCGACGCCGCGCTGATGGAGGCCGCCGACCTGTTGCCCGGCGAGCTGGTCCATATCGTCGACATCGACAACGGGGCCCGCCTGGAGACGTATGTCATCGAGGGCGAGCGGGGCTCGGGTGTCATCGGTATCAACGGGGCGGCGGCGCATCTGGTGCACCCGGGGGATCTGGTCATCCTGATCAGCTATGCCCAGGTGGACGATGCGGAGGCCCGCGCGCTGCGTCCGAAGGTCGTACATGTCGATGCGGACAACCGGATCGTCGCCCTGGGCGCCGACACCTCCGAGCCGGTGCCCGGGAGCGGTACCTCGCGCAGCCCGAAGGCCTGGGCGGGCACACGGGAAGAACGCCAGGTGGAGCCGGTCTCCGGTCGGTGAGACGGGGCCGATGAACGATCGCGACATGCCTGATACAGGATCTTGGGACGGCTGAAACGGGCGCTGCCTAGCGTGCCGGGCATGGGTGCTTTTCTGCGCCCTTTGTACCGAATGCCCATCTGTGAAGGAGCAGCCATGCCCAAGCAAGCCAGGTCGGACGCCCCGCGCGCCAAGCGCAACGGGCTGCGTGCCGCCCTCGCCGTCGCGGTGACCAGTGCCGCCCTCGCCGTACCGACCGGCGCGGCGTTCGCCATGCCCACGGACTACGTCAAGGAGGTCAAGGTCGACAGCGGCGAAACCCTCACGCTGGACGGCAACACCGGTACCGCGACCGTCAAGGATCCCGAGCACGGCGTCACGGGTGTCATGAACGAGGACAAGCCCGGTCCGGTGCAGAGCCGGATGGACCCGAACGGGACGTACACGCTGACCTACCCCAAGCCTGCGGCGCAGGCCGATGCCACGCCCAAGGTCGTCTACAAGCACGACGGCAAAACGGTGAAGACCTTCGCCCTCCCGCATGGCCCCGGCTGACGACGGCTGACCGTCCCGGACGACAGGCGACCCCCGGCTCCGCTCAGCGGCCGGGGGCCGCCCGCCGTCTGGACGCGGGGGCCGTGGGGTCGGAGGGGCCGCGGCGGACGGACGTCCCGGGTCCGCTGCGGGTGAGGGCGGTGCCGGACGGTCCCAGCGCAGGAAGGCCCCGCAGGAGTCGCAGAAGGACTGGACTGTCTGGGGGGGGGGGCGGGGCGCCGCAGCCGCAGAAGGAGCGAAGGCAATCAACAGACGCTTACCGGGTGATCAACGGCAGCAGCGAACCCTTGAGCGATCCAGGGGAGGAGAGCCACGACTGCTCAGCTCCTCGCGTCGGGTCCGTACGGTTCGCCTGCCGTACGGCCAGCGGTGTCCATCCTCCCGTCGACCGGTTAGGGGCTCCCCGTGTCCGGGAACCCGTGGTGCGGGCGCCGGGCCGGCCGGGGCCCACCGCCGCAAGGAGGCGGCACAGCATGGGCCACGGCGACCAGATGGACGGGCAGCACGACGGGAAGCAGTACGACGCCACCCCCTACCTGCCCCGGCGCGGAGGGCTCGCAGCTCATCGGCGTGCGGCAGCGGACTGCCAGGGCTGTCCGCTCTTCCAGGACGCCTCGGGGACGGTGTTCGGATCGGGCAGTTCCTCGGCGCGCCTCATGCTCGTCGGTGAGCAGCCGGGCGATCAGGAGGACCGCCAGGGAGAACCGTTCGTCGGGCCGGCCGGCGGCCTCTTGCGGAAGGCGATGCGGGAAGCCGGACTGGACGAGGGGCAGAGTTATTTCACCAACGCGGTGAAGCACTTCAAATTCACCACCGCGGCAAAGGGCAAGCGCCGGATCCACAAACCCCCCAGCCTGCGGGAGATGACGGCCTGCCGCCCCTGGCTGAGCGCCGAATTGCGGCTGGTCGACCCGGAGGTGGTGGTGGCACTCGGTGCGACCGCGGGCAAGGCGCTGCTGGGGAGCTCGTTCCGGGTGACGCACGACCGGGGCACGCTCATCAGGGCGCCGAGAGAGGGGGCTTCCGGCGCGGCCACCGGCGGCGGAGGACTCATCGTTGCGACCCTCCACCCGGCGGCGATTCTGCGTGCCGAAGACCGCGAGGCACCCTACGCGGGACTCGTCTCGGACCTGCGGGTCGCGGCCCGGGCCCTGGACCGAGAGCCGTAGTCCTCTCCGTACGACCAGTTCACGGGAGCGCCGTTCAGGACTGGCAGTGCGGACACCAGACGGTGCGGCGTCCGGCGGTGCGACCGGAGCTCAGGGGCCGTCCGCAGCGAGGGCACAGCGGCTCGCTGTCGTCGCGTCGCCCCGTGAGCCAGGAACGCCGCGGCGGTACGCACCCGTCGCGCACGGAGGTGCGCAGCACCCGGCCCATCGCCGCGTGGAGGTCCCGGTACGCCGTCTCGCTCAGGTCCCGTGCCGCGGTCCGGGGGGCGACGCGGGCCCGCCAGAGGATCTCGTCGCACAGCAGATTCCCCAGTCCCGCGATGACGGACTGGTCCATCAGCGCGCTCTTGACCGCGCCCCGCCGCCCGGACAGCAGATCCGTCAGCTCCGCCCGGTCCACGGCCAGGGCATCGGGCCCCAGCCGGTCCAGAATCCGGTCGACGGCGGCTTCGTCGGCCAACTGCACGCCCTGCAACTTGCGTTGATCGCGATAGCGCAGGCTACGGGCATCGTCGAGGGTCAGCACAAGGCGGTCATGCACGGCGAACGGCTCATCAGGCGAACAGCACCACAGTGCGCCCGTCATGCCGAAATGAAAGACGAGGGTGGGGCCGCCGTCCGTGGGCGCGAACAACCATTTGCCGTGTCGCCAGGCCCTCCCCAGCCGCCTTCCCTCGCATTCCTTTCGCAGCCGCTTCTCGGTGACACCCCGCAGCACCCCCGCGTCACGCACCTCGATGCCCGTGACACACCGCCGGCCACAGCCGATCAGCACCTGGCGGAACCCTTCGACATCCGGCAGTTCGGGCATCATTCCTCCGCGACTCTCCACCGTGCGGGAGCGTGGCGCGCCACCGGGCGTTCCCCGGGGCCGCCCCTCCGGTCAGGCTGCTTTCCGACGCCCATGGCGCGCTCGTTCGGCAAGGGTCGCGATCAGCTCTTCGCGGTTCATCGAGGAACGTCCGCGGATGCCGGCCTCAGTGGCACGCTCGTACAGCTCGGACTTGGTCAGGCTTTCGAGATCGCTCTTCTTGGTCTTTGTCCGGCCTTTTCCTTTACTGGGCCCGCTCTTCGTGCCTCGACTCCGAGCCGATTCGACACTTTCCTGCAGAACACTCATCAGATCCACGACATTGGTGGACTCGGGTGGTTCTTCGGCCTTCTCCACACTCTCACCCCTGCTCTTTGCCTCCACCAGTCGACGGACCCGCTCCTGGTACTCGTCGTGGAAATCCTCGGGTGACCAGCGGGTGGTCAGCGCATCGATGAGTTGCATTGCAGTCTGTATTTCCTTCTTCGCGACCTTGGTCTTGCCGGGTAGATCGCGCACCTCGCTGTGCGGGTTGCGGACTTCGTCAGCCCAGTGCAAGGTGTGGAGGGCCAGCACCTCGTCCTCGGCTTTCACCGCGACGAGGTATTCGCGGTTGCGCATCACGAACCTGGCAATGCCGGCCTTGTGGGAATCCGTCAGTGCCCGGTTCGGCAGTGTGTAGACCTTTCCGTATTCCTTCCCTGCCGGCCCCAGATAGTATGTCTGGTCGAAAAATACCGGCTCAATTTCTGCCAGGTCCACGAACTCGGTGATTTCAAGTGCCTTGGATCGGCCCGGTGCGATCTCGTCGAGTTCGTCCGGCTCGACGACCACATACTCGTCTCCTACCTCGAGCCCCTTGACGATATCGCCCGCGGAAACCTCCTTCCCCGTACGCTCGTTGATGCGCTTGACGCGGATCCGGTCGGCGGTCCCGCGCTGAAGCTGATGGAATCGAATGGTGTGGCTGTCGGTTGCCGAGTACATCCGTACCGGCAGGGTGACCAGCCCGAAGGTCAAAACTCCATTCCACACAGGCCGGGCCATGCCGAGATCACCTCCTTCCTTTTGATCCGGATTTCAGGCGTCCGCGGCGACATCCTCCACCGTGCGGCCGGACCGAACCGAGGCAGGTTCGGAGCTCACAGGGTTGCGGCGGGCATCGGCCTCCTCGTCGGAGGTCTTCACCAGAAGCCACCGCTCCTTCCCGCCCTTTGGCCCCGTACGTGTCAGTGCGTATCCGCCGCGTAGTTTCTCCCCTTCCAGCCACACCTTCACATGGCCCTGGTCAACTCCCTTGGACACAGGGACCTTCCTGCCCTCGCTCTCGGCCAGATTCCGGTACGTGCCCGTGTCCCAGACGATGACCGACCCGGCCCCGTACTCCCCTTCCGGGATGACGCCTTCGAAGTCGACGTAGTCCACCGGGTGGTCCTCGGTGCGCAGGGCCAGGCGCTTTTCACGAGGGTCGGTGGAAGGGCCTTTGGGCACGGACCACGACTTCAGCACCCCGCCTGCCTCGAGCCTGAAGTCGTAGTGCAGGGAGGAAGCCGCGTGCTTCTGAATGACGAAGCGCCGCTCGCCGCCCCTGGGCGAGGCGCCACCCGTCGGCTCGGGCGTGCGGGCGGTATGCCGTTTGGAGCGGTACTGCTCCAGAGATCTCGTGGTCCTGCCGGACATGATCGATGGCTCCCCTCGTATGGGGGCGGTCAATAGCCGGATGTTCTCCAAAAAGGTCTGTGATCGAGTGCATCTGTTTACTTGCACCATAGACACGCCCCCGTGGTGGCGCGCGGGTAACTGCTCGCCGCCGGCATGCCCGGGCGCGGCTCATGCGCACCGCGGAGTAGCACGGGCCCGGTATGACCATCATCGGCCGTATCGTCATCGCCGACGGCGATCGCCGACGGATCGGCGTCGGGCCGGGGGCGCCGCCGATGACCTTGCCGTGTGCGTCGAATTGCGTGATACAGCGATGCCTCGAATTGTGTGATGCGGCGATGCTCTGCGTGTTTCGTAGCGGTGCGGTCTTCCGTGCGCGACCATACGGACGCCGACCCAGGCTCGATCATCGACGTCGTGCATGAGGGAAGGTTCTCGCTGGCCGCCAGCCCGCGTTGACTACCGCGGGTCTGGTCGGGCGTTTCCAGCCGGCGGGCGCCATGGCGCGCTACGAGCGCGGGTCGCAGTGCTTGACGTTGGCAAAGCAACCAGCCGGCAAGAGCAAGCAGCCAGCAGAAGGAAACACCGCGACAGGAAGAAGGACGGACGTGTCCGGCAGCGAAAGCGAGAACCCGGTAATCTCCTCCCCGGCCCCCACGCCGACTCGGCCCCGGACGAACCGGGACTGGTGGCCGAATCAGCTGGACCTTCAGATTCTCCACCAGCACTCGTCCCGGTCCAATCCGATGGACGAGGACTTCGACTACGCGGAAGAGTTCGCGACCCTCGATGTCGACGCGCTGAAACAGGACGTCTTCGAGGTGATGACGACATCGCAGGAATGGTGGCCTGCCGACTACGGTCACTACGGGCCGCTCTTCATCCGGATGAGCTGGCATGCCGCGGGAACGTACCGCATCGCCGATGGCCGGGGCGGTGGCGGCGCCGGCGCCCAGCGCTTCGCCCCCCTCAACAGCTGGCCGGACAACGCGAGCCTCGACAAGGCACGCCGTTTGCTCTGGCCGGTCAAGCAGAAGTACGGCCGGAAAATCTCCTGGGCCGACCTGCTGGTCTTCGCCGGCAACTGTGCCATGGAATCGATGGGGTTCAAGACGTTCGGGTTCGGATTCGGGCGAGAGGACATCTGGGAACCCGAGGAAATCTTCTGGGGGCCCGAGGACACCTGGCTCGGAGACGAGCGCTACAGCGGCGACCGGGAACTCGCCACGCCTTTCGGCGCCGTGCAGATGGGACTGATCTACGTCAATCCGGAGGGGCCCAACGGCAACCCGGATCCGATGGCTGCCGCCAGGGACGTGCGCGAGACGTTCGGACGGATGGCGATGAACGACGAGGAGACCGTCGCGCTCATCGTCGGCGGCCACACCTTCGGCAAGTGCCATGGCGCGGTCGATCCCTCGTACATCGGTCCGGAACCCGAGGCGGCGCCCCTCGAACAGCGGGGCCTCGGCTGGCGGAACACCTACGGCAGCGGCAAGGGAGCCGACGCGCTCACCAGCGGACTTGAGGGCGCATGGACCGCGGAGCCGACGAAGTGGGACAACGGGTACCTGGACAACCTGTTCCGGTACGACTGGGAGCTGACGACGAGCCCGGCCGGCGCGAAGCAGTGGACTCCCAAGGACCCGTCGGCCCAGGGCACTGTCCCCGATGCCCATGACCCGTCGAAGAGACACGCGCCCATGATGCTGACGACGGACCTCGGGCTGAAGCTGGATCCGGTCTACGGGCCGATCGCGAAGAGCTTCCACGAGAACCCGGACAAGCTCGCGGTGGCGTTCGCCAAGGCGTGGTACAAGCTGCTGCACCGCGACATGGGGCCCATTTCGCGCTACCTCGGCCCGTGGATTCCCGAGCCGCAGCTGTGGCAGGACCCCGTCCCCGAGGTCGATCACGCACTGGTCGCGGACGAGGACATCGCTGCCCTCAAAGGCGGGATCCTCGCCTCGGGGCTGTCCGTCTCCCAGCTGGTCACCACCGCTTGGGCCGCAGCGGCGAGCTTCCGCGGCACCGACAAGCGGGGCGGCGCCAACGGGGCACGGATCCGTCTCGCGCCGCAACGGGACTGGGAGGTCAACGACCTGCCCCAGGTGGCCGAGACGGTGCAGACCCTCGAACAGCTCCGTCAGGACTTCAACGGCTCGCAGACCGGCGGGAAGAAGGTGTCCCTCGCCGACCTGATCGTCCTGGGCGGCTGCGCGGCCGTCGAGCAGGCCGCGAAGAACGCCGGGCACGACATCACCGTCCCGTTCGCACCGGGACGTACGGACGCCTCGCAGGAACAGACCGACGTGGAGTCGTTCGCCGTGCTCGAACCCAGGGCGGACGGGTTCCGCAACTACCTCCGGGCGGGGGAGAAGCTGTCGCCGGAGACGCTCCTGCTGGACCGCGCCAGCCTGTTGACGCTGACCGCTCCCGAGATGACGGTTCTGCTCGGCGGGATGCGGGTCCTGAACACCGGCTTCGCGGGATCCTCACATGGCGTCTTCACGCAACGGCCGGAGACCTTGACCAATGACTTCTTCGTCAACCTGCTCGACATGGGCACGGAGTGGAAGGCGTCGGCCTCGGCTGAGAACGTATTCGAAGGCCGGGACAGCGCCACGGGCGAGCCCAAGTGGACCGCCACCGCCGTCGACCTCGTCTTCGGTTCGCACTCCCAGCTCCGAGCCGTCGCGGAGGTCTACGCGTCCGAGGACGCGGCGGAGAAGTTCGTGCGGGACTTCGTGGCAGCGTGGGACAAGGTGATGAACCTCGATCGGTTCGACCTGGCCTGAGTCCGATGTCCCGGTCGGTCGCTCGTCGGCCGACCGGGACATCCTCGGAATCGGGTCACGGCACTGACGAGCGGCACCGGCAGCCGGGCCGTCCGGGACGATCGGGTGCTCGGCGGGCGAGTCCTCATACGTCCGCGGGCAGCGTCTGCTCACACCAGATGACCTTGCCGGTGGTGGTCTGCCGCGTACCCCAGCGCTGTGTGAGCTGTGCGACGAGCAGCAGGCCCCGGCCGCCCTCGTCGAACACGCGGGCCCGGCGCAGGTGTGGTGCCGTGTTGCTGCCGTCGGTCACCTCGCAGATCAGCGCGCGGTCGCGAATCAGTCGCAGCCGGATCGGAGCGGCGCCGTACCGGACGGCGTTGGTGACCAGCTCGCTGACGATCAGTTCGGTGACGAACGCGCTGTCCTCCAAGCCCCATGCCGACAGTTGGCGGACGGCGGCCGTACGGACCCCGGCCACCGCCGCGGGGTCGGCGGGCACGTCCCAGGTCGCGACCCGCTCGACGTCGAGGCGTTGGACCCGGGCCAGCAGCAGGGCGGCGTCATCGGCGGGGCGGTCGGGAAGCAGGGTGGTGACCACCTCGTCGCACAGGGCGTCCAGCGGGAGGTCCGGGGCCGTCAGCGCCTGCCGCAGCGCGTCGATCCCCGCGTCCATCCCCCGCTGTCGGGACTGGACCAGGCCATCGGTGTAGAGGGCAAGCAGGCTCCCCTCGGGCAGTACCGTCTCCACCGCTTCGAAGGGGAGCCCACCCAGCCCTAGTGGGGGTCCGGCCGGCAGGTCCAAGACGGCGGAAGTATGGTCCGGACGTGCCACCGCCGGTGCCGGGTGTCCGGCGCGGGCGAGGCAGCAGCGGCCCGAGACCGGGTCGTAGATGGCATACAGGCAGGTGGCGCCGACGTCTCCCGGGGCGGCGGACTCCCCGTCCGGCTCGGATTCGGCGGCCAGCCTGATGACGAGGTCGTCGAGGTGGGTGAGCAGTTCGTCAGGAGCCAGGTCGACATCGGCCAGGGTCCGTACGGCGGAGCGCAGTCGGCCCATGGTCGCGGATGCGTGGATGCCGTGTCCGACCACGTCACCGACGACGAGTGCCACGCGTGCGCCGGACAGCGGAATCACGTCGAACCAGTCGCCGCCCACCCCCAGCCGGGGATCGGCCGGCAGGTACCGGAAGGCCGCCTCCACGGCGGACTGCTCCGGCAGGCGCCGTGGCAGCAGGCTGTGCTGCAGGGTGAGAGCCGCCGTGCGCTCGCGGTGGAAGCGCCAGGCGTTGTCCAGACAGACAGCGGTCCGGGCGACCAGCTCCTCGGCGAGGGCCAGATCGTCGTTCTCGAACGGCTCGGGGTGCCGGGACCGGGCGACGTCCACCATTCCCAGCGTCGTACCACGGGCGATCAAGGGCACCTCGATCCACGAGTGGAACCCGTATTCGCGCCCTTTGGCCAGGCGCGCGGGGTCCGTCGCCAGCCATGCGTCGATGGCCGGGTCCGCCACGCGATGCAGCTCCGACTGCCCGGTCGCCAGGCAGCGGGCCTGCGGCGAGTCCTCGGGGTAGTACACGACGTCGCCCACCTCGACCAGAGCCTCCGGTGTGCCCTCCAGAACGGACAGGTGCGCCACCCGGCGCAGCTCGGCGCCGGTGACCGGTCCCGGGGGCAGCTCGCTTCCGGTCAGCAGGGTCTCCAACAGGTTGACGCTGACGAAGTCGGCGAGCCGGGGTACCGCCACCTCGGCCAGTTCCTGCGCCGTGCGCCCCAGGTCGAGGGTGCTGCCGATGCGTGTGCTGCCCTCGTTCAGCAGCTTCAGCCGCTCCCGGGCGTCCTCGGCCCGGCCGGCCAGCGCACTCAGCTCGGTGGTGTCGCGCAGCGTCGCGACCCATCCGGCGGACCCACCGTGCACAGCGGTGGGCCGGAGATTGACGGCCAGCAGGCGGCTCCCGGACGGATGCACCTCGTCGGTCATGGTGCGCCCGGTTCCCAGCAGTGCGGCCATCTCCGGGTCCAGGCCCAATGCGTCCAGAGGCAGCCCCTCCGCACTCGCGCGCATGCCGAGCAGCTGCCGGGCCTCGTCGTTGGCCAGCACCAGCCGCCGCTCCGCGTCCAGGATCAGCACACCTTCACGGACTGCGTGCAGGACGGCGTCGTGGTGCTCGTACATCCGGGTCATTTCGACGGGTCCCAGGCCGTGCGTCTGACGCTGCAGCCGGCTGCTCACCAGCGCCGCCCCGCCCGCGGCGAGGACCAGCGAGCCCGCCGCGACCCCCACGAGGACCGGCAGCTGGCGGCTGACCGTGGCGCCGACATCCACGGTTTGCACGCCCGCGGTGACGATTCCGACCACCGTGCCCTGTGCGTCGGTGACGGGCACGAGGGCCCGGACCGCGCTCTGCGGCTCGCCCTTGAAGATCTCGGTGAACGATTGGCCGGCCGCGGCCCGCCCGATGTCGCCCTGGGCACGCCGGCCGATCAGACTCGGCTGGGGGTCGGTGTAGCGGACCCCGCTCTTGCTGAGCACGGAGAGGAAACCCACGCCGGAACCCTTCCGGGCGGCTTCTGCGAGCGGCTGGAGTGCCGCTGTGGGGTGGGGAGACTGCAGCGCCTGCACGACGCCGGGGGAGTGCGCAAAGCCCTCCGCCACGGCGAGTGATCGGTGGCGGGCGTCGGTCTGGGCGTCGTTCGTGGTCTTGAGCACCAGGACCACCATCGCGGTGGCCGCGAGCAGGAAGAGGACCGTCAGCTGCCATACGAACGCCTGGCCTGCGACGCTCCGCAGGCTGAAGAGCGACGTCAGGTACGTCTTCCAGGACCGGCCGCCGGCGCGGGGCGACGCAGAGCCCCCTTCTGCGGCGTCACGCCCATGGCCGGGGTTCCGACGACCTCGCTGGTGGCCTCGGCGTCTGTCGGCCCACAGACGGCGCGGTGCGCGCCAGAGTGGGCGACCCGGTACCGAGCGCCAGCCGAACCTGTGCATATCACCATTTTCCATCACCCTCTGCTAGGGCGAACCATGTACCGTGCCCGTGCCCGTGCCCGTGGCCGTGCCCGTGGTCCGTCTACATGGCTCTCGGTGAGGGGGTGAAGGTCACCGAGCGCGGGGGCCAGGACTGCGGGACGAGGATGCCGAGGGCGTAGGCGCGAGCGACCAGCGCGCACCTGTTGGGGGCGCCCAGGAGGTCCCGGAGGCGGCTGAGGTGGTAGTCGACGGTCTGACGGGAGAGGTGCAGCGAGACGGCGATGTCCGCGTTGCTGCGGCCGACCGCCAGTAGCGACAGGATGCGTTCCTGGCTTGCCGTCAGGTCGGGGTGGGACTCGTGGGCGATGCCCTGGTGGGTGACGACCGCCCAGACGCTGGTGGCGCGGGCCGTGCCCCGCCCCACCGTCGTCAGGTGCAGCCGGGCCCTGCGCTGCCGGCCGTGCGCGTCGACGAGCACGGCGGAGGTCTGGATCCGCCGGCTGCGGCGGACTATCAGATCCCGCCAGCCGCGCCACAGCCCGGCCGACTCCGAGGCGGGCGCCAGCACGCTGTCGGCCCGGCGGCCGACCAGGTCGGACAGCCGGATCTGCAGCATTTCGGCTGCCGCCGCGCTCGCCTGCTGGATCCGGCCGCCCGCGGAGATCAGCGCGCACGGCAGCCCGCTGTGGTCGCGCAGCGCGCACAGGCTCTCCTCGGCCTCCCGCTGCTGGTGCAGCGCGCGGGTGTAGTCGCTGATGTCGACGTAGATGCCGGCCACACAGGTCTCGGTGCCCTCCTGCACGGGGAAGCGATGGCCGGCCGCCTGCCCGCTGCTGCCGTCCGGGCGGTGATAGGTGAGCGTGTGCCGCACCGGCTTCCCGCGGGTGAGCACGCCCTCGTCGAGGGCGAGGACCCGCGCCGCGTCGACGGGGGAGTCGACCTCCGCGACGTGTTTGCCGATCACCTGCTCCGGTGTGGTGCCGTACAGGTGGGCGTAGGCGTGGTTCGCCCACAGGTAGCGACCGCCGGCGTCCCGGATGAAGGCCGCGGCGGGGGCGAGGTCGGCGAAGGCGTCGTAACGGCGGTCGGCGGCCGGGCCCGTGCCCACCTCCACGGCGAGCCCGCGGGAGCGGCCCTGCCGCGGCGCGCCGGGACGCCAGTGCACGTCGAAGAGCCGGCCGTCGAACCGCGCCTGCCGGTGGCCGACTCCGGAGGCGGACGGGCCGGACGGCTCCCGGCACACGGTGTCCAGGAAGCGCTGCGCGGTCCCCGTGTCGTCGAACGCACCACCCCCGCTGTCGATCACCCGCAGTTCGCGGTCGGCCTCCCACCAGGACACCGGAAGGCGTTCGAGCAGCGACTTCAGACCGGTCTCGTCCACAACGGCCCCTCTTTGGCGAAGAGTTCAACGAGTTCCATGGCGGCGCGTATGCGCGCCACCGCCATGCGTATCCGGAGCTCCCCGGCCACATGCCCGCTTCTCGGCCGTTTTGGAGGCATGAGCCCCGGCCGCCGGCCCGATCTCCCCACCGCCATACAGCATCACGGAATCTTCACGGGCTGTCGGTGAACTCCACAACTCTGGCGTTTGCCTGAGTGCATGAAGCCCTCAGCGCCGCATCGGGAGGCGTTCGGGTGCTTCTCTTGAAGTACGGCGCACGGACAGCGGATCCGGGCCCGTCGGCCGCCCCGGTCCACCGGTAGGCACGGCCCCCACCCACCTGTAGAGGAGTCGAATTCCAGTGAGCACGGTGCTGTTCGTGTATGCCAAGGGCGGTCCGCCCCTGGGGTATGCCCTGTCACGGGTCGCCGCGCGGTCGGCAGTGCACCTGCTGGCGCTCAGCACGCTTCCTCCCAGCGCGGCCCCGGTCGCCGAGCGGCTGTGCGCCTCGGTGCTCGGCCCCGCCGGGACCGAAGGGGACGATCTGGTGTCCTTGATCGTCTCCCGGGCCGAGGCCGTCGGCGCCGACGCGGTCGTCACCTTCTCCGAGTACGCGGTCGTCGCGGTCGCCGAGGCCTGTGGGAAACTCGGCCTCGCCGGAGCCGGCGGCTCCAGCGCGCTTGCCCGCGACAAGCGGCTGATGCGCCGCACCTGGATGCAGCGCGGCATCTCCCAGCCGCGGTTCCGTCCGGTGGCCGACGAGCAGGAACTCCGCGACGCGGCCGCCACGCTCCGCCTCCCCCTCTTGCTGAAGTCCGCCTGGAGCGCGGGTTCCACCGCACACCAGATCATCCGCTCCGCCGACGAGATAGCGGCGGCGTGGGACCGGGCAGGCGCCGTGATGGCCGAATCCGCGCAGCTGGGCTACGCCGAGCTCCACGTGGCCGGAGCCGGCGGGGACTTCCTCGTCGAGGAGATCGTCCCCGGCACCGCCGACGGCTGGTTCGAGCAGAGCGGCTGGGGCGACTACGTCAGCGTCGAGGGCGTCGTCGCCGACGGGGAGTTCCGCCCGGTGTGCCTCAGTGGCCGGATGCCGACCGTGGCCCCTTTCACCGAGCGCGCCGGCATCACCCCCGTGCCGCTGCCGGACGACACCCAGCAGCGGATCGTGGCCCTCGCACGTGACGCCGTCGACGCGCTGGGCCTGGAGAACTGCGGTACCCACACGGAGATCAAGCTCGGTGCGGACGGCCGGATGTGGGTGATCGAGACCGCTGCACGGTTCGGGGGCGCGATGACCATCCCCCAGATCGAAGAGGTCTTCGGCCTGGACCTCATCGGCATGCTCGTCGACCAGTTGCTGGGGCGGCCGGTCGAATGGCCCGCCCAGGCCCTCACCTCCCAGGACGCGTCCGGTGCGGCCGGCTCGCTCGTCGTGCTCGCCGTCGACGCCGCCGGTGACGCCTGGACCGACCGTCGCCTCTGGGACTTCCCGACGGTACGGGACGCGCTGCCGCTCAGCGCCGGCAGCCGGCTGTCCGTGGTGGCCGAGAACTCGCTCCCCGACGGTGCTCCGGTACCGGTGTACGACCCGACCGCGGGCGCCAACACGATGGCAGCGCTCTGCCTGCTGTCCGCCACCGACCCCGGGACCGTGCTCCACGACTTCCAGGCCCTCGTGCACGCCCTGCCGAAGGTCCTGCCCCTCGCCGGCGCCACGGAGGCCCGCTCATGAACACCACCCTCACCCCGCCGGCCGCCGCTCCACTTCCCGCCACCGATCGCACGACCGTCGGCGAGCACCTCGCACTGCCGCTGTTCCACAGCCTCTCCGGCTCCCTCGCCGGCCACCCGTACCTCAAGGTCGTGGTGGACCGCGCCGAGGACACCTGGCACCTGCTCGACACCGCCGTCCACCCCTTCCACGTCGACTACATCGCCACCCGCGTCCTCGGCATGGAACCGGCGGAACTGGACTCCTGCCTGGACGCCTTCAACGCCTCGGTCTACATGGCCCCCGACCGCCGCTTCCTGCTGGGCGTGCTCTCCTTGCACACCGACCAGGACACCGACGGCCGCCGCCGGCCCTTCCTCGTCCTGGAGACGACCGAGGCCGACACGATGGACGGCCCCTTGCTGGAGGAGTTCTACTCCTTCGTCCGCCACCGGCTCGACGGCCGGCTGTCGCTGCTGCTGAAGCCGGCGAACCACGGGCAGGAGCACGCTCTCGCCGCCATCAGCGACGCCCGGGTGCCGCGGATCCTGAGCCACGAGCTCTTCGGCCATCGCACCCGCACCCCGCTCAACCCCGGCGAAGCCGCCGGCCGGCTCCGCCACTTCCCTACCACCGAGGAGTACGCGGCCGCGGCCGGCACACTCGGTGGATCCGACATCCTGGCCATGCCGTGCCTGCCGGACGATGTGCCGCGCGTCGCGGGCTTCATCAACACCGCGACGACCACACCGCTCTCGCACACCAACGTCCTCGCCGCCGGCTGGGGCATCCCCAACGCCATCGTCCGCGACCTGGACCGGCTCATCGAGACCGACAGCCTGGACGGCGGCTGGGTCCGCTACCGGGTGACCGAGGACGACATCAGCCTCGTCCCGCTCGCCCCGGCGGCGGTGCCGACCGCACCGACCCCGCCCCGCCGACGGATCCGGCTGCGGACACCGCTGCTGGACGACCTGTCCGCACGGCCCCTGCACCGACTGCGCCGCACGGATCAGAACCGCTACGGCACCAAGGCGGCCAACCTCGGCGAGCTCCATCACGTCCTGCACGCCCGCACCGCCGACCTCACCGCCTTCCACGGGCAGCCGCGGCCGCCCCGCCCCGACCTCTACCGGCATCTGGCCGCCCGCCTCGGCACCACGCACCCCGCGGCCCCCGGCGAACTCCGCGCCGCGGCGGCCGACTTCGTGGCCGGGACCGTCAGCGCGCCGGACGGCACCGCCCTCCCGTTCGGCCTGCAGCACCGCTTCCTGCGCTCCTCCCCGGCACTGCGACAGGGCATCCTGCAACTCAAGGCGGCCCTCGACCGCGGCACTCCCGAGGCCGTGGAGCCGCTCTGCCTGCGGCTGCAGCAACTCGTCCGCACCACGCCCCTCCCCGAGGAGGTGGCCCGCGAAATCCTCCGGGCACTGCCCACCGGGCCGGCCGCCGGCCGCCGACTCGTGGTCCGCTCCTCCGCCAACGCCGAGGACCTGCCCGGCTTCTCCGCGGCGGGCGTCTACACCTCGGTCACCTCCGTGCACGGCGCGGACCACCTCCTGGACGCCGTACGCGAGGTGTGGGCCTCCCTGCTGTCGCCGCGCAGCGTCAGGCTCCGCCACCAGGCGGGCATCTCCCCCGACGACACCTACATGGGCGTGATCGTCCAGCCGTACCTGCCGGCCACCCTCGGCGGAGTACTGGTGACCTGCAACCCGACCAGGCGCGCGGACTTCCGCAACGTCTGCCTCAACTGCTCGCCCGGATCGCCCGAGGCCGTCGTCGACGGCACGGCCCTGCCCCTGCAGTACCTCTACAACACGGTCGAGGGCGGTGGCCGCACCGTCGCGCTCGGCTCCTGCGGCAGTGACCTGCCCGCCGCCACGAGGGAGAGGCTGGCACACCTGGCCCTGGCCGGCCGGCTGCTCCAGTCACACTTCAGCGCACCGGACGTGGACCGTCCGCTCGACATCGAGTGGCTGATGACCGATCAGGGAGCCTTCCACCTGGTCCAGATCCGCCCCTACGCCCGATGAACCGCCGCAGCACCCACCCGGGCACCACCGCCACGCCCCCGCCTCTGGCCCCCCGGGCCCGCCGGACCATCCGCCTGAACAACACCTTCCAGCTGCTGTTCAACCTCCTGTGGTGGATGCCGGTCTTCTACGCCTACCAACGGCAGGCGGGCCTCTCCGACGGACAGATCTTCGGCATCCAGAGCATCTACTACATCGCCTTCTGCCTGTTCGAGATCCCGACCGGACTGGTGGCCGACCGCATCGGGGCGCGCAACTGCCTGCGCGCCGGCGCCGTGGTGATGACCGCGGCAAACCTGGCCCCCCTCCTTGCTCCCACCTACACCGGCTTCCTGGCGCACTTCCTGGCGATCGCCGCCGGTCGCTCCCTGACCTCGGGCGCCGCCAGTGCCTACCTCTACGACAGCCTGCGCGCGCAGGGGGCGGGCGAGCACTATCTGAAAGCCGAGGGACAGGCGAGGGCCTGGGGCCTGGGCGCGAAGGTGCTGTGCTGGCCGCTGGTCGGCCCCCTCATGAACCTCGCGCACGGCGCGCCGTACGCACTGAGCGCCGTCAGCGCCGCCGGCTCCCTCCTCTGCGCCCTGGTCCTGCCCGGCCAGGCCGCCCCCGCCCCGCACGCGGCCGGCCCGCGCCGCCGGCCCGCCCTGCACGACGCCACCGCCGCGCTGCGCAGCCTGCGCGCCACCCCGTGGCTCGCCCTGGTCATGGTGCAGGGCGTGGCGGTCTTCACCCTCTCGCGCATCTGCCAGGTCAACCTCTTCCAGCCCGTTCTGCTGGACCACGGCATCGGCGAAGGCTCGCACGGCGCGGTACTGGCCGCCATGACCGTCGCGGAGGCGGTGGCCTCGGCCCGCCCGCAGTGGCTCACCCCACGGCTGCGGCCGGCGTCATGGGTGACACTGCTCAGCCTCGCGATGGCCGCGACACTGGCAGGTCTCGCCCTCGGCGTCCCATGGACCGTCATCGTTCTGCTCTGCCTGTTCGCCGCCGTCTGCGGCTTCACCTACCCGCTCCAGCGCAAGCTGGTCAACGACGCCATTCCCCACGGCGCACCCCGTGCCACCCTGCTCTCCGTCGAGAGCATCGTCGACCGCGCCGTGTGCGCGCTGGCGGCCGTGGCCACGGGCGCCTACCTCGCGGCAGGCCGACTGGACGCCCTGCTGTGGCACAGCGCCCTGCTGACCGCTGCCCTGCTGACTATCTGGCACCTGGCACCACGACGCTCTCGGCCCCGTGCCCACACCCACCCGCCGCTCGTATCTGCGTCGGCTCCGGTGCAGGGGCTTGGGGCGGATGAGTCGCCGTGCGGTCGGCCCCGATAGGCGGTGAGCCGGGAGCCGAGGCCGGCTTCAAGGGCGGCTTCAAGGTCGGTCGGGTATCGCCGGAAGTCCAAGATCCTCCACTGCTCGCATCCAGAAGCATCTCGTCGGAAACCATCGGCGCCGGTGCTTCCGTGCGACTGGGAGCCGGGCGGTCAGTCCGCCAACTCCCGTGCGTCGAGCGGGAGCCGCCACACATTGCGGCGGTGCACGGCATCGAAAGCGCGGTGGAGAGGAGAGGGCGGCACGCTCAGTACCGGGCAGCAGGCGTGTGCGACGCAGTAGCGGGCGACGGACGGCCACATCGCCCGGCGTAGCCGGCCGCGGGCTCCGGCCCCGATCACCAGCAGATCGTCCGGCCGGTCGGCGGCAGCCAGCAGGACCTTGCCCGGCTTGCCGAGTACGACCAGGCACTCCAGCGGTACCCCCGGCTCCGCGCTGCCGAAGGCGGTCTCCAGCGAACTGATCAGACGGTCGGCCGCCAGCCGACGCCCATCGGCCACCGGCGGCGGGCAGAGCCCACCCCGGTGGCCCATTTCCCCACCGGGCGGCTCCCAGGCCAGTACGGCCCGCAGGGTGGCTCCGGTGACGCGAGCCTCGGCGGCGGCCCGGTGCAGCGCGGCCAGGCTCCCCAGCGAACCACTCACGCCGGCCACCACGCGCCGGTCACCGGGTCTGCTCACAGGTGCACCTTCCTCGTCCTGCGGCGCGTTCACCTCTCGCCGGTCCCGCCGCATCGCATCCATCGAAGTACCGGCGAGGGAGCGATCGTGCGACGTTGGCGCTTCTCATACAGGAAGAGGCACCCCCCTGACGCTTCCATGACGACGAGGGCGGGAGCGGGCCGACGGCGGCCCCTTCGCCACCCGCTCGCGAGGCCGTCCGGCCCGCCGCTCGGCCGGTCACACCACCCACCCGACGGCCCCTAATCCTCCGGCAGCCGGCGGACCTCGCCCGTGCCCAGCGTGACCACGGCCCGGGGCCGCATGGGCCCCTCGCCGCGCCGGGAGAGCAGGACCAACTCCTCCACCACGGCCGACGATGCACCGAGCCGGCCGGCGCACGCGGCGGCCAGCGGACGCGGATCCCGAGTGCGGCCGAGGGACAGATGCGGAGTGAAGCGATCGCCGCGCCCACGGCAGAGCGGGAACCGCAGCCCCAGTGCCCGGTGCAGACGGGTCCACGGTCCCAGGCCCGCCGCGGCCGGATCGAGCCACACCGTCGCGTACTGCCGGTGCCGGAAGTACCGAACGCCGACCAGCCGCGCCGTGAACGCGGCGCTCTCCGCCGCCCCGGCGGAGAGCAGCGGCACAGCCTGTGCGAACTCATCCTCCGGTACGAAGCCGAACAGTAGATTCACATGGGGCGGCCACCGCCGTACCTGCGGATCATGCTCCCAGCGGATCTCCTGAATCGCCGGCCACAGCTCCTGCGGCGGCAGCCACGCCACCGCAGTCCGGGCCGTCGGCGCCACTTCGAGCGCGTCCACCGGCTCCGCCCCGCCGAAATCCGGATCCCATCCCACCCTCCCATGGTCCGAGACGCGCCCGAATCGCACGAGTCGGCGTGCCCGCAACGTCAGGACGGGGCGCCGTCGCGCGCCCGGCCGATGACGGTGGGCCTCGCCGGCCGCAAATCCGCGGCCGGCCCGAGGGCGGTCGTGGCGGCCTCGACTGCCACGACCGCCGATCGGCATCGCCATGGTCTTCCCAGCCCCAGCCCCAGCCCCAGTCCTAGGCCGCGGGGGCCGGGGCGAATTCGTCCGGCAGTCGCGGAGGAGGGCCCTGGGTCCACACCACCCGCAGTGTCGAGGCGGAGATCCGCCAGCCGTCGGCCGTCCTGACCAGTTCGGTGTCGGTATGGCCGGCGGAGATGAAGACACTCCCCGAGCCGTCTGCCAGTACGTGGGTGCTCAACTGGGCGCCACGGGCAGTGGCCCGGGCACCGTCGATCTCGATGACGGCGTTGGTGCCCAGATGCACGGTTCGGTCGAACAGTGCCATTCCTCGCCGGACATGAGTCAGTAGGGCATCGCGGCCATGGACGGCGCCGATGGGCATCTCCGCGGTGACGTCTTCGGTGTGGAACGCGCGAGCCCACTCCTCGTCAAAAACCCCGTCATCCAGGGAACGCAGGTAGCGGTCCATCAGGTCGGCGATCTCAGCGCGGTCGGTCAGGCTCTGCAACTGTCGCTGCATCTCTTCGGCGTCCATGAGGAAAGGCTCCTACCTGAAGCGCACTTGAGGTCAAGGCCGTGCGCCTCGCGGGGCCGATGGAGACGCTGTGCGGCATGTGCCTGCCTGCTCCGTGCCCCATGCCCAGGATGAGCCGTCGGGCCTTGGGGCCTGCATGCCCCTCAGGGTCTGGTTGGCGGGAGCCTTGAAGACCCCGCGTTCGGCGTCGGTGCGCGCCCAGATGCCGGCGATGTGGCCGCAGGCGGGGTTCACGCGGTAGGCGTCGGGTCGCTTGCCGTCGCCGACCGAGACGACGTAGCAGGGGCCCCCGCCGTTGGCGAAGAAGCCGTGCACGGCATCGGGCAGGAACGACGAATTCCCTGCCCTGCCGCCGTCCACGGCCAGGTACTGGGAGGAGACCTCGGGCGCTAGGGCGCCGTCCTCGGATCAATCCACAGCGCCTCGGAGACGGCGGACAGTTCGCCCTCCGCTGTAGCGAGCGCCACCCCCATCATGTGCTTGCGGCCGGACTCCGACAGCAGCCACGCGTAGGCGATGTATGGCTCACCTGCGGTGACCGGCCGCAGAATCGTGCCCGTGAGGGACGCGGTGACCGCGCCCGGACGCTGGGTGCCCAGAAGGCTGCCCGCCCAGTTTCCAGGGCAGTCCAGGGCACCCCAGACCAGTCGGGCCGGGAGGAGGCCGTCCGGGTCCGCGAAGGCGGTCGACGGGACCCAGGCAGTGGCCACAAGGTCGCGACCCGGCACCGGAGTGCAGTGCATACGCAGCCCGCGGTCGGCAGTACGCAGTCCGCAGCCGAAGCAGTCGACCACACCCGAGGGCGGCGCCGCCCGGAATGCCTCGGTCGCGGCAACCGCTTCGTCCCAGGAGGGCGCGGCCGGTGCGTCAAGCCGCAGCTCGGCGGGGCGCGCAGCGGCAAGGGGCCGCTCGGCCTCGCCCAGCTCCACGCCCCCTTCTGCCGTTTCGTCGATCCGCACGGGCACATCCGTCGGCACCGGCCCACGGAAGTCCACCCGTACCGTCTTCGCCTCGGACCGCTCCGCCAGCACACCGGCGACGTAGCCACCGAAGGCCACCCCGGGATAGCCGACGTACAGTCCCGGCACCACGATTGCGTCAGTCCTCGTCATGATCCCCATCCCACCATCTCCCCGGGGC
Source organism: Streptomyces sp. NPDC033270 (assembly GCF_055576575.1). Taxonomy (NCBI): domain Bacteria; kingdom Bacillati; phylum Actinomycetota; class Actinomycetes; order Kitasatosporales; family Streptomycetaceae; genus Streptomyces; species Streptomyces sp. NPDC033270. The sequence goes on from NZ_JBVIRA010000001.1 coordinate 563,260, forward strand.
AGATGCTCCACCGGATTCATTTCCGTGAGCGCGCCCTTCGGCGGCCGTCCCCGGCGGACGCGAACGACGCTCTGCGTGACCGACTGACCCGGTGGGCCCCTGCCGCGCTGTCAGTCGATGACCGCGGTGGCTTCGACCTCGACGAGGTGGTCGGGTACGTCCAGTGCCGCGACGCCCAGAAGCGTGCCCGGCGGGACCGGAGTGACTCCCAGCTTCGCGGCGGCCCGAGCGATCCCCTCCAGGAGCAGGGGCATCTTGTCGGGGGTCCAGTCGACGACGTAGACGGTCAGTTTCGCCACGTCGTCGAAGGAGCCGCCGGCCTCGGCCAGGGCGGTGGCGATGTTGAGGTAGCACTGCTCGACCTGGGCTGCGAGGTCGCCTTCGCCGACGGTGCCCCCGTCGGCGTCCCAGGCGACCTGTCCGGCGACGAAGACCAGCTTCGACCCAGACGCGATCGACACCTGTCGGTAGGCATCGATCTTGGGCAATCCGGCCGGGTCGACCAGGGTGATGGCCATGCTGTCCGCCTCCTTGTCCCGAGAGGCCGTGGGAACGCTTCCGCTGCCCGCCCCAAGTCCCTCTCGGTCTCTTGTGGTTACTCGGGAACCGTAGGAGAGTTGCCGTCTACCTGGAAGAACGCACTTTTCGGTGACTGGGGAACCTGATGGTGACCAAGCAGTTCAGCGGCTCGCCCGAGGACGCGGATGTGACGCGCGCGGACTCTCTGGCGCGGGAGATCTTCTCGGACGTCGCCAACAAGTGGGCGCTCCTGATCATCGAGGGGATCGGTGAACGTACCCTGCGATTCAGCGAGTTGCGGAAGGGGATCGGAGGCATCAGCCACAAGATGCTCACCCAGAACCTGCGCATGCTGGAGCGCAACGGCCTGGTCGAGCGGCGCGTGTACCCCACCGTGCCACCGCGGGTCGAGTACACCCTCACCGAGCCGGGCCAAGCCCTACGCGTGACCATCGACGGCATGTGCGACTGGACCCACCAGTACCTCGGCCACATCGAGGCGGCTCGCCGCCGCTTCGACGCGTGACGGGTGTACGCGCACGCGAAGCTCGGCCCACCGCCGGCACGCCGCGGCGAGCGAGCGTATGTCGTTCACGGCACTGTGAACCGTTGCCGCCCTACGTCTCCGGCATCTGGCTTCACTCGTGGTACCCGGGAGCGCGCGAAACTCCCGGAGCGCGCTCCCGGCGAGGTGACCGGCGCGTGGCGGTCAGGTGATCTTCCAGGTGATCGCCTCGCGGAATTGCGGGTTGACGGGGTCGATCACCTCGCCGTTGCCGGAGGCGCCCCTGCCGGGGAGCTTGCCCGGGGCCCCGATGAAGCCCAGCAGACCGACGACCACCTTGCCGGTCGCACCGTCGCTGAGGAAGGCGACTTGCTGTCCCGGCCTGCCGTCCCAGTGGAAGTTGCCCCCGGTGGACGGGACGAACACGGACGCCCCGCGCCATGTGCCGTCCAGCTGGTCGGCGCCGCCGGGAACGGTGCCGATGGTCATGTTGACGAACTGGACTCTGCTGGGGTCGGCCTTGACCGTGAGTTTCACATCGGCGTTGAAGCCGACGGCGTCCGTCGCCGTCTCGGCGGCTTCGATTCCGTCACTCATGCCACCACGTCCTCTTCTCCCGTCGCCCTCCGGTATATGGCGGGCGCCGCCTCCATCATGCGGCAGGGCGGACGCTCAGACGTATCCTCCGGAAGAGTGTCGTCTGCGGGCTGATCAGGCCTGCCGGCGGGTGCGACGTGATGGCTGTGCCACACCTCTTCGACGGGCTCGGGCACGGCACCGAACACGGCCGTGGGCCACCAGTGCGTCGACCAGTCTGCGGCCGACATGTCGCTGACCACCCCCCCCCGACGCCTTCGAGCCGTGGATCCGCTATGGCCGTGGATCCGCCATGGAATCCGCGACCGCCCGAGTGGATACTGATCACCATGCGCAATGACTGTTCGCGGGGAGCCGGTCGCGAGGGTCGACCGCAGCGCCGGCCCATCGGTGGCCTTCAGCCGATCACTCGGGAGATACTCGCGTCCGACCCGAGCTCGACCCACAGGGCCAGTCGCTCATGACGTGCTTCACGGAATCTCCGGTGGCCCGGTGAGCGGCTGGTGGACCTACCTGGAGGGTCAGACCTGCCGGGAGGTCGACGCGAACGTGCTGCGTGATCGTCGGCTCATGGCGGTCAAGACCGTGTGGGAGGCACTGCGTCCACTGGGGCTGGGGCTGCGCGAGGCGGAGCAGGTGGTCCACGCGCGCTACGAGGTCCTCGGCGAGCGCGTGCGGTACATGCGGCCCGATCCGCTCGACGTCTCCTCACTCGCGGCCCGTGCTGCCGCCCACCGGGGTCGGGTGGCGGCGGTCGAGGCTCTCTGGGACGGCGACACCGACCACGACTGGTTCGTGGTACTGGTCGCGGTCCTGGACAACCCGTCCGGGGAGGGCCATCTGGCGACCGTCCACCAGCGCCTTGACGGGCCCCCGCCGGGCACCGCCGCCGCCGAGGCAGGGCGAGCCTTGGCCCACCACCTCGGGGTGCCGTTCCACTTCGCCTCCCCGGACGTCCCCGACGACGAGGCCCCACGCTGGCGGACGGTCCAGCGTCTTTCGGGAGGCTCCTGACCGCGCGCTGAACGCCGCGCGGAAAATCACTCGCCACTCCGGGCTCTGCGGGCCGAGACTGATGGGCCCATTGGAGCAGACAGAAGAGCGGGTCTGGCGCTGACGTACAACCGAGACACCTTGCCCTTCCCGGAGAACCGCGTGCCCTCCCCCTCCTACAGGGCCATGCTGAACTGGGAAGATCTCGACCCGGAACGGCACCCCTTCACATGGGACGAGAACGAAGAAGCCCGCTTGTGCGCGCTGGTCCGCGAATGGGTTCCGCCCGTGCTCTCCGGTATGGCGGGCTGGTGGGAGGGCGAACGCTGGTGCGAACGCCAGGTGGACGCGATCATCCGGGAGCGCTACGGGAGCTGGGCTCAGGGGTGGAACTGGTGCTACCGGTACGGCGGGATGATCGGCAGCTGGGTTAATGGAGCAACTTCGGTAACGACCCCCGAGGAGACCGCTGCTCGTGTGGTCGCCGCGCTCCTGGAATGGCGGGAGTGGCTGGAGAGGCTGGCCCAGCGATTTGCGGAACTGGCGCCGCCGCCAGAGGCCTCCCCCGAGGATCGCAGTTGGCACCTGGAGCGGGCCACCGTCCGGCTCGTGACACACGCACTGGACTCGGGCGCGGAGGGCGGCTGGCACGGGCAGGCCAGACTGGTCCTGGGCTGGTTCCTCGCCACCACCGGTATGAGCCGGGCCGACGCCGAACAGGCGGTGGAGACCGCGATCGGCGGCCGGTTCGAGAGCTGGGTCACCCCCGGGCGGTCGCTGATCGAATCGGTCGGTGAGGACCTCGCCGTCGCCCTCACCGGCCATGTCCCCTACCAGGACCACCGCGAGCGGGCCGCCCTGGAGGAGTTCCATGACCGCTGCTGACAGCCTCACGACCTGGCTGCGCGTGCGCCGCGAGACCGACTGGCACCGAGCACCCGGCTTGCGGCCGGGGCCGCCTGCGAACGACGGGTTCCGAGCCTGGTGCGAAGGGCCGGTCCGCCGGCGCGATCCCGTCCGCGCCGAGCGGCTGCTCTCCGCCCACACCCTGGCCCGCGCCGATGCCGCCCGCCGCGCCCCGCTGGACTTCGCCCTGCTGGCCGGCTGGCAGCGCGAGGTCCTCGGCGGGGCGGAGGCGTCGTTCCGTACGGGGGACGCCTATGCGAAGGCCGGCCGCGAGCGCTACGGCCTGACCCCGCGCACCCAGGCTGACTTCGCCGCCTGCCTGCGCGAGGCGACCGACCCGGGGGTCCCGCTGGCGGCCCGCGCGGCCCGTGGGTACCTCGACGTGGCGTTCTTCCACCCTTTCACCGACGGCAACGCCCGTGCGGCCCTGCTGACCTTGGTCCACATCCTGGCCCGCGAGGACATCGTCCTTCCGGAGGTCGGCCCCCTCCAGACCACCCGCTATGCGGACGACCCGGCGGGCGCCGCCGACCTGGCCGCTCTCATCGGCGTGCTCAACCGCGGCCGCCGATATTGAGGTCTTCCCGCCGAAGAGCGGGTCGTGGCGTGCGCCGGCGCGCAGCCGGATCGGAGTACTCCCGTACTCCCGTGCCCCGGTTCGCCGTGCCGGCCCGGCCTTCGTGCGCTCGACGGGTGAGCCGCTCGCGTTCCCCGGCGGGAGGGGCGGTTCAGTCCTCACGGACGAACGTCGCGCAGTCCGGACAGTCGTCGAGATATCGATGACGACACTCAACGGTGTGTTGAAGGAAGGTAATTGCCTGCCGTCTGTGGACGACTTCACTTTCGAGTGCGGCGATCTTCGCCCTCACAACCTCCTGTGCTGCCGACTTCTTCGGCGACATGGCGGCGGTGACCTCGGGCAACGAGAGCCCGACGCGTCGCAGTTTCAGTACGGTGCGTGCCTGCTCCAGAGCGTTGTCGTCGTAGATGCGGTAGCCGTTGCCGTCGCGGCGCACGGTGAGTGCCCCGACCTGTTCCCAGTGCCGCAGCACGTGGGGTTCGACTCCGAGTTCCGCGGCTACTTCTCCGATCGTCTTCACCACCCGCTCCTTGCCTTCATGTCGACCTGAACCCTTAGCGTCTCGATCATGCCTGATACCCCTCGCACGCCTGATACCACTCGCCCCGCGGGCGCCCGTCACAGTTCATCGATCCTGGTCACCGGCGCGGCCGGCAACCTCGGCCGTGAGGTCGTCGACCGCCTCCAGGCACACGGCGCGCGGGTGCGAAGCCTTGTGCGCCATCAGACTGGTTCGCGCCCCGGAGTCGAGTCGGTGGTCGGCGACCTCACCGACCCCACGGTCGTCCGCGCGGCGCTCGTGGGCATCGACTCCGTCTTTCTGATCTGGCCACTGCTCGATTCCGCCCCGGCCCACGACCTGGTTGCGGAACTCGCCGCAGCGGCGCCCCGCGTCGTCTACCTGTCCTCGACAGCCATCGACGACGAAGCCGATCGGCAGAGTGATCCCATCGTTCAGGTACACGCGGACATGGAGGCACTGCTCCACGAGGCCGGTCTGCGACCCAAGGTGTTGCGCAGCGACACCTTGGCCTCCAACGTCCGCGGCTGGGCTCCGCAATTGCGGGCGGGCGACGTGGTGTCAGGCCCTGACGTCGCGCGCACCGCCGTCGTCGACGAGCGCGATGTGGCTGATGCGGCCGCGGCCGTACTGCTCGCACCGCACGACCAACTGGATGACGGCCCATATGTGTTGACAGGGCCTGAGGTGCTCGGTCGCGCCGACCAGGTCGCTCTCCTCGGTGCCGCACTCCGGCGTCGTCTGCGCTTCCAAGCGCTCCCCGCTGACCTCGCGCGCTCTCGCATGCTCGCGGACGGTCGCCCCGAACGACTGGTGGAAGCGCTGATCGCGGCCTCGGTGTATCGACCGGAGTCACACCGCACCACCGATCATGTTGAGCGCCTCACCGGCCGACCGGCCGGCACCTTCGCGAAGTGGGCCATTGACCACGCGGCCGAGTTCAGCTGACGGAAGATCGTGACCGTCTACCCTGCCGTCCGTCCATCCAGCCGTTGTCAGTGGGCCCTGTCATAGTCGACGGCATGACGACTCCGCCGACTCCGCTTGTGCGGGTGCCCGCCTCGCGCGGTGACGAACTGGCGCTGGACGGCACGACCCTGAGGTGCCGCAGGACCCGATGGACGGGACCAGAGATCCCGGATATGGCCGGATCCGGGTTGGCGGGGCCACCCCCCCCGACCTGTGGGACCAGGTCGCGACGGCCGACCGGCAGGCGGAGCTACCGGCCCTGGTCGAGCACCTCGACGGAGCGGCCTCCTCCGACCTGACGGACCCCGGCGCTCCCCAGGACGAGCGCGCCGACCAGGGGGAGGCGTTCATCACCACGGCAGTCCTGGACGTTCCTGATGCCGAGTCAGTCCTGCATCTGGTCAACCGCGGACACCCCCCCGCCGCCGCTGCTGAGGGACGGCCGGGTCACGCCGCTGGAGGTGAGCCAGCGCGCGCTTCCCCTGGGGCTCACCGGATTCGTCCGGTCTGAATTCGCCGTCGAGTGCTTCCCCTTCGAGGACGGTGACGTCGTCCTGCTGTACACCGACGGTGTCATCGAAGCGCGCGACACGTCCGGCGGGTTCTACCCCCTGGCCGAACGGAGCACCGCCTGGTCGGGCAAGGACGACGGCGACAGGCCCCAGGATCTCCTCCGATTCCTCTGCCGGGATCTGATGGCTCACTCCGGCGGCTGCCTGGGCGACGACGCGGCCATGGTCGCCGTCGAACGCCTCCCGTCCGATCGCTGACACCGCCTCCGTGAGAGCCGCATTGCTGACAAGGAAACCTGCTGAGGAGAGATCCGACATACTCGATCCGCACGGCTGGCACGCCATGGCGGCGCGCGGGAGGGGAAGGCCAGGATGGATCTGTCGGTCATCGGAACTCGGCTGGGCTCGGCTGCACTTAAGCCGCTGGTGCGGAAGCTGCTCGTCGCGGAGGGGGCCGGAGCGGGGCTCGTGGAGCGCCCCGTACGGATTTCGGGATGGCTGTCGTTCCGTGGCGAGAAGAAGAGCCTCAGTGAGCAGGAACTGCACAAGCTGGCGGCGGAACTGGTACGGCGGGTAGTCGAGCCGCTGCCCGCAAGCGATCGGCTGGCCGCACACGAGGAGGCCGCCACCGCTCACGCACTGGCCCTCACCCTTCACGCGCTCGGCGATCTCGACATGGACGACGTACAGGCCGTCGAGCTGGGAGAGGAGAGGCTCGCGCAGCGGCTGACGGAGGTCGTGCCGGCGAATACGTTTCTGTTCCTGTCGGAGAGTGCCGTAGCCCTGCACGACGCCGTCCTGCGTGTGGCATGCCGACACATTCTGCACTTCTTCACCCAACGCTCCACGTTCGTGGCACGCACGCTCGTGGAACAGACCCGGCGGCAGGGGCGTATGCAGGCCGACATGTCGGCACTGCTGGATCGCGTCCCCAGCGTCAACGCCCAGGACGTGGCCTTCGAGGCGCGTTACGCGGAGCAACTCATCCGTCGGCACAGCGAGTTGACGATCTATGGGCTGGACCTGGGCCACGCACGCGAATGGCAGCTCGACGCCGCGTACATCTCCTTGGAGGCCGAGACCAGACAAGGCCCGGCGGTCCCCATTCCCACCGAGCGCATCCTGGCCGGGCGGGACCGGGCGCTGCTGCGCGGCCTGGCGGGATCCGGCAAAACGACGCTCCTTCAATGGCTGGCCGTGACCACTGCCCGTGAGGACCTACCGGACGAGCTGGGGGCACTGCGCGGACGCGTGCCGTTCGTGCTGCCGCTGAGGACCATCGCCCGCCAGACGCTTCCGCGACCGTCGGAGTTCCTGTCCTCGGTCGGATTTCCCCTTACCGAGCCCGAGGGCTGGGCCGAACGCGTGCTCACGGCCGGCCGCGGACTCCTGCTCGTCGACGGGGTGGACGAAGTCCCCCACGACATGCGGGAAAACGCGCGGCAATGGCTGCACCGGCTCATCGCCGCCTTCCCCAAGAACCTATGGCTGGTGACGACGCGGCCCTCCGCGGTCCAGGACGACTGGCTTCAGGCCGACACCTTCGCAGAGCTGTCCCTCATGCCCATGTCGGAGGGGGACATCGCTGCCTTCATCCGCCGATGGCACGCCGCAGCGAGGGCCGGGGAGGAGCCCGCCGAAGCCCTGCTGACGGCCATCCGTACCAAGCCCGATCTCGGCCACCTTGCCGTCAACCCACTGATGTGCGGACTGCTGTGCGCCCTGCACCGCGAACGTCGTGGATTCCTGCCCGAGGACCGCAAGGAACTCTACGACGCCGCACTGGCCATGTTGTTGGAGCGTCGCGACCTCGAGCGTGGCATGCACCAGAAGGGCGACCTGCGGATCGGGAAGGAACCTCAGATCGCGCTGCTGCAACGCATCGCACACTGGATGGTCCGCAACGACCGGTCGGAGATGGACCGGGACGATGCGCACGCCGTCCTCGCCGAGCAACTTCCGTCGATGACGCACATCGAGGCCGACGCGGAGACGGTCCTGCGCTATCTGCTGGACCGCAGCGGAGTGCTGCGGCAGCCCACGACCGACACGGTGGACTTCGTTCACCGCACCTTCCAGGACTACCTGGCTGCCAAGGCCATCGTCGAGGCCCGCGACTTCCCGTGGCTTCAGGACAACGCTGAGAACTCCCAGTGGGAAGACGTCATCCGCATGGCTGTGGCCCACGGCCGACCAGATGAACGGGCTCGCATTCTGCGCGGTCTCGTCCCCGTACTCACCGACGAGCAGCCTCACGACGCAACAAGTCCGGGCCGGCCGCAGCTCAGGTTCCACCGGGCACGGATGTCCCCTCCCTCGGACAAAGACGGGCGGCGCAGGCTGCCCCTGCGCCGCGTCCTCCTCGCGCGATCGTGCCTGGATCACGCCCCCGAGGTGGATTCCGTACTCAAGGAGTCCATCATGTCGCTGACCCGTGACTTTCTGCCGCCGAGCAACCTCACGGCGGCCCGCCGCCTGGCCGAGTACGGTGGGCCCAACGTGGTATCGATGTTGCCCGATCCGGAGCACCTCGACGAGGACCAGGCCGAGGCATGCGTCATCACCGCCACCCGGCTGGCCTCCAACGCCGCCATCGCCTATCTGGCCCGTTTCCGGACGCACCCGTCGTTGGCGGTTCGCCGCCAACTGGCCTGGTCATGGCACCGGTTCGACTGCTCGACCTATGCCGAGGAGATCATCTCCCACCTTCCGGAGGACGGCGGGCTCTACTTCACCGCCGCGAGCATCGAACATCTCTGTGCCCTGCGGGCGATGGGGGGCCGGGCCCGAATCCAGATTCTCGGGACACACCATCCGAGCGACCTCGCGTCGCAGATCCCCGCGGAGCGGCTGACGCACCTGTGGCTGCGCGAGGGCTACACCTCCGTATTTCACGGTATGAACTGGCTCGCCCGCTTCCCCCTCCTCCACACACTGGTGCTCCCGAAGCCCCCTCACCCGCTCGACGCCCGCACCATCCCGGACCCCATAGAAATCGTCATCGCGGAGAAAGGCGAATCCCAGACCTTGGGGTGGTAGACCCGAGGCGGCGTGGTCGCCGTAGGACGCGGGCCGAGGGGGCTGTCCATCCAACGGATGGAATCCCTACGTCAGCGCGGGCAGTCAGCGGCCCTGTCCGGCAGCCTTCCCTCGACGAGATAGGTGTCGACGGCACGGTCGGTGCACGTGGACGGATCCTCCGAGGCGTACGCGCTGTGCCCCTGGCCCTTGCGTACGAGCAGCGAGCTGTTGTCCAACTGCCGGTGCACCGCCCGCGCGTTCGCCAGCGGAGTCAGTGGATCGTCGGTGTACGACACCAGCAGCACCGGTGCCGCCCCGGATGCCTTGATCGGTTCGACCGCTCCGGTGGGGGCGATCGGCCACGTCGCGCAGTCGATCATCTGCCAGGCGTAGTAGCGCCCGAAGAGCGGCGACTGCCTGGCGAACGCGTCCGCGGTGGCGAGCATCTCCTTCGGGGACTTCGGCGCGGACGGGGAGTCCAGGCACAGCACCGCCGGCATGCTTGAGGACTCGTTCTCCTCGGCCTGCTCCTCCTGCGGTGTCAGCTTCTGACCACCGCTCTCGCCGGACATCTCGGCGTCGAGGCGCTCGAAGGCGGTTCCGTCCCCGTTCAGAGCGGCCACCAGCGCCTTGGTCAGGCCCTTCCAGCTCTTTTCGGTCGTCACGGCCGTCGCCAGATACGCGGACAAGGTGGCGTCGGTGAACTCCTCGCCGTCGGCCCCTCGCAGCGGCTCCCGCTCCAGTTTCCTGCCGAGCTCGGTGAGCCTGCGCAGAATCTCCCCGGTCGTGGCTCCCAGCCGGTCGTCCCCGCGGGCGACGAGGTCCTGGGCGTATCGCCGCGTCGCGTCATCGGCGGTCTTGACGTCAAGCCGGGCGACCTGCCGCATGTCGGCGGCGGGGTTGACGACACCGTCGAGCACCATCCGGCCCACCTTGCCGGGGAACAGCTTCATGTACTGCTGGCCGATGAAGGTGCCGTAGGAGACGCCGGTGTAGTTCAACTTGGCGTCCCCCAGGACCGTACGCAGCACATCCAGGTCGCGTGCGACGCTCACGCTGTCCATGTGCGCGAAAACAGCGCCGCTCGCCTTCCGGCAGGCCTGGGCACGCCTGGTCGCGTCGGCGAACGTCTTCTCTGCCTCCGGTACGGTGCGCGGCGGGTTCTCGGGCCCCTGCGCCACACCGTCGGGACACTTGATCTGCCCGGAGCCGGCTATGCCTCGTGGGTCGAAGCCGACCAGGTCGTAGCGGGCGCGAGCCTGTCCGCCGGCCTGCCAGTTCCCGTTGGCCACGTCGGACGCACCGCCCGCGCCGGGCCCGCCGGGGTTGAAGAGCAGTGACCCCAGCCGACGACTGTGGTCCTTGGCCGGAACCCGCGAGACCCGCAGCTTGACGGTCTCCCCGTTCGGGGCGGCATAGTCGACAGGTACCTTCACCCAGCCGCACTGCGCGCCGGGCACCGCGTCGGGGGTGACGTCCGCGCCACAGGCCGCCCAGTGGACTTTCTGCTGCGTGAAGTGCGCGGGCAGCGCCGGGACGGAGGTGTTCATGCCCCTGACGTCGGCGGGCTGGGACGCGGCGACGCCGCTGGCACCGCAGACCGTCACCACCAGCGTGGCGGCTGCCAGTGCCGCACCGGCGGTCAAGGGTATGGACCTGCGGGGAATGCGCATCACCGTTCTCGCTCTCTCGCTCCAGTTAGGAAGCATGCGCACAGGCGAGACCAGCCCGCTATCGGCTCCGTCACAGTCGTGGTGATGGGTATACGCAGCGCTGTTGGACAATCGCGCATCGCAATCGCCGGGGCGGGCGGTGTCCGGCAGCGGCGAGGGGGCTGGGTGGCGGTGTCGCGGTGGCCGTCGGCGGGGTCACGGTGAGTTGCCGTGGCAGAGCCTTTGGTGACGAGCGGGCGCCGTGGGGTGGGGAACGGCGGCCCGGTGGTGAGCGGCTGGTCCCGCGCGGCGTCCCACGGCGGCGTCTCGGCTGGGGCTGTTCGCGCTGGTCGGCGGGTGGGACGTCCCAGGGCTGCGGCAGTTCTGCGGTGGGGATGGCCCTCGCGGCGGTCCGACTCGCAGGCTCGACGGCGTAGCTCGGGTGGCGTGGCCCGCCGCCCTCCCTGACGTCAGGGAACGCCAGAGCACCAGAGGAAAGGACTCCGCGTCATGAGGAACGCGCTCCGTAAGCGTCTCGCACTGGCCGCCGCCGTGGCGGCGCTCGGCGGTGGGCTCGCCCTGCCGGCCGGGCCCGCGGTGGCCGCGCCCGCACAGCCGGGCCCCGGCGACCGCGCCACCACCGAGGCCACGGAGGGCGCGGGCATCCTGGGCACCGCCCCGGCCTGCGTCCGGCGGGACGTCATCAAGCACGAGAAGAAGGTGACGGTGGGCAACGACTGCGGCCGGGCCATGCACCTGAAGGTGGTCATCGACTGGGGGCCCGACTCGCGGTGTCTGACCTACCAGCACGGCGAGGCCTGGACCTGGCACTGGGGGAGGGGCTCCTACGGCAAGGTCGTCACCTGCTGAGCCCGGCGCCGGCACCGCGGTCCCCGGCGCCTCCTCCTCCAGTACGCACGCAGTCTCTCCTCCCGGTCGTCGATCTCCGGGAACACCGGCAACCACGCGCCGCCGTCCGCCACCGCCGGAACCTTGCCGAGATACTTCGGGAGGTCGAGGAAGAACAACTGGGCCGCGTTGTCGGTGTCCGCCTTGGTCGGGTATCCGTGCCGTACCACCGGGAAACGGCGCCTCCGGCGAAGTCACCCTGGCAGCTCAACGCGCCGCTGCCGGAGGAGGCCTCAGGGGGTCGGGCTCGGCGGGGTGCGGGGACCGCCCGCGCGGGGGACACCCGTGCGGCGGGCCTGCTCGACGGAGGCCCGGGACTTCGCGCTCTGTGCCGCGTCCTGGGGGATCTCGGCGGGCCGTGTCGGGCGCCCGGGCGGCGGGACGTATCCGGGCAGGCGCAGGGTGCGCCACACGTAGGGGTCGGCCTGGGCGCTGCCGTAGGGGGACCAGGCCAGGCGGGTCTTGCCGGTCTTGTCCTGGGTGTCGGAGTCGTACAGGAGCACATTGGCGGCGAGGCGGTCAGGATCGACCGGAGCGGGCAGATCGGCGAGCGGGATCTTCGCTTCGACCGAGTAGCCCTTGTACGGGTCGGTGTCGACGGAGGCCACGGCCATGCCAGGGGCGTTGCGGTTCGCCGGCCCCTGGCGGTTGTCTCCGTCGCGCTCGGCGCAGGGGCCCTTGCCGTCCTTGGTGAAGGGGAGGACGCCGGCCTTGAAAGTGGTCGAGGTGCCGTCGGAGCGGCCCTGGGGGTCGAGGTCGATCTCGACGGCGTCGGTGCGCCAGTGGCGTTTGCAGTCGCCGGCGGCGTCCAGCGCGTAGCCCTTGATGTCGTCCGTGACGTGGACGATGGCGTAGAGGTCGTCACCGTGGCGGGAGAATTCGACGGCGGCCGCGCAGTCCCTTTCGCCCTCGCACTCCTTTCCCTCCCACTGCTTCAACTCCAGTTTCGGACCCGGGTATTCGTCCGGGCCGGCCACCCCGTCCACGACGGGCGCCTTTGCGACTTCGGGAACGTCGGTGGCGGACTGGGCGGGGTAGGAGGGCTGGGCGTCATTGGCCAGCCACGGCATCCGCATCCGCCGCGCCCAGTCACGGAAACCCGCGTACAGCGGGCGCAGCCCGGACTGCTCGCGCACCGCGGGTGTCGGCGGATGGCTTCTGTCGGCAAGGACGGTGAACCATTCGCAGGGCAGCCGGTCCGGCTTGGTCTCGACCGTGTGCGGCAGTGTGCCGAATCCCTGGGTGACGTAGTCACGGGCCGCGTCCCGTTCGATCTGGGCCCATGTCGTGCCCGGGTTCCTGGTGGACTGCGTGCCGGTCCACACGCCCACGACGGGCAGTCCGGTGTGCGGATCCCTGGACTTCGCCGTGGCGCACGTGGCACCCACGGGCCCCTTGAAGCCCCAGCTCTGGGCCAGCAGTTGGGAAGGCTTCCACACCGCGTACTTCTCCTGGTCGATCTGCTCGGGGAACGCCTGCCGATCGCCGGCGAGACGGAACGCCTCGACGGCGAGGCGACCGGCCTCCTGGTGGCTGCCGTGCTGGTTGAACGGGCGCGGGTCCATGGTCACCACTTTGTGCGGGGTGGTCGCCCGGATCAGCCGGACCAGCCGCGAGAGGGTGTCCCTCGGCGGCTGCGGTGCTCGGTTCCAGATGGTCGTCGTCAGCGGGGCGGACAGTGTGTACCAGAAGTCCGGCTTGTCGAGGTAGAAGACATTGCGGATACCGGCCCGCCCGACGGCCTTGCGTTCCTCGTCCTCACGGATCATGCCGAGATCGGCGCCCTCCTGGTCGCCGGAGGCGTTCCCGCCGCCCTCGCCGCGGGTGATGGTCACCACGCCGGTGCTCAGCCCCGGGTTCTCCCCCCACTGCCCGAACGTGGCCAGGGACTGGAACTCGTCATCCGGATGGGCTCCGATGAACAGCACATCGGTGTGCGCCGGATCCGCCTTCGTGGAAGAAGAGGCCCGTGTCTCCGGCCCGCTCCCTGTCGCACACGCAGCCACGGTGAGCGCGCTACCGACCAGGCCGAGTGCACAGAACGCGGCCGGCAGGGCACGTCGAGGCTGCGATCCCGTCAAGAGCCCGTCCTTCTCTTTGGAGACGCACGATGACAGACGTGTGACGTGCGCAGTGAGGATCAGTGACAGGGGCAGCCTGCCCCGAACAGCAGGAACGGCTTCCTCCCGTCACCCAAACAGGGGCGAGCCGAGCCGCTGCTTCGGCAAGGGGAGGGAGAGCGAACCTGCTTGACGGGGTGTGACATGACATGTGGGCATGCCGCATGCCGCTGCACCCCGCCAGGGTCTCTCCCGACTCGGTTTTGTCGTTTTGTCGTCCCACGAGTCGGGCAGGCTTTGACAATCATGTCCGAGGTCTGTCTACTTACGCCGTAGATCGGTCATGAGCGTCAGCGACAAGCCCTGGCTTGCTGACCGGCAACCCTCGCACCGCGGTGGGGTGCCCCAGGTGACGACCGGACCGGAAGACCTTCGGTAAGCGCGAGGCCCGCACGGGCCGGAACAGCGATGGTGACGGAATGTACGCAGCTTTCGGGACGGCCGCATGGCGGCGCCGTGGCTGCCTGCTGCTGTGCGCGAACCGGTCGGTCGATCTGCTCCGCGTCAACAGCGCGCTGTGTACCGGCAGCTGAGCTGCACCTGCCGTGCCTTCTGCCACAACTGACGGCTGACGGTTCTCTGCGTCTCTGATGCCCACCGCCGCTGTCGCGGTGTGCGCCTTCTCCCTCCCCAGCCCCCGTTCCGCGCCTTCCTGCGCATCGTCACGAGAGCCCCTCCGGGGCCGCCGTGGCGTTGCCGCATCCGTGGTCCGGGGTGTCCGAATTCGCTGGAGCCCTTCATGAGTGAAACTCCGGGCGCTGCGGTATCCCTTGCCTCAGCGCCTCCTGTCGAGGAGACCCCCGAACCCTCCTCCGCGCCTCGTCCCGTACGCCCTTCCCAGGCCGGACCTTCCCAGGCCGGACCTTCCCAGGCCGGACCTTCCCAGGCCGGACCTTCCCAGGCCGGACCTTCCCAGGCCGGACCTTCCGAAGTCGAACGGCCGGGTGGCGACGACACCGCACCGCGGCCACCGGCGGCACAGCGGGTGCTGCCGCTGCGCAGACCAGGCCGCTGGATCGCCACGGCGATCGTGCTGGTGCTGGTCGCCCAGACAGTCCACGGACTGGTGACCAACCCCTTCTACCAGTGGGACCGCTTCCAGTACTGGTTCCTGCGCCCGACGATCCTCGACGGTCTGCTCATCACCCTCGAGGTGACGGCGTACAGCGCCGTGCTCGGTCTGCTCGGCGGCACCCTGCTCGCCCTCGGCAGGCTCTCCCGGAGCCCGGTGCTGCGGGCGGTCAGCTGGACCTACACATGGCTGTTCCGTTCGGTTCCGCTGATCGTGGTGCTGCTGTTCCTCTACAACTTCAGCGCGCTGTACAAGACGCTGAGCCTCGGGGTTCCGTTCGGTCCCGCCTTCTTCACGTTCGACGAGTCCCGGCTCGCCACCGACATCGTCGTCGCGGTGGTCGGACTCAGCCTGAACGAGGCGGCGTACGCGTCCGAAGTGGTGCGCAGTGGCATCCTCGCGGTCGACCAGGGCCAGCACGAGGCGGCATCGGCACTCGGCCTGCCGAAGGGCTACCAGTTCACGAGGATCGTCTTTCCGCAGGCCCTGCGGTCCATCACCCCGAACTACGTCAATCTGCTGATCAACCTGATCAAGAGCACCTCGCTCGTCTTCTACGTCTCGCTGCTCGATCTGTTCGGCTCGGTGCAGAGCATGGGCAGCACCTACCCCGGTGACATCGTCCCGCTGCTGCTGATCGCCACCGTCTGGTACCTGGTCCTCACGAGTGCCGTCTCCGTCGTCCAGTTCTACGTCGAGCGGTACTTCTCCCGGGGTGCGACGCGCATCCTGCCGCCGACGCCGTTGCAGAAGTTGCGGAGCGGTCTGCGCGATCTGCGGGCCCGAGCTCGGAGGGAGATAGCGATATGACCACCCAGACCACGGAGATCGCCGAGACCACCGAGACCGCCGAGATACGACCGGCCGCCGTCGAGGTCCACGACGTGCACAAGTGGTACGGGGCCCACCGGGTCCTGGACGGCGTCGAGTTGACCGTGCGGCCCGGCGAGGTCACCGTGATCCTCGGGCCGTCGGGGTCCGGCAAGTCCACGCTGCTGCGGGTGATCAACCACCTGGAGAAGCCCGAGGTCGGGTACGTCAGCGTGAACGGTGAGCCGATCGGCGTGCGCCGGCTCGGCGAGCGCGGCAAGACGGGGGTGCCCCCGACGGAAGGCCGGGGGAGGCTCAAGGAGCTGAGCGAGCGGGCCATCCTGGGCCAGCGCAGCCGGATCGGCTTCGTCTTCCAGAACTTCAACCTCTTCCCGCACCTGACCGCGCTGGACAACGTGGCTGCCGCCCCCGTGGCCACCGGGAAGCTGACCAGGCCCGAGGCCCAGGAGCTGGCCCGTGAACTGCTCGGCCGGGTGGGCCTGGCCGACAAGGTCGGTGCCTATCCACGGCAGTTGTCCGGCGGCCAGCAGCAGCGGGTCGCCATCGCACGCGCCCTCGCCCTGCGGCCAGGGGTCATCCTCTTCGACGAACCCACCTCCGCGCTCGACCCCGAACTGGTCGGCGAGGTGCTGGCCGTCATCAAGGACCTGGCCACCAGCGGCACCACCCTGATCATCGTCACCCACGAGATCGGTTTCGCCCGTGAGGTCGCCGACCAGGTCGTCTTCCTCGACGAGGGCCGGATCGTCGAACAGGGCCCGCCCACCGAGGTGCTGGACCACCCGAAGCACGAGCGGACCCGGGACTTCTTGAGCAAGGTGCTCTGACCCCGCCGCTCGCCCCGCACCACACCACCGACGAACCAGCACCACGCCACCGAAGAACCAGCACCACGCCACCACAACCGCTCACCCAACCAAGGACAGCCATGCGCATCCGCAGCCTCCGCAGCCGACTCCTCCGCGGCCTCACCACGGGCACCGCCGTCGCCACCCTCGCCACCGGCATCGCCGCCTGCGGGGGCAACAGCGACGCGGCCGGCAGGGCAGCCGGCAAGCCGTCCGGGACGGTCGCCGTGGGCGCCCTTTCCAACGGAGCCGGTAAGGAGACCGACCTCAAGGTCTCCGAGGTCAAGTCCATCAGTGCCAAGCTGCCTGACCCGGTCGCGAAGAAGGGCAAGCTGGTCATCGGCGTCGGCGCTCTGCCCGCCGGCTTCCCGCCGCTGGCCTTCGTGGGCGACGACCAGAAGACCCTCACCGGAGCCGAACCCGACTTCGGCCGGCTGGTGGCCGCGGTCCTCGGGCTGAGGCCCGAGCTGAAGAACTCGACCTGGGAGAACCTGTTCGTCGGCATCGACAGCGGCCGGGTCGACGCGGCCTTCTCCAACGTCACCGACACCGAGGAGCGCAAGAAGAAGTACGAGTTCGCCACCTACCGGCAGGACAACCTGGGGTTCGAGGTGCCCAAGAAGAGCACCTGGAACTTCGACGGCGACTACCGGAACCTGGCCGGCAGGACGTTCTCGGTGAGCCGGGGCACCAACCAGGAGAAGATCCTGCTGGAGTGGAAGGCGAAGCTGAAGAAGCAGGGCAAGGACCTCACCGTCAAGTACTACCCGGACGCCAACAGCGTCTACCTGGCGCTGAACAGCGGGAAGATCGACGCCCACTTCGGCCCCAACCCCGGCATCGCGTACCACATCACCCGGACGGCGAAGACCCCCAACGCGACGCGTAGTGCGGGCAAGTTCTCCGGCGCCGGCGCAAAGCTCCAGGGGTTGATCGCGGCGACCTCGAAGAAGGGCAGCGGGCTGGCCGAGCCGGTCTCCGAGGCGATCAACTACCTGATCGAGCACGGCCAGTACGCCAAGTGGCTGGCCGCCTGGAACCTCTCCAACGAGGCCGTCAAGACCTCCCAGGTCAACCCGCCCGGCCTGCCGCTCGAAAACTCCTGATCAACGCTCGCACGGGCGTCTGCCGCCCGGGACTCCGGCGCCGCCGCGGGGTCCCGGGCGCACCGAACCGCCAGGTCCGCCATGTCCGCCACGGATGACACCGATGCCACGAACACCACCGATGCCACGGATGCCACGGAGCCCTCTCACCACCATGTCCACCAGCGTCTCTCCTTTCCCCGCGCAGAGCCCGGCAGAACCGCACGTCCTGGACAACGCCGTCTGGGCCGCGCTGACCGGCCCGCATGCTCGGTTCGCCGAGCGTCGCGGCCGCGCTGCCCGCTACCCCCTGGACGTGTGCCCCTTCACCGCCCTCGCCGACCCGACCGACCCGGGGGCCTGGGAGGACCTGGCCGCGTTGGTCGGCTCGGACACCGTCACCGCCGTCACGGGCGCGCGGGCCGCCCCCGACGGATGGGAGACCGTGGAGAGCGGGCAGGGCGTTCAACTGGTCGACACGGGGCTGGGCGCCGAACCCGCCCCCGAAGCGGTGCGCCTCGGGCCGGACGACCTCCCCGAGATCCTGGACCTGATCGCCCTCACCAGGCCGGGCCCCTTCCTGCCCCGCACCGTCGGACTCGGCACCTACCTCGGCATCCGGCACCGGGGAGCGCTCATCGCCATGGCGGGGGAACGCGTGCGGCCGCCCGGCTGGACCGAGATCAGCGCGGTCTGCACCCACCCGGCACACCGTGGGCAGGGCCTGGCCACGCGACTGGTCCGGGCGGTGGCGGCCGGGATCCGGGAGCGCGGGGACACCCCCTTCCTCCACACCCTCGCCAGCAACACCACCGCCATCCGCCTCTACGAGTCGATCGGCTTCACCCTGCGCCGTCGCACGAATTTCCTGCTGGTGCGCACCCCGGGCGGCCGTCCGGCACCGACTCGCCACGCCCCGACGCCCCCGACGCTCACGACGAGATGAGCCCGCTCCCGGTACAACGAGCCCACTCCCGGTACCTACGACCCCTCAGGAAGGCGCCCCATCGTGTCCTCATCACCGTCCTCCCCGCCCTCTTCGGCCCGTTCCTCCGCACCGCTGCACCTGGCCGTCGCGCTCGACGGCGCGGGCTGGCACCCTGCCGCCTGGCGCGAGCCGGTGGCCCGGCCCCGGGACCTGTTCACCGCCGGCTACTGGGCCGACCTCGTTGCCGAGGCCGAACGCGGTCTGCTCGACTTCGTGACGATCGAGGACTCGCTCGGATTGCAGTCCTCGCACTTTCTGGAACCGGACGGGCGTACCGACCAGGTGCGCGGACGGCTGGACGCCGTCCTCATCGCCGCCCGCGTCGCCCCGCTGACCCGGCACATAGGACTCGTGCCGACCGTGGTGGCCACCCACACCGAGCCGTTCCACCTCTCCAAGGCGATCGCCACCCTCGACTACGTGAGCACCGGTCGCGCGGGCCTGCGCGTGCAGGTGACGGCGCGCCCGAACGAGGCCGTGCACTTCGGGCGCCGTACGTTCCCCCGGTTCGAGCTCGGAGACCTCGACACCCCGACCGTACGGGACCTGACGACCGACCTCCTCGACGAGGCGGCCGACTACGTCGAAGCGGTGCGCCGGCTGTGGGACAGCTGGGAGGACGACGCGGAGATCCGGGACGTCGCCACCGGCCGCTTCATCGACCGCGACAAGCTGCACTACATCGACTTCGAGGGCAGGCACTTCAGCGTCAAGGGCCCCTCGATCACACCCCGGCCGCCGCAGGGCCAGCCCCTGGTGAGCGCGCTGGCGCACGAGAACGCGACCGGCGCCCCGTTCCGGCTGGTGGCCCGCTCCGCCGACGTCGGGTACGTCACGCCGCACGACACGGAACAGGCGCGCGCCGTCGTCGCCGCGGTGCGGGCCGAACAGGACGCGGCAGGGCGTGCGGACGAGCCGCTGCACCTGTTCGGCGATCTGGTGGTGTTCCTGGACGACACCCCGGCCGCTGCGGAGGCCCGCCAGGAGCGCCTCGACGCCCTCGCGGGACCCGCCTACACCAGCGACGCCCGGATCTTCACCGGCACGCCCGCCCAACTCGCCGATCTGCTGCTGGAGATGAGCAAGGCCGGGCTGTCCGGCTTCCGGCTGCGCCCCGCCGTCCTGGGACACGACCTTCCCGCGATCACCAGGGGCCTGGTCCCCGAACTCCAGCGCCGAGGCGCCTTCCGGCGCGCCTACGAGGCCGACACCCTGCGCGGGCTGCTCGGGCTCGCCCGCCCCGCCAGCCGCTACGCCGCCACTGCCTGAGTCGGAAGGACTGAACGAATGAATACGTCGTCAACGTCGTCAACGGACAGGCCGCGCAAGCAGATCCACCTCGCGGCACACTTCCCGGGCGTCAACAACACCACGGTGTGGAGCGCCCCCGAGGCCGGCAGCCACATAGAGTTCAGCTCCTTCGCGCACTTCGCGCGGACCGCCGAACGAGCCAAGTTCGACTTCCTGTTCCTCGCCGAGGGGCTGCGGCTGCGCGAGCAGGGCGGAAAGCTCTACGACCTCGACGTGGTGGGACGGCCCGACACCTTCACCGTCCTCACCGCCCTCGCCGCCGTCACCGAACACCTCGGTCTGACCGGCACCATCAACTCCACCTTCAACGAGCCCTACGAGGTCGCCCGCCAGTTCGCCAGCCTCGACCATCTGTCGGGCGGGCGCGCCGCCTGGAACGTGGTCACCTCCTGGGACGCCTTCACCGGCGAGAACTTCCGCCGCGGTGGCTTCCTGCCACAGGAGGAGCGCTACACCCGGGCCAAGGAGTTCCTGACCACGGCCCACGAGCTGTTCGACTCCTGGCACGGCGACGAGATCATCGCCGACCAGGCGACCGGCACCTTCCTGCGCGACGCCAAGGCAGGAGCCTTCGTCCACCGGGGCGAGCAGTTCGACATCAGCGGACAGTTCAACGTCCCGCGCGGCCCCCAGGGACGCCCGGTGATCTTCCAGGCCGGGGAGTCCGACGAGGGACGTGAGTTCGCGGCCTCCAGCGCCGACGCGATCTTCAGCCGGTACAGCAAGCTGGCGGAGGGGCAGGCCTTCTACCAGGACGTCAAGGGCCGCCTCGCCCGCTACGGCCGTAGGCCCGACCAGCTGCTGATCCTGCCCGCCGCGACGTTCGTGCTCGGCGACACCGACGCCGAGGCCCGGGAACTCGCCCACGAGGTCCGGAGCCAGCAGGTCAGCGGCGCGACCGCGATCAAGTACCTGGAGCACATCTGGAACCGGGACCTGTCCGCGTACGACCCGGAGGGCCCGTTGCCCGATGTCGACCCGGTCCCCGGCGAGAACACCATCGCCCTCGGCCGGGCCAGCGTCAGGCAGTTCCGTGACCCGTTCGCCGTCGCCAAGGAGTGGCGCGAGCGGGCCGAGGCGAAGAACCTCTCCATCCGCGAGCTGGTCATCGAGACCACCACCCGCCAGTCCTTCATCGGCTCCCCGGCCACCGTCGCCGAGAGCATCAACGAACTCGTCCAGGCGGACGCCTCCGACGGCTTCATCCTCGTCCCGCACCTCACCCCCGGCGGCCTCGATGTCTTCGCCGACACCGTGGTTCCGCTGCTCCAGGAGCGCGGAGTGTTCCGCACGGAGTACGAGGGCACCACCCTGCGCGACCATCTCGGCCTGGACCATCCCGATGCCGAGGTGCCGGCCCGGCGGGCGGCGTCATGAGCGCCCCCCTCGGCGTCCTCGACCTGGTCCCGATCTCGTCCGGCTCCACGGCCACCGAAGCGCTCCGCAACTCCGTCGACCTGGCCCGGCAGGCCGAGCGCTTCGGCTACGCCCGTTACTGGTTCGCCGAACACCACCTCAATCCGGGCGTGGCGGGCACCTCACCCGCCGTCGTCCTCGCCCTGACCGCGTCCGCGACGTCGACGATCCGGCTCGGCTCCGGCGCCGTACAGCTCGGTCACCGCACCGCACTGTCCACGGTCGAGGAGTTCGGCCTGATCGACGCTTTGCACCCCGGGCGTCTCGACCTGGGCCTCGGCCGCTCCGGTGGCCGCCCGTCCGGACCGCCCGCCACCCCGCTGCCGACCGCGACGCCCGTCGTCGACGGCCGCGCCCCCAACGGGCTGCGGATCCCGGAGCGCTTCTCCTTCGCGCACCTGCTGGGCTCGCCCAGGGTCGCGCTCCAGCGCAGGCTGCTCCAGCAGCCGGGCGCCGAGTCCCAGGACTACGGCGAGCAGGTCGACGACATCCTCGCGCTGCTGGCCGGCACCTACCGGTCCCCGGACGGCATCGAGGCACACGTCGTACCGGGGGAGGGCGCCGACGTGGAGGTGTGGATCCTGGGAAGCAGCGGTGGACAGAGCGCCGAGGTCGCCGGCCGCAACGGTCTGCGGTTCACGGCGAACTACCACGTCAGCCCGGCCACCGTGCTGGAGGCGGCGGAGGGCTACCGGGCCGCGTTCCAGCCCTCCGACGTGCTCGACAAGCCGTACCTGAGCGTCTCGGCCGATGTCGTCGTCGCCGAGGACGACGAGACCGCCCGCGCACTCGCCACCGGCTACGGCCTGTGGGTCCGCAGCGTCCGCACCGCCGAGGGCGCGATCGAGTTCCCCACGCCCGAGCAGGCTCGCTCCCATGTGTGGACCGACGCCGACCGGGGACTGGTCGCCGACCGTGTCGAGACCCAGTTCGTCGGCTCCCCCGGGCGGGTGGCCGACCAACTGGAGCGACTCCAGGAGGCCACCGGGGCCGACGAACTGCTCATCACCACCATCACCCACGGCCATGCCGACCGGGTGCGGTCCTACGAGCTGCTGGCCGAGGAGTGGCAGCGCAGATGAGCGGGGCGCCCGTGCGCGGTGGGGAGGTCACCCGGAGGTCACCCGGAGGCCGTCCCACCGCGCACGGGGCTGCCGGATTCCAGCCGGTGCGCCGACCTGTGTCCACAGAGGCTTTCTGTGAGTGCGAGTGCGAGTGCGACTGCGATTGTGAACGAAATGCTGCGCGTGTGTGGCAGGCGAATCAGATAATGAGACGAGGGCTGTTGCGTCATTGACGTGGCTGAATTTCGCTGCCAGCCTCCGAGTGTGAGTCTTTTGAAGAACTTCACCGCACGCCTGCACGTCGATCTGCGACGCCAGGCCAGTGCCATCTGTGCCGCTTGACCGCTAGAGCTGCCGCTGGCCGCTGGCCGCTGGCCGCTGGCCGCTGGCCGCTGGAGCTGCCGCTCTGCGTCAGCTCCTGAGCGACCCTTGATCCCGGTGCACCCGCTCGTCCGGGATTTCCCCGTCGCCTGGTGATTCTCGCCGCGTCCCCACCCGGAATCCGCGGAATTCGGTGCGCGAGCTGCTTTGTTCACCCCGCCCTTCGCATTTCCCTTTTCGGTTTCGTGCCGCGGGCCGGCTTTGTGCCCGCCGGAAATCGGGACGGCGGCTCCGGCCGCCGCACACCTTCTCCCCGCGTCCGCGACAGAACGCCGTACGTGTACCGCCGCGCTCCACCCACCGACGTGAACAGGACCCTTCCATGAGCTCCATCAGCACGCTGACGACCCCATCGAACCGACGACAGTTCCTCACCCTGCTGGGCCTCTCGGCGGTCGCGGTCAGCTGCGGCGCCGGAGGTGGCGGCTCGGCCAAGGATCAGACCAAGACCCTGCGGTACCAGGGCTGGGCGGGGTCCGTCATCCTGCCCGAACTGGCCGAGGACCTCGGCTTCCTGGAGGACGTGAAGCTGAAGTGGGTCGGCAACACGATCAGCGGGCCGCAGGACATCCAGTCGGCGGCCACCGGACAGGTCGACTTCGGCGGCGCATTCAACGGAGCCGTCGTCAAACTCGCCGCGAGAAAGGCGCCCATCACGGCGGTCATCAGCTACTACGGCGTCGACAAGGCCGCCTACAACGGCTTCTACGTCCTCAGGGACAGCCCGATCCAGTCGGCCCGTGACCTGATCGGCAAGAAGGTCGGGATGAACACCCTCGGCGCGCACTCCGAGGCGATGCTCGACATCTACCTGCAACGCCACGGCCTGTCGCAGGCGGACATCAAGAAGGTCGAGCCGTTGGTGGTGCCCCCGGTCAACATCGAGCAGTCGCTGCGGCAGCGGCAGATCCAGGTGGGCGTCCTCGGCGACATCCTGCGGGACAAGGCCCTGCAGTCCGGCGGCATCAGGCCGCTGTTCACCGACCATCAGCTGCTCGGCGACTTCTCCGCCGGCACGTATGTGGTGAACGACCGCTTCCTGAAGCAGAACCCCGACACCGCGCGCACCTTCGTGACGGGCATCGCGCGCGCCATCGAATGGGCCCGCGCCACACCACGCGAAAAGGTCATCGAGCGGCAGATCGAGATCGTCAAGAAGCGTGGCCGCAACGAGGACACCGCACCGCTGAAGTACTGGAAGTCCTTCGGCGTCGCCGAGACCGGCGGGCGCATCACCGACAAGGTCCTCCAACTGTGGATCGACTGGCTCGCCGAACGCGGTGACATCGACAAGGGCCAGGTCAAGGCGTCGGACCTCTACACCAACGAGTTCAACGCGTACAGCCGGAAGGACAACCGGAAGAACCATCCGAAGGACACGCCGTCCGCGGCCGAGCCGACCTCCAAGAGCGGGAGCTGACCCATGCCCGGATCCGCCACACCGAAGATCGAGTTCGAACAGGTACGCAAGACCTTTCCCGCCAAGAGGGGGAGGGCCCAGCGCCGCGGCTCGGCGCACGGGGAAGGTGAGTTCACCGCTCTGGACGGCGTCGACCTGCGGATCGACGCCGGGGAGTTCGTCGTCGTGGTCGGCCCCAGCGGATGCGGCAAGTCCACGCTCCTGGACCTGCTGGGCGGGCTCGCCCGGCCGACCGACGGACGGATCCTCCTGGACGGGGAACCCGTGACCGGGCCCGGCCTGGACCGCGGCATCGTCTTCCAGCAGTACGCCCTGCTGCCCTGGCGCACCGCCCTGGGCAACGTGGAGTTCGGCCTGGAGGCGACCGGCGTGCCACGACGCGAGCGCGCCGCGCGTGCCCGCGAGTACCTGGACCTGGTCGGGCTCTCCGGATTCGAGCACCGTCACCCGCACGAGCTGTCCGGCGGCATGCGCCAGCGCGTGGCCATCGCCCGCTCCCTCGCCTACGACCCCGACGTCCTGCTGATGGACGAGCCGTTCGCCGCGCTGGACGCCCAGACCAGGGAGTCGCTCCAGGACGAGCTGCTGCGCATCTGGCAGCGCACCGGCAAGACCGTCGTCTTCATCACCCACGGCATAGAGGAGGCCGTCTACCTGGGGCAACGGGTGGCAGTCATGACCTCCAGGCCCGGCCGCATCAAACAGGTCGTGCCGATCGGCTTCGACTCCCGCACGGCGACGGACGACCTGCGGTCCAGTCCCGAGTTCGCACGGTACCGACACGAGATCTGGACGCTGCTGCACGACGAGGTGACCAGGACCCAACTGCTGGAGAAGGAAGAGGTCTCCGTATGAGTCTCGCAAGTGCTTCGAGCACCCGACGCAAGGCACCGGAGGAGCGCACGGCCCTGGAGGAGCGCACGGTTCCGGAGGAACTCGCCGAGCCGACCGCCGGCACCCTGGCGGAGCCCACCGAGAAGCCCGCGGCCGCCCTGCCGATCGCGCCGAGCGGGCCGCGGCTCCACCGCGCTCCCGTGGTGCCGCGCATCCTGCGCGCGGCACTGACCGGCGCCACCAAATCGGCGGCGATCGTCGCCCTGCTGCTGGCCTGGGAGCTGGCGCCCCGCCTCGGCCTGGTGGACCGGACCTTCCTGCCGCCCTTCAGCGAGGTCGCCCAGGCATGGGGGGCACTCGCGGCCAACGGCCAGCTCGCCGACAACGCCCAGGCGAGCCTGGTGCGTTCGTTCAGCGGATTCGGCATAGCCGTCGCGGTGTCCGTACCGCTGGGCCTGCTCATCGGCTGGTACCGGCCCGTCGCCGATCTCCTCAACCCCTTGCTGCAGGTCTTCCTCAACACCGCCGCCCTGGCCCTGCTGCCGGTGTTCGTCCTGCTCCTCGGCATCGGGGAGACGTCGAAGATCTCCATCGTGGTGTACGCGTGCGCCTGGCCGATCCTGTTCAACACCATCAGCGCGGTACGCACCGTCGACCCCACCCTGCTGAGGCTGGCCAAGTCCATGGACCTGTCCGCCCCGCGGCTGTTCCAGAAGGTGATCCTGCCGGCCTCGGTGCCGACGATCTTCACCGGGATCCGGCTGGCAGGGGCGGTGTCCATCGTCGTCCTGGTCGCCGCCGAGATGATCGGTGCCAAGGCAGGCCTCGGCTATCTGATCAACGCGTCCCAGTACAACTTCGCCATTCCGCAGATGTACGCGGGCATCGTCACGATCTCCGTCATCGGCGTGGCCTTCCACCAGCTGCTGGTGGCCGTGGAGAAGCGGCTCAGCTCGTGGCGCGTCCCCACGACGAGCTGACGCCCGTCACCACCCCGCGCAAGGAACCCGGCGGAGTTCGCCAGACCGAAGCCAGACCCCGCCGCCTCCACCTCAACGCCTTCCTGATGAAAGCCGGCCACCACGACGCCGCCTGGCGGCGTCCGCGTACCCAGCCCGAACACGTCACCGACCGGCGCTACTTCCAGCACCACGCGCAGACCGCCGAACTCCCGACCTGCCCGAACTCCCGACCTGCCCGAACTCCTGAAAGGAACCCACACATGAGCACCAGTACAGGCTTCGACATCCGCCGGATCGGCGGACGCATCGGCGCCGAGATCGTCGGCGTCGACCTCTCCGCCGACCTCGACCCGGCGATCGTCGCCGAGATCAACGCGGCGCTGCTGGAACACAAGGCGCTGGTCTTCCGCGGCCAGCAGCTGGACGACGCCGGGCAGCTGCGCTTCGCCTCCCTCTTCGGCCAACTCACCACCGCCCATCCCACCGTCCCGTCCGTCGAAGGGCAGCCCAACATCCTGCCCGTCGACGGGGACGAGGGAATCCGCGCCAACCACTGGCACACCGACGTCACCTTCGTCCGCACACCCCCGAAGGCATCGACGCTGCGCAGCATCGTCGTCCCGCCCTACGGCGGCAACACGCTGATCGCCAACTCGGCTGCGGCCTACCAGGACCTGCCCGAGCCGCTGCGCGAGCTGGCGGACAGGCTGTGGGCGGTGCACACCAACGACTACGACTACGCCGCCCCGAAGAACGACAAGGCGGCCGAGCACCGCAAGCAGTTCGTCTCGCGCACGTACCGCACCGCGCACCCGGTGGTACGCGTGCACCCCGAGACGGGGGAGCGCGGCCTGTTCATCGGAGGCTTCGCGCAGACCATCGAGGGCCTCGGCCCCTCCGAGTCCCGGGATCTGCTGCGCATCTTCCAGTCCTACGTAACGCGGCCGGAGAACATCCTCCGGGTGGCCTGGACACCCGGTGACCTCGTCCTCTTCGACAACCGCAGCACCCAGCACTACGCCCCCGACGACTACGGCGACCTGCCGCGCCTGCTGCACCGGGTGACCGTCGCCGGGGACGCCCCGGTGGGCATCGACGGCACCTCCAGCCGCGCCCTTGAAGGCGGCGACGCGGACCACTACACACCAGCCGCGGCCTGAGCCCCGCGGTCCGGAAGGACGGCATCAGTTCGGGGCCTGGTCGGCTCGTTGGCCCTTCTCGGCGAACAGGTTGATCAGGCCCTGTGACGGCCCTCCAGGACGATGGCGTGGAACTCGTCCATCAGGCCGGCCGCCTGGAGGGCGAGTTGCCCGTTGTAGTCGTGGATGTCGAGCATCCCGCCCTGCGAACGCGCAGCCGGGGAGGGCTCCGCCTCGTAGACCGTCACGGGTGTTCCGTGGACGTGCAGGACGCGGGCGAGCGTGAGTCCGCCGAGTCCTGCGCCGATGATCGTGACGGGGGTGCGCATGGTGGCTCCTCGGGATCCGGGCCGCCCGGTGAGCTCCGGCCGGCCGTCTCCGAAAAGGTGGCAGGCCCTGCCGACGAGCCGCCGACATCGCGGGGACAGCCCCCGATAGACGACCGACACCGCACATCGGTCCCGACGTCTACCGAGCCGCGCCCTCCAGGTTGTGGGTCATCCGTTCCAGGACGGTGACGGCGATCCGGTACGCGTCACGGGGGATACCGGCCGTCGACAACTCGCGGAAGGCGTGGACGCGTTCGGCGACGCGGGCGAGGCGGGCGCGGCCGTCTTCGGTCAGGGTGAGGCGGCCCGGCTCCGGGCGGGCGACCCAGCCGTCGGTGACGACCGTCTCGACGGCGGCGGTCAGGCAGGCGGCGTCGGCGTTGGCGGCCAGAACGGTCAGCACTTCGGTGTCGGTGGCCGTCGGATCGTCCTCGACGACGTTGAGGACCTGCCAGGCGATCCGGGTGAGGCCGAACTCGGCCAGCATGGCGTTCATATGGGAGGTGAGAGCGTGGTCGGTGCGGTTGAGCCAGTAACCGATGGGCTTCATGTCGTGCTCCTGAGCGGGTCAGTGGTGCCGGGACCGGGCCCGGCGGGGCAGTAGCCGCACGAGGGCGCAGCAGGCAAGGGTGGCTGCGGCGACCACGGCGAGGCTGCGGACGGCCGCGGTCGCGGGGGCGCCGGCGGTGTGGAAGTAGACGGTGGTGATGGCCGCGGCGCCGAGGCTGTTGGCGAGTTGTGCGACGGCGGAGAGGGCACCGCTGGCGCTGCCCGACTCCTTCGGGCCGACATCGCCGAGGGTGATCTCGTAGACGGTGCCGAAGCAGGTGCCGAGACCCAGGCCGGTGACGAAGACCGGGGCGAGGAGCGTCCACGCCGTCGGGCTGGTGGCGTGGAGCAGGGCGAGTAGCGACAGCGTGCCGGCCAGCGTGAGCAGCAGGCCGATGGGGATGAGCGTACGGCCGAGGCGGGCCATCAGACGGTGTGCGGCGATCGAGGCGACGATGATGCCGGCGGCGACCGGGGCGAGGCCGAGGGACGTCTGGGTCGGGGTGCGGTGCAGTCCGCCCTGGAGGAAGAGGGAGAGCACGAGGAGCAGACCGGTGACCGCCGCGTTGAAGACGAGGCCGAGGATCAGGCCGGAGGTGAAGCCGCGGTTCTTGAGCAGCGAGGGTTCGATGAGCGGGCCGGCGGCGCTTCGTTGGCGCCGGCAGAACAGCGCGAAGAGCAGGGCGCCGGCGGTGAGGGAGAGGACCGGGAGGAGTGTCCAGCCGTGGCTGGAGCCGTCGATCAGCCCGTAGAGCAGGCCGAGCATCGTGGCGGCGAGCAGCCCGGAGCCCGGAACGTCGACGGTGACCGTCCGGTCGCCTGCGTCGCGGGGCAGCAGCCGCGCGGCCAGGACGATCGCGAGGCCGCCGAGGGCGATGTTGATCAGGAACATGGAGCGCCAGCCGAAGCTGTCGATGAGGACCCCGGCGAGGACCGGGCCGCCGATCGCCGACAGGCCGAGGCAGGGGGCGAAGACACCGAACGCCTTGCCGATCTCGTTCGGGGGAAAGACCGCGCTGAGGATGCCGAAGCCCTGGGGGATCACGAGGGCGCCGAAGGCTCCTTGGAGGAGGCGGAACCCGATGACGGAGGCGGGGCCCGCGGCCAGGCCGCAGGCGACGGACGCGAGCGTGAAGCCGGTCAGGCCGATCAGGAACAGGCGGCGGCGGCCGAACTTGTCGCCGAGCCTGCCGCCGACCACCAGCAGGACGCCCATGGCCAGGGCGTAGCCGGCGCCCAGCCACTGGACGAGGGCGTCCCCGCCGTGCAGGTCGTGGGCGATGGTCGGGGCGGCGACGTTGGTGATCGTGGCGTCGAGGAGGTCGAGGACCGCGGCGAAGAGGACGACGGCGAGGACGGCCCATCGTCGGCGGTCGGTCTTGTTCTGCGGGGTGGCGGGGGCCTGGTGCAAGGCCGTGGACATGGAATCCCTTGGGTGAGGGACGGACCGGTGTGGTGCCGGCCCGTCCGGGTCAGTGCCGGGTGAAGGCGGCGGCGTTCTCCTGGGCCCACTGCCGGAAGGTGCGGGCAGGGCGGCCCAGGAGGGTCTGGGTGGTGTCGGCGATGGCCGCCGGACCGTGGTTGGCGGCCTCCCACAGGTCGAGCAGCGAGGCGACCATCGGCGCGGGCATGTGACGGCCCATCTGCTGCTCGGCCTCGGCGCGGGTGAGGTGTTCGATCGCGATCCGGTGGCCGAGGGCTTCGGCCAGCACGGCGATCTGCTCGCGGAAGGTGAGCGAGTCGGGGCCGGTCAGGGTGACCGAGCGGCCGGTGAGGGAGGTGCCGGTCAGCGCCTCGACGGCGATGTCGGCGATGTCGTCGGGGTGGATGGGCGCGATGTGCGCGTCCGGATAGGCGAGTGGGATCGGCATCGACCGGCCGATGAAGTGGGCCCAGCCGAGGGAGTTGCTGGCGAAGGCGTCCGGGCGCAGGAAGGTGCGGGTGAGGTCGGAGTCGGCGAGGGCGCGCTCGACGTGGAGGCTGTGGCCGGCGAGCGGGTCGTGCTCGGCGTCCGGGCCCAGGACCGAGGAGGACGAGAGCAGGACGACGTGCTCGACGCCGGCCGCCTCGGAGGCCTTGACCAGCTCTCGGATGCCGGCCGGCTGGGGGTAGAGGAAGACCTGGCGGACGCCGCGGAGCGCGGAGTCGAAGGTCTCGGGTCGGTCGAGGGCGAGCTCGGCGACCTCGACGCCGTCCGGGGTGGTCAGTTCGGACGGGTTGGCGCTGGCGGCGCGCACGGTGAGACCGGCGGAGTGCAGGCGGCTGATGACGGCCTGACCGACCTTGCCGCGGGCGCCGGTGATGAGGAGGGACATGAAGATGCTCCATTCGATGCTTGAAGGCATATGCATGCTGACACGCACACAATTGCAAGTCAACACATGCCTTCGTGGAGACATTCATGTCTGTACGATGGGGGCATGACGAAGCGCGAGTCGAAGACCGCGGACGAGCTGCTGGACGCCGTCGGTCCGGCCTTCGGGAGGCTGCGGCGCTCCTCGCTCCTGGAGGTCGAGGACCCGATTTCCCAGAAGGACCTCAGCCGTACGCTGGTGCTCAGAGTCGTCCTGGAGGCCGAACAGGACGCCACGGAGGGCGAGTCGGACGGGCGGTCCGACGCCGGTGAGATCACCGTCGGCGCCGTCGCCCAGCACCTGGGCGTGGACCCGTCGGTGGCCAGCCGCATGGTCTCCGACTGCATCTCGGCCGGCTATCTGGTCCGCGCGGCCTCCCAGCAGGACGGTCGCCGCACCGTCCTGCACCTCAGCGCCGAGGGCCGTGAGCTGATGGCCCGCTTCGCCCGCCACCAGCGCTCCGCCTTCGAGTCCATCACCGCCGACTGGCCCGAGCAGGAGCGCCTGGACTTCGCCCGCCTCATGCTCAAGTACGTCGACTCCCAGGACGCCCTCCGCCACCGAAGCCCGGGCAGGAACGCTCCGCACTGAGCCGTCCCGGCCCTGCCCCGGACGGCGTGCGGCCACCCTGCCCGCCGAGCGCGGGCCGGGTGGCCTGTCGCAGCTGATCAGCGCGCTGGCGGTTCGGCCTGGGAGCGGTGCCGGATCCCGTCGGAGTGGGGGGTCCTCCGGTGCCGGCGGCCCGGGTGCCCGGGCAGTGTGCGGCGGATCGCGATCAGGGCGGCGTCGTCGGCGAGGCGGCCGCCGACGTGGGCGAGGAGGTCGCGCCGGAGGTGGTGCAGGAGATTCTCGGGGCTGTTGTCGGTCCACTGGGCGGCGCGTTGGGTGAACGGGTAGAACGCGCCGTGGGCGTCGCGCGCCTCGATGACGCCGTCGGTGTAGAGCAGGAGGGTGTCGCCGGGCTCGAAGGAGAACACGTCCAGCGTGTAGTCCTCCGGTCTGGTGGAGCCGACGCCCAGTGGTGGTGCGGGGTGGACGGGAACGGGGTCGGCGTCGCCGGGGTGGAGCAGCAGGGGCGGAGGGTGGCCGCAGCTGGTCATCCGGGTCAGGGGGTCGGCATCGGGGATCTCCAGCAGCAGGGTCGTCACGAAGCGCTCACCGGCCTCCTCCTCGCGCTCGAAGTCGGGCAGGTAGTGGGTCACGCTCTGTTCCAGGCCGGCGGCCAGTTCGGGAAGGGTGAGGTGCTTGTGGGCGGCCTCGCGGAAGGCACCGAGCAGAAGGGCGGCCTCTCCGATGGCGTCCAGGCCCTTGCCCCGCACATCACCGATCATCACGCGGGCCCCGCCGTCGATACGGGTGGCCGCGTACAGGTCCCCGCCGATCTGCGCCTCGTCCTCCGCCGCCAGGTACAGGCAGGCGACCTGTAGCGGGCCGAGCTGTTCGGGCAGCGGCCACAGCAGGACATGCTGGGCGGCCTCGGCGACCGACCGCACCTGGTCCAGCTCCTTGCGCCGCCGCTCGCGCACCACGCAGAAGCACACGATCAGGAAGGACAGCACCGCCAGGGCGAGGATCTGCACCATCACGTTCCGGGAGAACAGCACGCCGAAGTGCCACCCGATGAACGCCTGGGCTGCCACCGCGAGGCCCCCGACCACCCCGGTCAGGCGGGGACCGGCGAACGACGCGGTGATCGCGGGTGCGATGACCAGCAGCGGGCCGAGGTGGACATCGGCCGGAACCAGCAGGTCGACGACCGTGATCACCACGATGAGCACGAGCGGGATCAACAACAGCGCGTGGCTCGACTGCCATGGCTGCCACAGTCCGGCGAAACGCTGCCGGGCGGCCACCCCTCTACCCTGCACCATCCGGGCGCGACTGACGAGCGTGCTTCGGGACCACTGGCCCGCCATCCCTCCCTAGGGCCTGTCCGATGGGCCAGGGTCGGAAAGGCCCTAGTGGTCATGGGGCGGGCGTGAAGGCGGCGGCGGGAGGGTGGCGATGCCCGGCGCGGGTTCCGGCCAGACCAGCAGGACAGGGCAGGGGGCGTGGTCGACGATGAAGCGGCCGGCCGGGCTGAGACTGTGGGGGCCGAGGTGGCTGTGGTCGCCGTCGCGGGCGAGAACGAGCAGGTCGGCGCCGTCGGCAGCCGCCACGACCTCGCGTTCGGCGCGGCCGGATCGTTCACGGCGCGTGCAGGGGCGTCCGAGGCGTGCCGCCGCGTCGGTCAGGAGTTGTTCGGCGGAGGCGGCGGCCAGGTGTTCCAGCGCCGTGCCGGGGTCGCGTTCGGGGCGTGCGCGGCCGAGCAGGCCGGCGTAGGCGCCGTGCGCGGCACCGGACACCTCGGGACCGGTGACGTACAGCAGCACGATCTCGGCGTCCTCGGGTGCGTAGGCGCGGGCGGCGTCCACGCAGGCGGGCCAGGTGCCCTCGGTGATCCAGGCGATGACGGTCACGAATATCAGCCTCCGATGGCGGTCAACGAGGCCCACAGTGCCACCACCGCACCCACCAGGGCGGCAGGCACGGTGAGCAGCCCCAGGCGGGTGAACTCGCTGAGGTTCACCTCCTGCTCGTGGCGGTGCACGATGCGCCGCCACAGCAAGGTGGCCAGCGAACCGGCGTAGGTGAGGTTGGGTCCGATGTTCACCCCGAGCAGCACCGCCAGGACGGCGCCGGCCCCGCTCGGCACGGTCAGCGGCAGCAGCACCAGCACGGCGGGCAGATTGTTGATCACATTCGCCAGGACAGCGGCCACCGCGGCGACGCCCAGCAGAGCGGGGAGCGTGGTGCCGGACGGGATCACGTTGCCCAAGGCCTCGGCGAGGCCGTTGTCGACGACTGCGCGGACCACGATGCCCAGCGCCAGGACGAAGGCGAGGAACGGCACCGCCGCGGCCCGGGCGATCGCCGCGGGGGTGGTGCGCCGCCGGGCCAGGGCACGCACGGCCAGCACCAGCGCACCGGCCAGCGCCGCCCAGGCCGGGTCGAGGCCGATCGCGGAGGTGAGGACGAACCCGGCCAGCGTGCCGGCCACCGTTGCCAGCGCGAACACCGGCACCTCGCGGCGCCCGGTGGTGGCCGGTGCCGAGGCGCCGGCGTCCAGGTCGGCGGCGAAGAACCAGCGGAACACCGCGAATTCCACGGCGATGGCGACGACCCAGGGCAGGGCCATCAGCGCGGCGAAGCGGGTGAAGCTCAGCCCGCTGGCCGTGAACGCGAGCAGATTGGTCAGGTTGGAGACCGGCAGCAGCAACGACGCGGTGTTCGACAGATGCGTGCAGGCGTAGACATGCGGTTTGGGCCGGACACCGAGGCGGGCGGCGGTGGCAAAGACCACCGGGGTGAGCAGCACGATCGTGGCGTCCAGACTGAGCACCGCGGTGATCAGCGACGCGGCGGCGAACACGTGGAACAGCAGCCGGCGCGGCCGCCCCTGGGCGGTGCGTGCCATCCAGGCCCCGCAGGCATGGAACAGCCCCTCGTCATCGCACAACTGGGCAAGGACAAGTACAGCGGCAAGGAAGCCGATCACCGGTCCGAGCCGCTCGGCCTCCGCACGGGCGTGTTCCAGCGAGATCGCACCGGTGGCGACGACCACACCCGCTGCCGGAACGGCGACCACCGCCTCCGGCCAGCCGAACGGGCGCACCACCGCACACCCCAGCACCACCACAAGCAACACAGCAGACAGGGCTTCCGCCCAGGAGACGTTCAGGATTCAGGCCCTTCCAGGGTGAGCGGCGCCAAAGCAGTGACTCCCAGCATCGCCGGTACGCCGACCTGGACGGACGCTCTTGGCACGTACGGACGGCGCACCGGCGAAACACCATGATCACCCGGAACCGGGGTCGGTCACGCCGCGGCCACCTGGGAAACCCGCGCGCAGCTCTCCGCGGACCTGAGCCATTTGGTGAGGTCGGCCCGGGCGCGCGCCACCCGGGAGCGCACCGTGCCGATCGGGCAGCCCACGACCGCCGCGGCATCCGCGTAGGGCATCCCGACCAACTGGGTGAGAACGAATGCCTGGCGCCGCTCGCCGTCCAGCGCGTCGAGCAGTTCGCGCAGTGCCAGGCCGTCGTCGAAGCCCGGAAGGCCGCTGGGCTGGCGGTGTTCCGCGAGCGCCTGCCAATCGTCGACGTCGGCGATACGCGGCCGGGCGGCGGCGGACCGGTAGCGGTCGATCACCACCCGGCGGGCGATGGACAGCAGCCAGGTGCGGGCGCAGGAGCGGCCGGCGAAGTTCGGCAGGCTGGTGAGGGCGCGCAGAAAGGTCTCCTGGGCCAGGTCGTCGGCGCTGTTGGTGTCGCCGCTCAGGTGCGCCACGAATCTCCACACATGGTGGTGGGAGCCGCGTATGAGGCTCTCGACGGCGTCGTGGTCACCGTCCCGCGCGGCCAGCGCGAGGCTGGTCAGCCGCTCATCGTCCACGGTGGTCCGCTTGCCACGGGCCGGACCAACAAGGGCAGGAATCATCGCCACATGTCCTTCGGAGAATGCGGGCCGTACCAGGGCATGGCACGTCCCCGTCGCTGAGCGGCGCTCCGAGTGCCCGTAGGAGGGTCGGTGTCGGCGTCCAGGGAGACGGTCGACGGGGTGCGTCTACGGGCAGGCCGGAGGGCCGCGGGGCCAGGGCCGGCGTGCCGGGCACAGCAGTGCTCACGGAGGTATGAGGAAGGCAGCCGTGCGGACACGCCGGTACTCCGCCCGCCACCGATTCAATGCGCCTTGCGGAACAGGGGAATGGGGGATCCCGGACGTCATTGGCAACATCGCGGCATCGACGGCATCGGCGTCAACGACCGCAATGTGGAATCCCGGACGGTGCCGGGAAGGTCCCAGGACGGGCGGTCAGCAGCAGAGGGAGATCTTCGGCGGGCCCCTGCGGGAGAGGACATGGTGCAGGAGCACCCCACGCAGGCGCGGGACATGACCGGCAGCGGCCACCGGGCGAGTGGCCGGTTTCCGACCGGTCCAGCCCAGCGTCGCCAGGACCAGCAGCAGGGGCGCGAACCAGACCGCGGCCACGCTGCGGGCGAGCCGGAACGCGGCCGCCTCGCCGCGCCACATCCACAAGCCGCAGACCAGGGCGGCCAGCGCATGGGCGAAGAACATGCCGAGGGTGCCGTGGCCGGAGTGCATCATCGGCAGCTGGCTCATATGGCGGTGCATGGCACCCGTATCGCCGGCGTGGGCGACGGAGGCCGCGGCCGCGTGGGTCATGCCCGCCAAACCGCTCATCCCCGGGACGTCACCCAGTGGCGTCGGCAGCGGCGCACGGACGGTTCCCAAGTCGGGGCCGCCCCGGCACGACTGCGCCAGGCCGAACAGGGAGTGCAGGCCGAGTTGGGCCACGACGGTGGAACCGGTCACGACCAACGCACCGCGTTCCCGCCCTGCCAGCCGCCACGCCGCCGAGCCCGTCACGCCGAGTGCGGCGACCAGAGCCCACCAGGGCAGGGACTGAGTGGACATCAGCGTGTGCCCAAGGGCCGCGGTCGTCACGCACACGGCCGCGAAGATCGCGGCGCGCACGGCGCGTGAAACCGACCCGGCAGTCATGTTCGACATCGTGCCAGTCGGTTCGCCCGCGCGGGAGAGGGCGTGGTGCCTCGGCCCAGTTGTTGTCAAGATCGGCTAAAGCGCCTCGTGGACGGTCAGTTGAGTGGCAGACCGCCTGAGACTGAGGCGGAAGGTCGGCCTTGCGCCTCCGCCCGTCGGGTCTCCTCTGCGGCGCCCGGCGCGCGCCCGCACCGCCGACGCGGGCTCGACCGCTACACCCCCGCCGCCTCCAGGGGCCTGTCCTGACCACGGGAGAGGGTACGTCTGAGCATCAGGGCACAGGCTGAGACGGCCAGCGCTCCGGCGGCCAGCAGCACGATGTACGGGGTGAAGTACCCCGCCCCCACCATGAGGCCGCCCACGAGCGGTCCGAGCACCTGGGCCGTGTGCCGTATGAAGGTGAACATCGCGTTGTAGAGGCCGATCTGACCGGTCGGCGCGATGTCGGCCAGCAGCGGTCCGAGCGTCGGGGCCAGCATGGCCTCGCCGATACCGAAGAGCGCGTACGTCGTGAGGATGAGCGCGGCGGCAGGCGCCTTCCCGGGCATCGCCCCGGAGAGCCCGGCGAGCACCCACGCCACGAACCAGAGCAGCCCCACGAGAGCGATCACGCTGCTGCGTCGGTGCCCCTGGGTGAGTCTGAGCACGACGAACTGACACCCGACGATGAGCAGGGTGTTGGCGGTGAGCGCCAGGCCCAGGACCTTGGTGGAGAGGCCGACGGCGGCAACGGCGTACGCGGGCAGCCCCGAATCGAACTGGCCGTAGCAGACGAAGAACAGCACGAGCCCCAAGGCGCAGGTCACCAGCATGGACGGATCGCGCAGCAGCCTGCCGTAGTCGGCTGACGCGGACCGCTCGCCGTCCTCGGGGCGGGCGGCCGTCGCGACCGCGGCCGGCAGGCGGACGGATGCCGTCACCGCACCGAGCACGAGGAACATGGCCGTCTGGCCGAAGAACAGCAGCAGGAACGTCGTCGGGCGGTCCGGGTCGGCGACGAAACCGCCGATCAGACCGCCGACGCCCATGCCGAGGTTGTTCAGGAAGAACTGGGTCGCGAAGGCACGCGAACGCGTGTGTCGCGTCGTGCACTGGGCAATCAGGGTGGCCAGCGCCGGCTGGATGACCGCCATGGACGCACCGAGCAGCGCGGCCGACGCGAACAGCGGTACGGCCGTACCGGACAGGCCGAGCCCGGCGGCGCCGGCCGCCGCGCCCGCCGCGCCGCCCACCGCCGTGGGGACCGCGCCCCTGGTGTCGATCACCCGGCCGATGACGGGCAGTACGACGACGGCGGCCACCGCGAGGGTCGCCATGATCGCACCCGCTGTCCGCGGGCCGAGGCCCCGCACGTCGGCGACGTAGACGAAGAGGAAGATGATCGTGAAGCCGTGGCCGAAGGCGCTCAGGGAGTTCCCCGTCTGGACCCTGAGCAGCGCGCTCTTCAACGGATCCGTCAAGACGCGAGCTCCGCAATCCGGTACAGCCGGTCCTGGAGTTCGGTGATCCGCAGGTAGTCCTTCTCCACCTGGCCCCAGTCCTCACCGGCCAGATAGGCCCGGAAGGGGATGCGCAACTGGTCCACGGTCGGCTCGACGACGGCGCCTGTCTTCAGGAGGGGGGTCAGCAGATGCAGGGAGGGCAGGGCCTCGACCTCCGCGACCACGTCAGTGTCGAGCCCTTCGACCACCCCGGTCCGGGCCGTGTGGGCGCTGAAGAGGATGGCCTGCTCGCGCCGCTGGTAGCGGCCGCCCGCGTACCTGCCCAGGAAGGAGTCGGGGTCCGCGTAGCCGAGCGCGGTCAGCTCTGCCTGGTCGTGGCCGAGGCATCGCTGGTGGAAGCCGACCTGCAGGTGGCCGTCCATCCGCGCGCCGATTTCCACCAGGGCCGGTCCGTCGGCCGTCATCATCACCTCGGCGTGCCCCGGCCCGTGTTGGATGCCGAGGGCTTCCAGGACGCCGTAGGTGTAGTCGGCGAGGCTGTCGACCAGTTCGCTGTGGGAGTCCATGAGCACGTCCCGAGCGTAGATCTTCTTGTCGTCGCCCAGAAAGATCTTGTCCATCCGCCACACGCCGCAGAGGTAGTGGCGGCCGTCCCGGCTCACCGTGTCGACGATGTACTCCTCGCCGTCCAGATAGGACTGGGCGAGGGCGTGGGTGTTGCGCGCGTCGAAGATGGTGCTGCTGGAGAGGACCTGGCGCGCGGCGCGGGCGACGGTCGCGGCGTCGTTGCAGATGTAGACGCCGTCCGTGGACGCCGAGGTCAGCGGCTTCACCACGACGGGGTACCGGCCCAGGGCCTCGGCCCAGGCGACGATCTCGTCCGCGGACTGAGACAGGAACTGGTCGGCGCAGCGCAGACCCGCCTCACGCAGCCGCTCGATCATCAGGTACTTGTCCCTGCGCGCGGCGGACAGCCGGCTTCCGTTGGTGGGGAGCCCGAGGAGTTCGCTGAGCCGGTCGGCGACGGGTACGCCCGGTTCCACTCCCGGCACCACCGCGTAGGGACGGTACTCCTGGAGGCGGGCGACGACCTCCTCCTCGCTCGACCACGGAATGTTGGCGAGATAGGGCGACAGGTCCGGCGGCGTCAGGCGCTGCAGCCACTCCGGCGTGGACTGCACATGCACCACGTCGGTGTCGTGGTCGGCGAAGGCGGGCGGGAGGTTGCCGCCCATCGCGTACCCGTCGACGACCACGGCGACGCGCCGCTGCTGACTGCTGTTCATGCGTACGTTCTCCTGGGTGGAAGAGCCCTGCCGGTCAGCGTCGAACGGCATGGGACAGCAACTCGGTCTGCGACTGCCGGAAGTCGGAGTCTTGCGGGAAGTGGGGGTCCGCGGTGCTGCACAGGTACCAGGTCAGGTGGATCGCCAGCCGGCCCGCGACGAGGTCCTCGATCGCCTCGTACTGGGCGGTGGTGAGATCGCCGACCTCACGGTAGCCCGCGACCACCGCGTCCAGGAACTCCTGGCCGTCCTGCCCCGGCCGGTCGCGGCGGATGTCGGCGAGCAGCACCGCGAGGTCGTACGCGGGCTCTCCCCAGCCGCACCCCTCGTAGTCGATGAGGGTGATGCCGTCCGCCGTGACCAGGACGTTCTCCCGGCGCGGATCGCTGTGGACCAGCGCTGCGCCGGTGTCGCCACGGCGCAGGCGGGTCAGGGCGGCCCGTGCCAGGGAGCGTGCCCGGCGCAGCAGTTCGCGTTCGCCCGCCGTGGCCAGGGTGTCGGCCACGGCGGGGTCGGCTCCCACCGCGCCGCCGAGCAGGCCCTGCGCGTCCCAGTGCGGCCGGACGAGGCCGGCGCTGCGCAGTCCGCTCGACCCCGGTCCGGAGAGGGCCGCGTGGACCCGGGCGATCTCCTGCCCCAAGGGGCGCGGCATGGCGAGGAAGGCCGCCTGGTCGGGTACTTCGCCGTCGATCCACTCGCACAGCAGCGCGGTGCGGCTGCCGGTGCGCGTCCCGTTCCGGGTGCGGTGCACCGTCCGGCCGCCCCGGTCCGCGACGGGCACCGGGGCCCGGACCCCGCGGGCCTGGAGGTGGGCCAGGACACGGGTCTCCGACGCCACCCGCTCCCGGGTGCCTATGCCCGACCGGTACAGGCGCAGGCTGAAGGAGCGGCGATCGCCCTCGAACGTGCCGTCGATGCGGAAGGTGGTGTTGTGCGCGTGGGCGAGGCAGGTGACCGCCGGCGCGTCGATGCCGAAGTCGGCCGCCACACCGGCGGCCAGTTCGCCCAACTCCGCGACGGCCGCCTCCTCCTGGTGCACGGTCATCAGATCTGCGCCAGCCAGCCGCCGTCGGCCACCAGGCACTGACCGGTGACGAAGGACGCCTGCTCGGACAGGAGCCAGGCCGCGGCCTGGGCGATCTCCGCCGCGGTGCCCAGGCGCGCCAGCGGCACCTTCTGCGCCGCCGCCCGCTCGCGGCCGTCCCGGACGTCGTCGGGTTCGTTGCGTACGCTCATCCCCGGGGAGAGCCCGTTCACCCTGATCCCCAAGGGGGCTCCCTCCAGCGCGGCGGACTTCACCAGACCGATGACCGCGTGCTTCGCGGCGACGTACGCGCTCATGCCGGCGGTGGCGTCGTGCCCCAGCACCCCGGACGTGCAGACGACGGAGCCTCCGCCGTGCTCGCCCATCCAGCGCATCTGGTGCTTGAGACACAGCATCGTGCTGGTGAGGTTCAGCTCGACCACCCGGTGCCAGTCCCGCGCCTCCAGGCCGGCGAGCGGCCCGCTCACCCCGAGGGTTCCGCCGTGGTTGTTGAACACCGCGTCGAGACGGCCGAAGTGGTGCGTCACGGTGGACACCAAGGCGGCGACGTCGTCCTCGCGGGTCAGGTCCGCCGGGACGTACCGCGTCGTCGCGGGCAGGTCGGCCAGCGCCTTCTGGACCGTCGGATGGTCGGCGGGCTGCCGCCCCGTGGCCGCGATCACAAAGCCCTGCCGCGCCAGCGACCTCGCCGTCTCCAGGCCTATCGCGCTGCTGAACCCCGTGATCAGTGCTGTCTGCTCAGTCTGCTCAGTCATGTGTGCTCTCCTGTCGAACCGCGCTGACGAGGTGTGGAAGTTCCCGGGCCGTCCGCTGCCGGACGCCCGCCGACACCCCGCGCAGCGCGGCGAACTTCCGGGTCTGGGTGCATCCGCGCGACCGTTTGACCTGTTCCTGGTGGGTCACGTAGTCGATGGAGTCGAATCCGTTCGCGTAGGCCCAGTTGATGAGTTCGTAGTAGACGCTGCTGAAGTAGAGCGGGAAGTTCTTGGGGACATCGGGGTGCTTGCCCCAGTTGCGGACGAAGAGGCGGCCCCGCCAGTCGAGGAAGGTGATCGAGCCGTGCACCGCTCCGTCCGGGGCGCGGGCGAGCAGGACCTTCATGCCGCGCGGCAGCCAGTCCAGGTAGCGGAGATGGCGGTGCGCGAGTTCCTTGGGGTCGGTGACTCCGTCGTACTTCTCGTTGAGGCTGGCCTCCAACGGGGCGATCGTATGGGCCAGTTCCGCATCCAGCTCCCGGACCTCGAAGGTGTAGCCCGCGGCCGCCACCTTCCGCATGTCGGTCCTGACGTATCTGCGCCCGCGCCGGTCCAGCCCCCGCACATACGTCTCGAAGCCCTCGGGCGGCAGATGGAGCACGGACTGCACCGCACTGGGAAAGCCCAGGTACCCCTGGGCTTCGAGGGCGTCGAGCAGGGGTACGTCCGCGCTGTCGACGGCGAGGAAGGCGGTGGCGGCGGCGCCCGACGCGCGCGCGTGCTCCGTGAGGCCGCCCAGGAGCGCGTCGAGCACCTCGCGGCGTGCACCGGCGGACAGGTCGGCGCGCAGCGGCACCTTGGAGGTGCCCAGATGCCGGCCTCCGCACGTCAGGACCGGGAGCAGCGGGTCGTCGCCCCCGACCAGCGACGAGCCGGGCGAGTGCTCCGCCAGCAGCACGTCGACGCGGAAGAACGGCGAGGAGCCCGCGTCCAGCGGGTGGGCGGTGAGCCCCCCGGCCAGCTCTCCGTCGCGCCACACCGTGAGGTACGAGGCGGTGGCCCCCTCGCCCTCCTCGATGGCCCTCAGCCACTCCGCGGAGAGGTAGTAGTCGCCGGGGAGCAGCAGGTCGTCCCAGCCCGCCTCGGCGAGATCGGCCGCCGAGCCGACAATCCGCACTTCGTCCGTCACGTGTCGCACCTTTCACCGGGGTGGAGGGGTCATGGCGTGCAGCGCGCCCCGCACCTCGTCCGGGGGGAGGCCGGACACCAGCTCGGGGCCTCTTGGACCGTCCAGGACGAAGGTGAGTCCCCGGCCCGACGCTTTCTTGTCCCGGCCCATGAGGAGGACCAGACGGTCGGGGTCCATGCCGTCGGGAAGATCGCACGGCAGCCCGTAGGAGCCGACCACCTGACGGTGCTCGGCCGCCCGGTCCGAAGAGATCCGCCCCAGGCGCCCGGCCAGCTCGCCGACGAACACCGTGCCGATGGCCACGGCCTCACCGTGGCGCAGCGAGAAGTCACTGGCGACCTCCAGGGCGTGCCCCAGGGTGTGGCCGTAGTTGAGCAGGTGCCGTGGCCCGCTGTCGCGCTCGTCCTGGGCCACGACGCCGGCCTTGAGGCGGACACTGGCCGCGATCTGGGACTCCACCGGCAGTCCACGCAGATCCCCCGCCCCGATGAAGTGGCACCGGGCGATCTCCCCGTAGCCGCTGAGCCGCTCCCGCTCGGGCAGCGTGCGGAGGAAGTCCGTGTCGCAGAGGACCGCCGCGGGCTGCCAGTAGGCACCGATCAGGTTCTTGCCCTCGGGGAGGTTCACCGCGGTCTTGCCCCCCACGCTCGCGTCGACCTGCGCCAGGAGCGAGGTGGGCAGATGGACCACCGGCAGGCCGCGGTGGTACAGGGACGCGGCGAGACCGACGGTGTCGGAGACGCTCCCGCCGCCGCACGACACCACCAGGTCCCCGCGGTGGAGCCCGTGT
Source organism: Streptomyces sp. NPDC033270 (assembly GCF_055576575.1). Classification (NCBI taxonomy): domain Bacteria; kingdom Bacillati; phylum Actinomycetota; class Actinomycetes; order Kitasatosporales; family Streptomycetaceae; genus Streptomyces; species Streptomyces sp. NPDC033270. Next base: position 605,658 of record NZ_JBVIRA010000001.1, read on the forward strand.
CGGGCGAACGTCCGGCACAGGTCCTCCACCGTGGAGAGGGTCTTGTAGTCCTCGCCCTCGCCCGCCTCGACCACCGTCGTCGAAACACCCAGCGGCGGCAGCAGCCCCGGCGGCCGAGCGGTGACGAGCACGACCCGGCGCGGCGCCAGCCGCGCCACCACGTCGGGCAGCCTGTGGCGTACCCCGGCGCCGATGAGCACGTCGTAGGCGTGGTCCCTCAGCGCGACGGGCACGCGGACGGCGTCGCTCACTCGACCACCGTCGTCCGGTAGAGCAGTCGGCGGTGCCGCTGCCGGTCGCACGGGGTGACGGTGTGCATCGTCGCCCGGTTGTCCCAGGCCACCAGGTCGCCGACCTGCCAGTGGTGCCGGTACAGGTACCTGGGCTGGGTGGCGTGCGCCACCAGGTCCTCGATCAACCGCTGCCCCTCGTCGTGTGGCAGTCCCACGACGTCGCGGATGACCATGCTGCCCAGAAGCAGGGACTTGCGCCCCGTCACCGGGTGGGTGCGCACCAGGGGATGGCGTACATCGGGAGTGCGCCGCCGCTGCTCCTCGGTGAGCGGCGGCTTCTCCGGGTTGTACTCCCGCTGCCGCTCCGTGAGGTGGGCCAGGGAGTGGACGGCCTCCAGGCCCGCGATGCGCTCCTTGGTCTCGGGGGGCAGGTCGTCGTAGGCGGCGGTCGTGTCGGCGAACAGCGTGTCGCCGCCCTCGTCGGGCGCTTCGGCCGCATACAGCAGGGAGCCGAGGCTCATCCGGGAGTTCCACGAGTAGTCGGTGTGCCACTCCTCGACGTCGCCGTCGAAGAGGCCGATGGGTTTGCCGTCCCGGAAGATGTTGCTGATGACCAGGATCTCGGGGGTGCCGGGCGCGAGGTACTGCTTGAGCACATGCTCCTCCAGCCTACCGAAGGCACGGCTGAATCCCACCTGCTGATCCAGTGTCAGCTGCTGGCCACGGAAGAGCAGGACCCGGTGCTCGTGGAAGGCGTCGAGGATCGTCCCGGTGTCGGATGCGGAGAGCGGGGCCGTGAGGTCCACCCCGGTGATGCGGGCGCCCATGGTCGTGCCCAGGAGCTGCACCGCGGGGCCCGGCGGTGTCTGCGGCGCCGGGTCCTGGAGGGTGTCGGTCGAGGTGTGCATGGCGAAGGCTCCTGACGCGGCGGGTTCAGCCGTTGGCGGTGGGGTCCTGGTCGGGGTACTCGGCTGCGATGCCGTGGGCCTGCGCCTTCGCCGCGCGAGGGTAGAAGTACACGAGCTTGACGTCGTCGTCGGTCTCGTTGCGCAGGGAGTGCAGCGCGCCGGCCGGGGCGAGCACGGCGTCCCCCGGGGCCGCGTGGCACACCTCGTCGCCGGTCGTGCAGGTGGGCCGGCCCGCTACGACGTAGAACGCCTCCTCCACCTCGTGGCGGTGGGGCGGCACATAGGCGCCAGGGTGGAGGACCAGCTCGCCCATGGAGACCGGGCTCGGTGTCGTGCCGTCGTCGAGGAGCATGCGCCTCCAGGTGTGCGGGAAGCGCCCCGGGGTGCCGGGACGGTCTGCGGGCGTGACGATGGGCATGGTGTGCTGTCCTTTCAACGCGTCGTGGTCTGGTGCGACGGTGCCGGTTCGAACCGGTGTGGCCCGGGGCTCTGCCGGTGCGGCGCGCAGGCCGCGCGCAGGGCCGGAATCACCTCTGTACCGATGAGGTGCAGCTGGTCGAGGTCGGTGAGGTCGAGGAACTGGAGGTAGATCCGGTGCAGTCCGAGTGCCGCGTACGCCTCGAGCCGGGCCCGTACGGCCTCCGGGGAGCCCTTCGCGACCACCTGCCTGCCCGCGCCCGCGTAGGGAGCCATGCGGCTCTCCCGACGGGCCACGCTCGCCTCGGTGGCACCGCAGCAGACGGTCAGCAGCGTGGACGCGCGCAGGGTGCGCGGGTCCCTGCCGATGGCCGCGCAGGCCCGTTCGGCCCGTTCCCACTGGGCGGCCACCAACTCGCGCTCGGCGAACGGCACATTGAACTCGTCCGCGTGCCGGGCCGCGACCGCGGGTGAGCGACGCGGGCCGCGCCCGCCGACGATCAGCGGCGGGCCGCCCTGCTGCACCGGGGCGGGCAGCGCGGGGCAGTCCTCAAGGCGGTAGTGGACACCGTGGTACGAGAACCGCTCGCCCGGGGAGGTCCGCCAGAACCCGCGCAGGATCTCCAACTGCTCGGTGAGCCGCTCGAACCGTTCGTTCGTCGGGGGGAAGGGGATGCCGTGGGAGCGGTGCTCGGCCTCGTACCATCCCGCGCCGATCCCCACTTCGAGGCGCCCGCCGCTCATCCGGTCCAGCTGGGAGGCGGACACGGCGAGCGGGCCGGGGAGGCGGAAGGTCGCCGCGGTCATGAGTGTGCCCAGCCGCAGCCGCGATGTCTCGCGGCTCAGGGCGCTCAGCGTCAGCCAGGCGTCGGAGGGGCCCGCTCCGCAGGGCACGTCCCCCTCCGCCAGGTAGTGGTCGGAGAGGAACAGCCCGTCGAAACCAGCCGCCTCCGCTGCTTGCGCGAACTGCAGGATCTGCTCGTGGTCGGCTCCCTGTTGCGGTTCGACGAAGGCGCAGAGGGAAAGTCCCGTGGTCATCCCTTCGCCGGCTCCTGTGCGAGGAAGAACCGGCCGTCGAGGTACAGCCCGTCCAGTCCCAGTCCCAGGAAGGCATCGATGGCGTCGGCCGGTGTCTCGACGACGGGTTCGCCCCTCCTGTTGAACGAGGTGTTGAGCAGGATCGGTACACCCGTAAGGCGCTTGAACTCGCGCAGCAGGCGGACCAGGAAGGGATCGCTGCTCTCGTCGACGACCTGGACGCGTGCGCCGCCGTCGACGTGCACCACCGCGGGGGCTTCCCGCAGACAGCGCTCCGTCCCGTGTGCGATCTTGAGCATGAAGTAGTCGCGTGTGGCCTCGGGGTAGAACCAGTCGGAGAAGTCCTCGGCGAGGACCATGGGAGCCAGCGGGCGGAAGGGCTCCCGCAGTTTGATGCCGCGGTTGATCCGCTCCTTCATCTCCACGGACCGGGGATCGCCGAGGATGCTGCGGCCGCCCAGGGCCCGCGGGCCCATCTCCGAGCGGCCGTTGAACACCCCGACCACCTGCCCCTGCGCCAGGTAGTGCGCCAACTGCTCGGGCGAGGAGAGCGCCGGGTCGAGTGCCAGCCGGGGGTAGACCGCGTTGACCGCGGCGGTGATCTCGGCCTCGTCGTAGAGGCGCCCGGGGCGGCTGATGGCCGGGGTCAGGGGTGCCTGGTTGAGGGTGAGGGTGAAGGGCCCCTCCGTCCGCTCCTGCCGGTCCAGCCACAGGGCACCGAAGGCGTGCCCCACGTCGGTGGAGTGGGGCGCCACCAGCAGGCTCTTCCCCTCGGGCAGCCGCTCGGCGAGTACCCCGTTGGCCACGGTGTTCAGGCCGCAGCCGCCGGCGATGGCGAAGACGTCGAACTCCTCCTGCTCGAAGAGCGCGAAGCAGTGGAGCAGGGTCTCGTTGAGCAGCTCCTGGACGCTGGCCGCCAGATCGGCCTTGGCCTGGAACGAGTGCGACTCCTGCGTGAGGAAGTCCCGCAGCGCGGTCTCCAGGTCCCCGGCGAAGAAGTCGACCTGGAACACGTCCGAGAAGCCGGAGCCGAGGGTGACATGCTTCTTCAGCAACGGCAGAGCCGTCGGCGTGCCGTGCCCGGCGAGCCCCATCGTCTTGCCGACGTCGTCGGGCCCGAACCCGAGGACGACGGTGACGAGTTCGTACAGCATGCCGATGGAGTTGGTGACGCCGTTGCCGTAGTCGACGTGCTCCAGCAGCCCATGGCCGTTCGTGCCGCCCAAATAGCGCAGCTCCGCGCCCTCGGCCATGAAGAAGGAGAACGTCTCCCTGGTCACCCGGGGTATCGGCGATCCCTGGTCCTGGTGCGAGGTGGTGACGGACCCCATGCCGTCGTAGACCAGTACCGCGGCCCGCACTCCGGGGTCGAGCATCATGTGCACCGACGCGGCGTGCGAGACATGGTGCGAGTACAGGGTCATCGGAGTGTCGGCATAGATGTCCCGCACCTTGTACGGCAGCAGGTCGTGGGAGGCGATGCGCGAGACGTCGGCGAGGGTGATGCCGGCTGCGTCGAGGCAGTAGTCCACCGCTCCGGCAAGCGGGTTCTGGAACCACAGCGCGCGGCCGTGCTTCACCCTGCTGATGCGCTCGCCCTCGACGGCGACCTTGATGTCGTCGCCCAGCATGAGGGCCGCGGAGAACTCGTGGGAGGACCCTCCGAGGCCGAGTACCCACTCGGAATTCTGGCTCATCGATGACACTCCAGATGTCTCAGTTGATCTGCGAACGGTGGTAGTGCTCGAGCTTTTCCACGGCGTCGACGATGTCGCGCACGCCCGAACTGCCGTCCAGCAGCAGTCGGTGGTGCAGCCATACCGTGCTCTCCGCGGCCTCCTCCGCGACGGGGCAGCGCGACCGGGAGATCTCCGATGCGTCGAATGCCCCGGTCCGGTGGAAGGGGCGGTACATGCGGGTCGCCGGAATCCCCTCCGCGGTCAGCGCCGCCGCGTACTCCTCCACGGTCAGCTGCGACAACACGGCTTCGGACGGCCGGAGGACCACCATGTACCAGGGCATACGGGAGACCCTGCTGTCGATCCGCATCGTCGTCGCGCTGCCCGAGGCCTGAAGCGCCTCGGAGAGGGCGATACCGGCCACTTCCCGGCGCGCCTGCAGTGCGTCCAGGTCCTCCGTCTGGGACAGCAGCACCGCGGCGTGCATCTCGGATATGCGGGCGTTGGTCGCGCCCGCGATGTGTGTGTACTGCGAACTTCCGCGAGGGCGCCCGCAGTTCGCCAAGAGGCGTACGCGCTCGGCCAGTTCGCCGCCGTCCCGGACGAGAACGGCGCCGCCCTCCCCGCCCGGGAGGAGCTTGGCCGCTTGGAAACTGATGGTGGCGAGCTCGCCGAAGGACCCGGCGGGGGACTGGCGCCACCGGGCGCCGATGGACTGCGCCGCGTCCTCGACGACCCGCAGTCCCGCCTCGGACGCGAGCGCCGTCACGGCATCCAGGTCGGCGGGCTGTCCGGCGAGGTGGACGGGGACGATCGCCTTGGTGCGGGAGGTGAGCTTGCGCCGGGCGTCCGCGACGTCGATGCAGAGGGTGTCGGGCAGTACGTCCACCGGAACGGGCACGGCGCCCACCAGGGCCACAGCCGATGCGGTCGAGAAGAAGGTCAGCGCGGGCACGAGGACCTCGTCGCCCTCCCCGATGCCCAGCGCGCGGAAGGAGACCTCCAGCGCCTGTGTCCCGTTCGTCACCGCGACGCACTCGGACACACCGTGCTGGGCCGCCAGCCACTCCTCCAGGCGCTCGGCACAGCCGTTGCCCGACTGCCACCAGTGGCCGCTGCGCAATACGGACAGCACGGCCTCTTCGGTCTGCGGGCTCGTCGGCGGCCATACGGGGAAGGCCCGGGTGCGGACGGGGGTTCCGCCCAGGCTCGCCGGTCGGGCCGTAATGGCACTGGTCATCGTGCCGCCCTTCGGTCCAGGATCTCCTGTGCTCTCTCCAGCACGTGTATCGACTGCAATGTCGGCTCCATGTCGGTGATCCATGACGGACCTTCAGCTACGGAACTGGTCAGATGGGTGAACTGTGCGGAGTATTCGGTGTGTTCTCGGTCCTGAGGAGCGTGCGCGGCCTGCCAGGGGCCGCCTGCACGGCTGATGCTCAGCGCCGGTCCGTCGACCGTCTGCCGATGCGGACTCCAGCCGAAGACCGTGCGCAGCAGGAGCGCCCCCTCCTCGCCGACGGCGAGCAGCCGGCACGAGTCCCGGGGGAGTCCGGAGTGCCACGACGCCTCGATGCGGCAGAGCGCGTTCGGGGCGCCGGGGAAATCGAGGGAGACGGTGTCGTACGGGACGGTGGGCGTGGCGGCCCGGTCGCCCTCGTACCACGAGGCGACGGACGAGCCGTCGCCGGTCGACACCCTGACGGCGCGCGCGTGCACTTCCTCCTTCTCCGCCTCCCAGCCGGTCATCCAGAGGGCGAGGTCCACGAGGTGCGATCCGAGGTCCCACAGCACGCCCTGGGACAGCGGTCCGGGGCGGGCGGGTATCCCGCGGGTTCTGAGCCAGGAGAACGTCAGCGCGCGCGGCGTGCCGATGTCGCCCCGGCGGATGTGCTCCGCCATCCGCCGGGTGTCCGCGCGGTACCGGTTGGTCATGCAGCAGTACAGGCCCAGGCCCTTCCCGCGCGCCAGCTGCAGCAGCTCCTCGGCCTGTGCGGCCCTCATGGCCAGCGGCTTCTCGCAGATGACGTGCTTGCCGGCTTCCAGGCACTGCCGAACGACGGCGTAGTGCGTGGGCCCGGGAGTGCAGACGGACAGGACGTCCACGTCCGGGAGAAGCCGGGCGAGTGAGGTGTAGGCCCTGGTGCCGTGGTCACGTGCCACATCGGCAGTCCGCGGATCGTGGTCCGTCACACCGACCAGATCGATGTCGGGCTGTCCGGCGAAATAGGGCAGGTGGGCGCGTTGCGCGATCCAGCCGACACCTACGACGCCGACCCTGAGTAAGTGCTCGGCCATGTGTCTGTGATGCCTCTCCCCGTAAAGTCGTGCTTGCTGGCAGCTCGGTACCGTGTCGGCGTCAACGGCCTGGGTGCTCGATCGTCACCAGCAGCTGAGGCAGCAGTTCGTCCGGATGCTGGAGGAAGTGGTCCGGCTCTTCGCGCTTGAGCTCCTCCACCCGTCCCATCCCCCAGGTGCAGGCGATGGTGAGTGCGCCGGCCAGACGGCCCGACCTCATGTCGAAGGCCGAGTCGCCGACCACGATGGTGTCGGCGGCGCGGTGGCCCAGCTTTTCGCACAGCAGGAGAACACCGTCGGGTGCGGGCTTCGGTGCAAAACCGTCGGAGCCGGCCGCCACGGCGGCGAAGAGAGGGGCGACCGAGAAGTGCTCCAGTATCTCCATGGTGCGTTCTCGGTCCTTGCCCGTGAGGATGGCCAGTGGTATCCCACGGTGGTGCAGTTCCACACAGGATTGCAGGGCCTCTGGAATGGCGTCCACGTCGGAGATCCTGCGCTGTGACGCGGCCTTGAACATCTCCGCCATGTCCTGGTGGAGGTCTAATCGCCTGAGAATGTTCGGAAAAGAGTCGCCCAAGAGGTCGTAGAACTCGTCGAGCGGCGGTTCGCCCGCTCCGTGCACTGCCGCGTAGGCTTCCCTGAACGCGTGCTCCATGACGCGCCTGGAGTCAATGAGCGTCCCGTCGAGATCAAATACTACTAGCGATGGCATGCAATTCCCTGCCAGTGGTGGGGGTAGCTGTGTGCAAGGCGCCGAAAAGGGCGGATTCATGAGGCGTCGACGAGAGGCGGGCTTGACAGCTGCCGTCGGCGAGATGCTCGGTCAGTTCGCGGTGGAGGAAATCCGCGAATTCCGGGACGTGGCCGAGCAGCCCTCCGGTCAGTACGACTCCGTCCAGTCCTGAGTACATGACGAAGTCCGCGACAACGGTGGACAGGTGGCCCCGCCTGGCTCCGGCCACCAGCTCCGGGTACGTCGACACCTCGCGCCGCTCGCCGAGCACGACGGCCTGGAGGCAACCCTGCCGACGGCAACCGCACGGCGTCGTCGAGCCGGGCACGCGAAAGTGCCCGAAGGTGCGCGCGTCGCCGGATCGGGACGGCCGTGGAATGCCGTCGACGACCGTCACGCCGCCCAGCCCGGTGCCGAAGCTGAGGCAGAGATAGCTTTCCAGCCCGGCGGCCGCCCGGTCCTTTTCGCCGAGGGCGGCGGCGATTCCGTCGTCAAGGATCGTGGTCGTCGCGGGGTCGGCCCACGGAAGGAGGGAAAGGAGATGGCAGCCGATCCAGGACGGACGTCTCGGCCATGACTGCACCGCGCCGAGCCGGTCCAGCGAGCCGGGGAACGAGATGCCGAGCCGGAGGGTCTCACCGGTCGCGGGCGCGAGAGCCTCGCTTATTTCACCGAGACACCTCGCGTAGTCGTCAGTGGTCCGGCCGGAGATGCGTGTATTCGGGTTCCTGCTGTCGCTGACGACCCACTTGCTGGCGCCGATGTCCAGTCCGATGACCCTACCCACATCCCCCCCTTTTTCTAGGGCTTTCGCCCGTGAAACATCAGCAAGGACTTTCCCCGTGGAGCAGTTGCAAGATTTTTTGGATCTTAGGCGGCTCGGGACAGCGACGCAACGATTTGTTTATCCGGTGGGGTGGCGGGTGGCATTTTTGAGCCGCAGACGTTTTCGAGGGATCATTCAGTATTTCGGAGTTGAGTGCGCAAGTGTCAACTTGTGCAGGTTTAAGGGCGTGTGAGCCCATAAGGCATATTCAATTTTGACTTTCCTCGTCAAAGGATGTTGCAGGTGGCGGCAAGCCTGCCCGCGGTCTCGTCCGGTCGGCTGTTGACGGCGTGGTCCCGACGCGGCTCCGGACCGGCGGGGCGCCGTGCGCGAGGCCATCCGGAGTGAGGGCGGGGGATCGCGTCCGAGCAGGCGCGACGCACGGCGAGCCGGCGAGGCGGCAACGCCCTCGCCGTGGGTGTCCGCCGCTGACACGTCGGCCGGTACCCCGAGGACGGGATGCCGCCACGCCTCCGGAGACCTCCCGGTCGGCGGCGCGACAAGGGCCGCCGACCGCGCGTCCGTGGCGCGACGGGGGACGTGCGGCACCACTTCGAGCCAGGGCGCCGCCTGGCTGAGACCGATGCATCGCGGCGTGGCTGACTACCGCCCCTGATCGCCCGTCACGTCCGCCCATATCGGCTGTCAGCACACAGAGTTGACTGATCGTCACCCCTGAGAGGAGCTAGGCTTGCCCCTTACCCCCAAACCCACCCCTGGATCAGCAAGGCGGCTCTGCTGCCGTCAGAAAATGGGAGTTTGCGAACGATGTCACCGCAGGGAACGCAGGCCTTGAACATCGACGAGATCCGGCGTGACTTCCCCATCCTGGAGCGCGTGATGCGCGGCGGGAAACGCCTCGTCTACCTCGACTCAGGGGCAACCACCCACAGGCCCCTACAGTCCCTGGATGCCGAGCGGGACTTCGTGGTGAACCACCATGCCGCGGTGCACCGCGGCGCCCATCAGCTCACCGAGGAGGCGACGGACCTCTACGAAGAGGCCCGCCGCACGATTGCCGCGTTCCTCGGCGCGCCGGAGGACGAGGTCGTCTTCACCAGGAACACCACGGAGGCGATCAACCTCGTGGCCTACGCCATGAGCAACGCCGTGACCGCCGATCCCGAGTTCTCCGGCCTCGCGATCGGCTCCGGCGACAAGATCGTCGTGACGGAGATGGAGCACCACGCAAACCTCCTGCCGTGGCAGCAGCTCGCCCGCAGGACGGGAGCCTCCCTGGAGTGGTTCCGCCTGACGGACGACGGCCGGCTGGACCTCGACGACCTCGACAAGCTCATCACCGAGAACACCAAGATCGTCGCCGTTGCCCACCAGTCCAACGTGCTGGGCACGGTGAACCCCGTCGACGTCATCGCCCGGCGTGCCCACGAGGTGGGCGCACTGCTGCTGGTGGACGGCGCCCAGTCGGTCCCCCACCGGTCAGTGGACGTGCGCAGCCTCGGAGCGGACTTCCTCGCCTTCTCGGGGCACAAGATGCTGGGGCCCACCGGCATCGGCGTACTCTGGGCCCGGCGTGAACTGCTCGACGCCATGCCCCCGTTCCTCACGGGCGGTTCCATGATCGAGACGGTGAGCATGGAGGGCGCGACCTTCCTGCCCCCGCCCCACCGCTTCGAACCGGGTGTCCCGATGGCCCCTCAGGCGGTGGGATTGGCCGCCGCCGTCGACTACCTCCAGGGCATCGGCCTGGACCGGATCACGGCGCACGAGCACACCCTGACGAGCCGCGCGCTCGAACTGCTCGCGGACATCCCGGGGGTTGCGCTCATCGGTCCGCCAGGGACGGACGACCGCGGAGCGACGGTTTCCTTCGTCGTGCGCGACATCCACCCGCACGACGTCGGGCAGGTCCTGGACAGTCTGGGGGTCGCTGTGCGCGTCGGCCATCATTGCGCGCGCCCCATCTGCGTCCGCTACGGCATTCCGGCGACGACCCGGGCGAGCTTCTACCTCTACAACACTCTGGAGGAGGTGGACGCCCTGGCCGAGGGCATCCGCGAGGCGCAGCGCTTCTTCCTGGGAGCGAGGCCGGGCCGCTGAGTACCGGGGGCCGGGCCGCCGGCCGCGCTCCCGGGCCACCCGATGGATCCAAGGCCTCTGGCCCGTCACTGACTTGTCGGGGCCGGGGGCCGGTCAGCCGTCGCCGCGGAGCTTCCGTGCGAGTACGGAGCGGTGGGTCGGTTTCGCGTCGCTGTAACGCTTGTGGCCTGCGTCGGTGAGGACGACGAAGATGCCGCGGCGGTCGAGATCGCACATGACGCGCTCGACGAGGCCGCCTCGTTCCAGCCTGGCGACCAGACGGGATGCGGCGCTCTGGCTCAGGTGCACCACGTGGGTGAGGTCCTGGCCCCGGCACTTGCCGTGGTCGGAGGAGGCGAGGAGTTCGAGTGCCTCGAACTCGCTGACGCTGATGCCGTGCTGTGCCTGCAGATCGTGCTCAAGAGCGTTGTGCACGGCGGCATGACGGGCGAGAAGCCCGTGCCACTCCTCGACCAATTCCTGTTCCGTGCCACCGATCATGCGGTCAGTTTAGCATGCGCCAGCATTTGATGCGCGAAGATTAAATGCGCTTGCATTCGATGCGTATGCATGTGAGAGTCACGGCATGACTTCGTCCGCACCTCTGTCCGCCTCCACATCCACGTGGAACGCAAAGCTCTGGGGAGTTCTGCTCACGGTCTCCCTCGTCATCGGCCTCGACGCGCTCGACGTGTCGATGGTGGGTGTCGCGCTCCCCTCCATCCAGGCCGACCTGGGCCTGTCCACCAGCGCGCTGCAGTGGATCGTCAGCGGCTATGTCCTCAGCTACGGCGGGCTGCTGCTGCTTGGCGGACGCGCCGCCGACCTGCTCGGACGCCGCCGGGTGTTCCTGACCGCGGTGGCCGTGTTCGCCGCCGCCTCCGTCCTCGGCGGCCTGGTCGACGACGGAGCCCTGCTGATCGCCACCCGCATACTCAAGGGCATGGCGGCGGCGTTCACCGCGCCCGCCGCGCTGTCCATCGTCACCACCACGTTCGCCGAAGGGCCCGCGCGCAACAGGGCGCTGGGCATCTTCTCCGTCTTCGGAGCCAGTGGCTACTCTGCCGGCTTGGTGCTCTCCGGCCTGCTGACCCAGGTCGGCTGGCGGTGGACGTTCTTCCTGCCGGTGCCGGTCGCGGTGATCGCGTGGATCGCGGCCAACCGCCTGCTACCCAAGGACGGCCCCCGCTCCTCCGGCGGCTACGACATCCCCGGCGCGATCACCTCGGTCGGCGCGATGCTGCTGCTCGTCTACACCGTCGTGGAGGCGCCGGAGGCCGGCTGGGCCGCACCGAACACGCTGATCCAGTTCGCGGTCGCCGCGGTGCTGCTGCTCGCCTTCGTCCTGATCGAACGCCGCAGTGCACATCCGCTGGTCCGTCTCGGAATCCTCCGCTCGTCCTCACTGGCCCGGGCCAACCTCGGCATATCGGTGTTCTTCGGCGGCTACATCGGCTTCCAGTTCGTGGTCATGCTCTACTTCCAGTCGGTGCTGCACTGGTCGGCGATCCAGACCGCGCTCGGCTTCCTTCCGGCCGCGCTGATCGTCGCCTTCGGCTCGCCGCAGATGGAGCCCCTGATCGCACGGATCGGCACCTCGCGCACCATCGCGGGCGGCGTCCTCGCCCACCTCGTCGCCTACGTGCTCTTCCTCGTCATCGACCGGGACGCCCCCTACGTCGTCGGTGTGCTGCCCAGCATGATCCTGCTCGGCATCGGCTTCACCCTGGCCTTCGCGTCCTTCAACATCCAGGCCACCGCCGGCATCCCGGACCATGAGCAGGGTCTGGCCGGCGGCCTGCTGAACACCTCCACGCAGGTCGGCGGCGCGATCGGACTCGCCATCGTCACCGCGGTCCTCACCGCCGGCGGCGAAGGCAAGACCGGCCCCGACGCCCTGCTCGCCGGCTTCACCCCGGCGCTGCTCACGGTCACCGTCCTCTCGGCCATCGGCCTTGCCATCGGACTGTCCGGAGTGCTCGGACGGCGCACGACCGACAAGCCTGCGGACGAGTCGACGGAGAACTCATCGCGTGAGCCGGAATTCGCCCTCGTCGACTAACCCGTCCCACCGTCCCTTCGCGGCGCATCCCGGTATGAGGCACCAGCCGAAGCCGGGGTGCGCCGTCCTCGTCGGCGCCTTCCGTGTGCTGTCAGGCGACGCGCAGGACGCTTGCCGACGCTTGCGCCCTCGGCGAGGCGCTGCTGCAGCGCCCCAGCGACGGTGATGCCCGCCGCGCGGACATCATCGGGGCGTGCGTGTGGCCGACGCCGAGCGCACGCCGCCGCCGTCGACTCCCCGTGACCGGCGTTCGACGCCCGGGGAGTCGCCCCGACTGCCGGCAGCACAGCCCTTAATGTGCCAGAAGTGACACCCCATCATGAAAGGAAGATCTTGTGCCTTCTCGACTCAACCCGTACATCAGCTTCGACGGCGACGCCCGGCAGGCCATGGAGTTCTACAAGAAGGTCTTCGGTGGCACCCTGGCGATGAACACCTTCGGTGACTTCGGCGGGAAGGAGGCCGGAGCCGCCGCCGACAAGATCATGCACAGCATGCTCGAGACCGACAGCGGCTTTACGCTCATGTGCGCCGACACTCCGCCGGGGATGGAGTACAAGCCCGGCAACAACATCTCCGTAAGCCTGAGCGGGGACGACGTCGGCGAACTGCGCGGCTATTGGGACAAGCTCTCCGCAGACGGCACGGTCGCGGTTCCGCTGGAGAAGCAGATGTGGGGCGACGTCTTCGGCATGTGCACGGACCGCTTCGGCATCACCTGGCTGGTCAACATCAGCGAGCCGGCCTGAACGAACGGCCGGCAGACCCCGCACGCCCTGAATCGCCCAACCCTCCCCGAACCACAGCCGGCGACGCCGTCAAGAACACCCTCTACGCGGCGTCAGCTCGCAGCCGGAGCGAGATCGGCGGCGCCGAAGGGGACCGAGAACCTCGCGCACCAGATCACGGCGGAGCGGAACTTCGACAGGTCCGTGCCGTTCGGGACGGCATAGTTCTGGTTGCCGAGGTTGCCCTTGAGCTTCCCCAGCTCGATGGCCCCGTCGCCGAGCCCCGTCTTTACGGCGCCCGCGTCCCGGGGCGAGAGATAAACCCGTACGTCGGGCCCTTCCGAGGTCTTCAGGTTCTCCAGGCGCAGCACCTGGCCGCCGTCCGTCAGCTGCACGGTGCGGGCGGTACCGCTTGTGGCGTGCTCATGCGTGACGAAACGACCCTCGGCGAGGTCCCGGGGCCCTGCTGATGGGGTGGCGGAGGTTCCCGGCTTCTTCATCGAGCGTGCGGAGGCGCTCGGCAGCGCCTCGTCCACGGTGGTGCTGGTGAACGCCTTCCACGGCTGGAAGAGGTAGAGCCCGAAGCCGGCGGCGAGCAGCAGCACGACGAGGGTGGGCACGAGGGTACGGCGGGACAGCCGAACACGGCGCGGCACAAGGACCTCCTGAGGTGCGGGCGGGGCGGCCCGGCGGCCACCCCGTCATCGTGCGCCCAGGAAATCAGGCTCGGCTCTGCCGGGGGCCGCTGCGGAGCCCCTCGTAAGACTCCGGTAATCGCGTCCCGTGGCGTGGACCAGGGTAAGGCTCCTGATCCCGCTCGTTCCTGTGCCTCAGGTGCCGGGCACGGAGCCATCCCCAAAGGGGCCTCACAGGATGGAGGCCCCCTGTGAGGGGGCCTCCATGGACTGCTGACGTCTGGTTCAGCTGGTGTAGAAGCGCTTGACCGCCTTGAGGAACTCCTTGTCGCTCAGCTGTCCGTCGTTGTCGCTGTCGAGCGTCGCGAAGTAGCCCGACGCCTCGTCCGGCGGCATACACAGGAAGTCGGCCGCGCGGAGAAACTCGTCCTTGCTGATGGTGCCGTCGTCATCACTGTCGAGGACGGCGAAGAGGGTCTGGCAGACCTCCCCCTTGCCCGGACGGTTCGGGGAACGGAACTCGGGCGAGGTGCGGATGGTCACGTACTCGTCAGCGGTCAGGGCCTCGTCGCCGTCGGCGTCGCCCAAAGAGAGGAGGGAGCCCCACTGGGTCTCGTTGGCCCGCATCAGGGCCTGGGCCTTGGGGGTGTCCTCCGGGATGCCGAGGGCGGTGAGGAGCTTACGTGGGGCACGCAGGAAGTCGGTGAGGTCGACGACCCCGTCGCCGTCGGCGTCCATCCGCCGGAACTCCTCGACGAGCGCGTTGTTGCTGGTAGTGGTCATGCCGCCGCAGCGTGCCAGGCGCGGGCCCCGGAAGCGGGCGACCCCACGCCCGGTTACGCCTCACGAGTGAACGGAGAAGTAGCCGTACGCCTGGGAGGGGGAGGGGGAGGGCGGCGGCTGGAGCTGTCCGTTCTGTGGCCCTCCGCATCGCGACCGGCGGATCCAGGCTAAACGGGCTGATCCCTCTGACCGTCGAGCGGCTCCGGAGAGGCGCACCAGTGCACGGCGAGGGCGGCGATGTCGTCGTCGTGGCGCCCTCTGCTGTAGTGGAGGAGGTCATGGTGAAGAGCGTTGAGCAGTTCGGCGGGTCGCCCTGCGGCCTGCTGGCGCAACCAGGCCGCCACCTGGAAGAACTCGCCCTCGCGGTCGCGGGCCTCGGCGACCCCGTCGGTATAGAGGAGCAGCAGGTCACCAGGGGTGAAGTCGAAGGTGTCGATGCTGTAGTGATCACCGATCAGCTCGGCGAGGTTGAGAAGCGGCGAGGGATCGGTGGGCTCCAGGGCGCGGACCTCCCCGCGGCTCAGGAGCAGCGGCGGGGGATGCCCGCAGTTGAGGATTCCGATACTGCCGCCCCCGCGTGGGATCTCGGCGATAAGGGCGGTGGCGAAGCGCTCCATCATGCCCTCGGGGGGAAAGGCGGCGTTGTAACGGGTACTGCTGGCCTCCAGGCGACGGGCGATATTGACCAGGTCGGCCTCGTCGTAGGCCGCCTCCCGGAAGGAGTTGACCATCGCCGCGGCCGAGCCCACCGCCGGCAGCCCCTTTCCCCGCACATCGCCGATCAGCAGCCGGACCCCGTACTTCGTGTCGACCACCTCGTAGAAGTCGCCGCCGATACTGGCCTCCGCCGCGGCAGCGAGATACAGCGCCTCGATCTCGATGGCCCCGAAGCGGCGCGGCATCGGGCTCAGGACCACCTGCTGCGCCGCGTCGGCGACGAGCCGGACCTGGAACAGGGTCCGTTCCCGCCGGAGCCGGACGTGGCTTCCGTACGCGGCCGCCACGGTGACGGCGACGATGCCCGCCGCCGTCCACCATGTCCCCAGGCCGGGGAACACGAGGCTGAGGCCGATCATGAGGAGAAGGCAGACCGTCCCCAGCAGGATGGTGGGGAGCACGGGCCACATGGCGGCGGCGAGGGTCGGCGCTGCGGGCAGGAGCCGGCTGAAAGCCAGTTCTGGGGGAGTGGCGTACGCCAGGCTGGCGATGACAACAGTCAGGATGACCGGAGACAGCAGAGTGAGTGGCCCCCGGCCGTGGCGACGGCGGAGGCGCAGCTGTCCAGGTTTGATCACACTTCGAAGGATATATGCGCACAGCAGACATGGTGTGACCGCTGAGTCGGAGTCGGCCGCCCGCGTCCGGACGGTGCACCCTGCTGGGCGATGGCGCTGAGGCCGGGCCGGGTGCAGCCGACCACCAGCAGGTAGCCGTGGCGAGTGCGGCCGTGCCGGGCGGCGGCCGTCAGCGCGGCCGGGGTGACGTCGATGCCGAGCACCTGGCTGTGACTCGACGCCGAGTACCTGGCCGTGGCGTCGATGCCGAGTACTGGGCCGGCGGGCCCGACCTGTGCCCGTAGCGCCGGCACGGCCCGCCCGGCACACCTGGTGCCTGCGCGGGGAGGGTCCCGTTCGGGCGTGGCGGACCGGGGGGGGGGCGCCCAGGATGATCAGGCAGGCCGCCCTCGCGCACCGTGCCCGCGCAGCCGTGCCCGCCACGGTCAGGCCCAGCCTGAGACGCCGCGTCGGCTACGGCTCCATCTCCAGCTCCGGCTCCCCGATGTCCTCCCGCCAGAGCTCCGGGCTGGCCGTGACGAAGTTGCGCATCAGTGCCACGCACTCTGCGTCGTCAAGCACCACGATCTGCACCCCGTGCTCCGCGAGCCATGCCTGGCCACCGTCGAAGGACCGGGCCTCCCCGATCACCACTCGCGAGATGCCGAACTGACGTACGAGTCCGCAGCAGTACCAGCAGGGGGAGAGCGTCGTGACCATGGTCGTCCCGCTGTAGGTACGCTGCCGTCCGGCTGCCCGGAAAGCGGCGGTCTCGGCGTGCATGGACGGATCGCCGTCCTGCACACGCCGGTTTCGCCCACTCCCGAGCAGTGCACCGTCCGCGCCGTACAGCGCGGCTCCGATCGGGATGCCGCCCTCCTTCAGCCCGGTACGGGCCTCCTCCAGCGCGACGTCGAGCAGGGCCCGTTCCGGGATGAGATTCATGCCCCCATTGTGCTCTTCGACGGATTCGTGCTCAATGGAGCCAGCGGCTGAAGGGGGACAGCGCTGTGCGGAACGCGGGCGGACGTCTGATGTCCTGGCTCTTCCAAGGCACTTACCGGGGGCGCGATCTGCCACTGCACCTTGCCGCCATCCGACGGCTCGAGCCACACAGGGAAGAGGTCTACGAGCACGAGTACCTGTACTCATGCCTGAGCGTCCTCGACGCGAAGGCTCAGGTCCTCCTCGGCTATGACGCGCTCCTCATGGCCGCCGCTTCCATCGTGCTCTCCGTCGTCCCGGACGGCACTTCCGCCGGCAAGGCGTTGATCGTCGCAGCGCTCGCGACGAGTGGCGCGTCCTCCGTGCTCTGCTTACCGGTCGTCTGGGTCCAGTGGACGGACACGGACGAGTTCGAACGAGCGGAGGACTCCTTCGAGCGTCTGCTCGTGATCAGAAATCGGCGCACGATCAGTTACCGGATGGCCTGGGTGATAGCTCACCTCGCCGCCGTGCTCCTTATCGTGGGCACCCCGCTTCACTAGGGCCTTTCCGATGGTTCGTGTTCTCTTGGCAGAATCACCGGTCGGCTCGTCGCGGCCGAGATGTGGCGGTCTGTCTGTCCTTGCCTATTAGCTTGGCGTGTTGAAGCCGATCTAACAGGGTGGGGTAGAGGCGCCGAGTGACGTGTGTTTTGGGCACCTCGGGCGAGGGCGGAGCCACCTGTACGGATTGACGCGTTGACCGGGTGGAAGAACCTGGCCGAGCATGAGGTCCGTCGGCTCGTCACCCGTCCGGGGCATTCCGCCGCGTCACTGACACTGGTACTGGCCACCACGTGACCAGCGGGATTATTGACGATCTTTCCCAGTTCTACGGCGCCCAGGTTCGCCTTGACACGATGCGCGACGCCGGGCCGTTGGGCTGACTCCTGAGCGGCGCTCCTCGGCGCGGGCTCGCATCAGGGCCCTACGAACGATGATCCGCGAGTGAGGTCACGACCACACGAACCGCGCCTCGCTTGCGTGTCCAGCCGGAGGCGGGAGGCCCCGCACCCTCGGCTGACGAACCACCTGAACGCTGATCCCCGCCGCCGGCCTTGGCGGGGATCAGCCGTGGCGAAGCACAGACCACGGACAGAAATGGCGACTGGCGTTCTTTGACGCGCAACGGGCGTCCTGAGAGGCCGGAACGGCGGGACTCATCGGATACGCGCATAGGGGTTGTCCGACGGGTCCACTGAGCCGCACGGGCCGCGGTCCGCCAGGCATTACGGTGGGACACGAAGACCTCCGTGCGGTGAAGCGTAGACACCTCCACCACACCGGAGGTCTTCGCCATAGATCAAACCGAGCCGGCTGTTAACCACGCTCGTGATCAATACACCTAGGGGTGTCCGCAAAGTCCCGCCTGGCCCGCGACGCCTGGCACGGCGCCTCTCCCCCCCCGCCTGAACGGCGCGGGGGGACCCCACCGTTGTCGGATCGTCCACGTAGCCCACTATGAGGACGACCCTCCGCCTTGCGATGCAGCTTGGCATCCAAGGAGCGCATGAGGAGCCGAGACGGAGTTCGCGGGGGGCCTCCCGCGCTCTTAAGGCGTGGGGGAGAACGCAGTGCACCAGACGCCGCAGGCCCTGCCCTACGGGCGGACGACGGGACTTTGCGGACACCCCTAGCCCCAGAGCAGCACAGAGCCGGCTAACCAGCAGACCTGCCGCGGTGCCTCGGAACGGCGTTCAGCGCACGAAGTCGATCTCCGGGTAGTGGCGCGAGGGACCGTCGAGCAGGCGGCTGTGCTGGTGGCGTAGATGCTTGTCGAAGAAGGCCGCGAGGTAGGTGCGTTGGACCTCGATGGAGCGGTTGGGGTCGATCGTGCCCAGAATCTGCGTCAGTTGCTCGGGGGTCAGCCGGAACGCGGCTGGTGCCTGAGGGAAGAGGACCTGGTTGTCGACGAAGGAGTTGTGGCCGGAGCCGCGAAGTTTGAGGTCGAGGCGCTCTCCGTGCAGGTGGTCCCAGAACTTCGCCCAGCTCCGGTCGGTATTGCGGTTGTGGTTCTGGGAACTGAACAGCAGGAAGGGGCGTTTGAGCGGCTGGGTGGTCGACGGCCCGAAGAACTGGCCGTCCAGGTTCGCGCCGGCGTCGATCCTGGAGTCCGCATGCATGGCCGCGGGCACCGCTCCTCCGCCAAGGGAAGCGCCGAACATCCCGATACGGTTCGTGTTCACGGCCTTGGACAGCCCGTGAGGGAGCGGCTGGTGGTCCACGTCCGGGTTGTGGCCGCGGGCGAGCGACTCCAGCTGGTTGATGACGAAGTGGGTGTCCGCCGCCCGGACGGCGATCGTGTCGGACGAGTGGGAACCCGGCGGCATGGTGTTCACCTCAAGCCGTCCCCCGGGGAACTCCACCTCGCTTGCATCGTGGGTGTGGTCGATGGTGACGACCATGTAGCCGCGACTGGCCAGGTCCTGAGCGAGTGCGGTGCCCATCGCGCGGGGCGAGTGGAGCCCGGTCGAGTACAGCAGCACCGGTAGTTTGCCGGCCGTGCGGTCGACCGGTGCGCCGATGTGACCGGCAGTGGTGGGCAGGGTCACCGAGCCCGGCGGCACCTGGGAGCGGGCCAAGAAGTGTGCGGCGGCGGTGGGTTGCAGCCAGGGTGCGGCCGGATAGCGGTCGGTGTCCGTGGCCGGGTACCACACCGAGACCATCAGCTCGCGCGGCTGGTTTCCCGGCACCCATGGATCCGTCCGTGTCGAGTCGCGCAGGTGGAGGTCGACCATTCCGACGCGATGGCGGCCGGACGGGGCGGGAAGCGTCAGCTCGCCCGGGGCCGGCGCCGTGTTGAAGGGCGCCGCTGTGTCCGAGGGCGCCGCCGTGTCCGAGGGCTCCGCTGCATCCAGGGCCGCTGCCGTGGTCATGGGCGTACTGGTGGCCTTCTCCGCGGCGGTGGCCGGCGCGATCCCGGCGCCCAGGGCGAGGGTCAGTAATCCTGTGGTGCCGGCGACCCGGGCGCGCAACCGGCTCTGGCGCCTTCGTGCATGCTTCATGGGCGGCCCCCTCCATGGTGGTGATCGCCACGGAACCGGCGATCGGCTGGCGAGCATCGTATAGGCAGATTGCCATGGTCGCGCCAACCCACCTGATTTCGCGGGGAGTTCCACCCACGACACTTGGTGAGACGAGCGCTGCCGACGCGTACGGAAATGCACGGTGCGGCTTCGTGCCCGGTCAGTTTCCGGGCGTCTGCGACCGGCCTTTTCCCGGGACTCGGATGCGCCGAGAACGTCCTGTCGGCGCTCGTGGAGTATGTCATCGAGTCGAGCGGTGTCCAGTGCCAATGCGGGACAGGTGCCGGGGAAATGGCCTGATGTGGCCGGTTGTAGTTGTCGGTTACCAGTGGCTCGGCAGCCTCGGTGAAGCGGTCGCAGCAGCAAAGGGCCAAGCCGGCAGAGGGCCTGGGTGAGCGGCTGTTTCGTTGTCTCGGCGCGGCGGTTGTCGGGGTACATGACCCGGTCAGAAGACCTCTGCGAGAGATGACTGATTCACGCCATCGCCGGTTGGCGGCCATGGGATCCAGAATTCAGTCGTCGTTGCTCACCGTTTTCACTGAGTGTTTTTGTTACGCGTCAGTTCGTGATCGTCCAGGTCGCGTCGGTCATCCTCGGTGGGTTTGTGGCTCCCTTGAGAAGGGGGGCTGCAGGGGTGCTCTTCAGTGGGTCTGCGACTGTGCGTGACACGGTGAATGCACACTGGAAACGTGCGGGCAATCACCCTGGTGGGTAGCGCACTTGGGAATTTCGACACGCCCGGCATGAGGCCGGCGTCTTAAAAGCAAGTTCTCCCAAGGGGGAGTTGAGCGCGGTTACCGCGAGCCGGTATACAGGGGCCCAGCACGAACAGGCTTGTGATTATCCTGTGCTCCCCCGTATTCACTCTGGTCGAGTTGCCGCACGGCCATTCCCCCCATGCCGAGAGGACGTTGTCCTGCACGCCGTTGCCCGCGCTCCCCGTCCGCACCGCACTCGACGCCGCGCCGACATGCCTCTGCTCGGAGGCGTCCGCCCACCGATCGCCGCACTGCTCTGCGCCCTGCTGGCAGTTGCCGCGTTCACCGCACTCGGTCTCGGTACCGTTCACGAAGAGGATGTGCCCCAGGCCTTACGCGATGCGGAACGCCAGATCGCCGTGGAT
Organism: Streptomyces sp. NPDC033270; assembly: GCF_055576575.1. NCBI lineage: Bacteria > Bacillati > Actinomycetota > Actinomycetes > Kitasatosporales > Streptomycetaceae > Streptomyces > Streptomyces sp. NPDC033270. The sequence goes on from NZ_JBVIRA010000001.1 coordinate 626,444, forward strand.
GCCGCCGATTCGGTCGGGACCTCCCTCCACGCGAGGGCCACGGCAGTGCGCCGCTCCGCGGCTTCGGCCCCGCCTTCCGGCAGCAGCACTCCGGCTGCGCTGCTGCGGTCCCTTCTTCCGGCCGGACACCCTGCGGGCGGCGGTGTGCTGCTCGACCCGCACACCGGCAGACCGCTGGCCGCCAGTGGGGAAAAGGTGCCGCTGACCGGGGTGGATGTGGCGGCGGTGGCGCGGCCCGGTACCGCGAACATCGCGCCCCGGTTGGCCGTTTCGGGCAGTGGTGAGCCGCGGGTGTTGCTCTTCGCCCGGGTGGCCGTCGCCGCTCCGGGCGGCAAGCAGGACGAGAACCACGACCAGGCCGGTGACCTGACAGACCGTCAAGATGCGGGGGAACGCGAACTCCTGCTTGTCGTCTCGGAAAAGGTCGCTGCTCCAGTGGTGTACGGGGACGGGCGCACCGGTCAACTGGTGGACCGGAACGGAAAGGTGCTGGCCGCCACCGCCGCCGGCATGGCCGTGGCGCCCCACACCGATCACCGCGCTCTGCCCGCCGCTGCGGCGAACGCCGCGAACGCCGGTGTCCGCGCCGGCGACGTCTCGGGCAGCGTGCTCGGTGACGGTCACGACGGGCTGCGCAGGGTCACGGGGTGGGCAGCGGTCTCCGCGACGGACGGCAAGGACGGCAAGGGCGACGAGGGCGACGAGGACGGCAAGGACGACGCCTTCGGCCTGGGGCTGACCGTCCTCACGGTCAGGGAGGTACCCCCGGCGAAGGAGGGAGCCGACCACACCTGGTTCGCCCTCGTGGTCGCGGGGGCGTTGGTGGTGATCGCCATGCTGCTCACCCTGTTGCTGTGGGGCAGCGTGCAGCGTCCGCTGTTGCGGCTGCACCTGTCCGCTGCCCGGCTGGCCAGGGGTGTCGGCGAAACGCCCGGCGACCGCGAGGAGTGGGCACGGCCGGTGCCGGTCATCGCGTTCGGTGAGCTTGGCAGGGTCGGCCGGGCGCTGGAGTCGATACGCGGCCAACTGCTCGGCGAGACGGGACCGAAGCCCGTGCGGCCGGCGCGGCGCCGCCCCGGTGTCCGGGCCCTGGTCCTCGTCTGCGTACTCGTGATCGCCGCATGGGGGGTGCCGCTGCTGTTCCTGCTCAACCGCGTGCCGGCAGCCAAGGCCGTACCGGCGGCCGCCGTCGCCGACCAGCAGGCACGCACCGAGGCCGCCGCTGACCGGGTGCGGCGGTCCCTCGCCCGGAGCTGCACCGACCTCGCGGCGGCGGCGTCGGCCCTCTCCGGTGTGCCACGCGAGCGGGCGACGGAGGTTCTGCGGCGCGAACGCGCGGCCCATCCCACGTACCGGTCGCTGTATGTGCTGGACCGTACCGGAGCCATCGTGCTGCGGGTGGGTGAGGAGCCGGTGCGCGCCCTCGTCCATGCGCCCACCGGTGACGGAATCACCCAGGTCAACACGTCGGGCACGATCCCCACGATCGCCGCCCACGCCCAGATCCCAGCGGCAAGGAAGGCCGGGAACGCCACGGGCGCCGTCCCGGCCGTCGTCGTCGCCGAGATCGGCACGAACGCGCTGAACTCCCTGGTCGCGCGGGAGGGACTCGGCCGTGTGTGGCTGACCGACGAGCGCCACAGGGTGCTCGCGGCGAGCGTCGGCTTTCAAGCCTTCCAGTCTCTTCCCCACCGAGGCCTCACCCGTCTGGCGGCCAGGACCGAGGCAGCACCTGGCAGCGCGGGCCGCCCGGCCTCGGCCGTACTGCAGGTGGGGACGGCCCCCGGCGAGGGCCCATCGGTCGCGGCCGCAGCGCCACTGGCACAGAAGGGGCCGGTCGCCGGACTCGGCTGGCGAGTGGTCTCCGCCGAGCCTGCCGCAGCGCTCAAACTGGCGGTGTATCAGGTGCAGGCACGCACCATGCTGGCCGGTCTGCTCGCCCTGTCCGTGGGTGTGGCCTGCCTGGGCTGGCTGCACATCGTGGTGGTCAGGCCGCTGCGCGCCGTCACCAGGTGCGCGGAGCGGCTGGCCGGCGGTGACCGTCGCACCGTGCTGTACCCCGTCCACCACGACGAGTGCGGCTCGGTCACGCGCAGCCTGGAACTGCTCCGGCAGGCGCTGGTGGACCGGGACCGCGGCGGCGGGGGACCCGGCGCGGCCGCTGTCCCTTCCCCCTCGTTCCGAACCGGCGTCCCGCCGCAGCACTGAAGGACCAATTGACGTGCTTTTCCTCTACGTTGTGCTGCTGTCGAGCTGTGCCGTGCTGCTGGTCGCCGGCGTGCTGGAGCAGCGGCGCCACTACGCCGCGCTGGCGCAGATCCCCACTCGGGTGCTGGTCAACGGCATTCGCGGCAAGAGCTCGATCACACGGCTGTGCGCGGGGGCGCTGCGCGGCGGCGACCTGGTCACCGTGGCCAAGACCACCGGCACCGCGGCCCGGTTCATCCACCCGGATGCCACCGAGGAACCGGTCTACCGGAAGTTGGGCATCGCCAACGTCGTCGAGCAGATCGGCATCGTCCGGCGCGCGGCGGCCTACCGGCCGGACGCCATCGTGATCGAGTGCATGGCGGTGATGCCGGCGCTTCAGGAGATCAACCAGGAGAAGCTGATCCGCTCCACCATCGGCGTGCTGTGCAACGTTCGCGAGGACCATCTCGCCGAAATGGGGCCGACGTTGGACGATGTGGCCCGCTCGCTGTCCCGGTCGATGCCGGTCGGAGGGGTCTGTGTCACCGCCGAGCAGGAACGGCTGCACATTCTCCAGGAAGAGGCGGACAAACGGAGGTGCCGTCTGATCGCGGTGGCCCCGGAGTCGGTCACGGATGAGGAGCTGCGCGGCTTCAGTTGGTTCACCTTCAAGGAGAACGTCGCCATCGCGCTGGTCGTGGCCGAACTGCTCGGTGTGGACCGGGCCACCGCACTGCGCGGCATGTGGGACGCACCGCCGGACCCCGGAGTGCTCTCCGTCGAGCGCTACCGCACACCGGACGGCAAGCGGCTGCGCTTCGCCAATGTCTTTGCCGCCAACGACCCCGAGTCGACGTTGATGAACGTCCGTCAGCTGGAGGAACTCGGTGCGATCCGCCGCCCGCTGAACGTGGTCGTCAACTGCCGCCCGGACCGGGTCGAACGCAATGGGCAGATGGGAGCGATCATCCCCGATCTGGCCCCGGAGAAGGTCCTGCTCATCGGGCATCCGACCAAGAGTGCCCGCGACGGTATCCCGCCGGGCTGGTCGGGCCGGGTGGTGGACCTGGGCGGCGACCGGCGCGACGCACAGGTGCTGACCCACGCCGTTCTCGCCGAACTGGGCCCGGACTCCTCGCTGGTGGCCGTCGGCAACATCCACGGCCAGGGCGAGCTGTTCCTGGAACACCTCGGCAAGCTCCCCGCCGACGACACCGACGAGCCGCTTCCGGTCGCGCACCCGCCCGAGCCGCAGCCGTACAGCTGGGTGGCGTCGCTGAACCGCCCCGTGCCCCGCCCGCCTCACCCGAGCCCCGCGTCTGTCCATGCCGACGCCCTGCACCAGCCGACAAGGAACCCGCTGTGATCCCCGTCAACGTCACTCCGCAGACCATCGCGCTGGGGATAGCCCTCGGACTGGTCTTCTCGCTGGTCTGCTATCTGACCACCAACCTCTCTCCCGGCGGCATGATCACCCCCGGCTGGCTGGCGCTGACCCTCGTCACCGATGTGGTCCGAGCCGCCATGGTGATCGGCGTCACCGCGCTCACCTTCCTCGCGACCAAGGTCCTGCAGCGTCATGTGATCCTTTACGGGAAGCGGCTGTTCGCCGCCGTGGTGCTGTCCGCGGTGCTGCTCCAGACCACGGTGCTGCTCGCGCTCCAGCACGAGTTCCCGCTCCTCTACACCGCCCAGACCCTGGGCTTCATCGTGCCCGGCCTCATCGCCTATCAGTTGGTCCGCCAACCGTTGGCCGCCACCGTGATCTCCACCACGGCCGTGACCCTCGGCACGTACGTGGTCCTCGTCGCCGGGTTGCTGCTGGGTGCGCTGCCCATCGGCTGATCTCGCCGTACCGCCCGCGTCCGCCGCGCCCGAGGGCGCGCGGGGACCGCTGCCCGTGAAGCCCACGAACGATCCCCTGCCCCCGCCCGACGTCCCATGAGAGGCCCCGCCATGGCCACGACCGCCCTCGCCCGGGACCACGCCGGCCACCGCCGGCGCACCACCGGGTTCCGTCGACGCCTCATCACCGACTGGGAGTTGCCCGCCCTTCTGCTCATCCTGGCCACTGCCGCGGTGCTCTACGCCTGGGGCATCGACCGTGCCGGGGTGCACCCGTACTACAGCGCGGCAGTGCGGTCGATGGCGGCGAACTGGCACGCCTTCGTCTTCGGTGGGCTCGACCCGAGCGGCTCGATCACCGTGGACAAGATCCCCGGCGCGCTGTGGCCACAGGCCCTCTCCGTCAAGCTCCTCGGACCGTACAACTGGGCGGCGGTGCTGCCGCAGGTGCTGGAGGGCGTACTGGCCGTCTGGGTCCTGCACCGGATCGTCCGTGCCTGGGCCGGCCCACGGGCAGGGCTGCTCGCCGCGCTGGTACTCACGCTCACGCCGGTCACCGTCGCACTCGACCGGCACACCATCCCCGACACCCTGCTCGTCCTGCTGCTGGTCCTCGCAGCGGGATCACTGCAGAAGGCCGTCGCCACCGGGAGGCTGCTGCCGCTGCTCCTCTGCGGGACATGGGTGGGACTGGCCTTCCAGGCCAAGATGCTCCAGGCGTGGCTCGTCCTGCCGGTCTTCGCCGCGGTGTACCAGATGGCGGCGCCCGGCTCCCGGTGGCACCGGGCCTGGCGGCTGCTGCTCGCCGGAACCACCGCACTCGTCGTCTCCTGCTCCTGGCTGCTTGTGGTGTGGGCGACCCCCGCACCGAACCGTCCCTACATCGATGCCACCACCAACAACAACCCCTTCACCCTGGTCTTCGGCTACAACGGGCTGAGCCGCTTCGGCCACGACCCGAACGCGCTGGGCGCCGTCGCCGGCACCGCGGCCAGTCGCACCACCGACAACACCGGTTGGACCATGCTGGTCAACGAGGACGTGGGCCCGCAGATCGCCTGGCTCCTGCCGCTCGCCGTACTGGCCTTGGCGCTGGGGGTGTGGTGGCGCACCGGCCAGCCGCGCACCGACGGGCCGCGGGCGGGGTTCCTGCTCTGGGGAGGCTGGCTGGCGGTGCACGTCGTGGTCTTCAGCAACTCCAACGGCAACCACGGCTACTACACCGCCGTACTGGCCCCGGCCCTGGCCGCGCTGACCGGTGGCGGAGTCGCCTTCTTCTGGGCCGGGTACCGCACCGGTGGACGACGTCGAGCGGCGCTGCCCCTCGCAATCGGGGTCACGGCTCTGTGGGCTGTGGCAATCGAAGGCCGGCACAGCGCATTCGCCCCCTGGCTGCTGCCGGCGGTGCTGATGCTCGCTCTCTGCGGGGTCGTCGGCCTGTGCACCCGCGGACCACGCACGACGCGAAGGGCGGTGCACAGTGCCCTGGCAGCTTCCTTGGCGTCCATACTGCTCGCCCCGGCGGTCTGGGCCACCTCCTGCCTGGACCCGCGCTATGCCGGCTCACCGCTGTCGCCGCTCGCCGGACCGGTGGGACCCGACTACCGCGACAGCCACCACCATCGGCCCACATTCCGGCGATACCCCTTGAGCAAGCCGTCCGCTCGGGACGCCGCGCTGCTGAACTACCTTTCCGCGCACCGTTCCGGGGAGAAGTACCTGCTCGCCACCCAAGCCGCCTACGGCGCCGAGCCCCTGCTGCGCGCCACCCCCCAACCCACGCTGGTCATGGGCGGCTTCACCGGCCTGACCCCCTACCCGGCCGCGCGACAGCTCAGCGACCTGGTCTCCACCCACCGACTGCGCTACGCCCTGCTGACCACGCGCCGCCCGCCCACACCGGCATCCGCCTGGGTGAAGAGAAACTGCACCACCGTCTCCCCAAGCGCCTACGGCCGCACCTCGGACGGAAGCTTCACCCTCTACGACTGCGCTCGACGAGCCGACTGACAAGCGGTACATCACTAGGGCCTGACCCATCGGACACGACCTAGTTCTGCGGTGCACTCACCCACCTCGCCGGACCTCCCGGCTCCGAGCCCCCGGCTGCCGGAGTTGCTCCCCCAAGCCCCGTGCATTCACGCCGAGTTCCGGCCGCACAGGGGCCCACGGTCTTGACCGCGACAGTGAAGGATCTACGGCGAAGAGTGGCCCACATCGCGGAATATCCCGTTCCGCGGAGACGTGTGGCGGGGCCAGGAGCACGATCTCCGCCGTTGAATCCTGCACCTCCGCCCAGGTGTTGTCTCGTTCAGACGGTGCAACTTGATGATCCGTTCGTCCCTGCCAGCATGTGGCGGCGCGGGCCGACCTTCGGCGCGCCGGCTTCCACAACCCTCCGCGCCCTGTCCCGGAGGGGAAGCCGAACGAACAGAGGAGTGGAACATGTCGCGTCCCACCCGACGCCAGGTGCTGCACGGCAGCGCCGCGGCCCTGGCCGGAGCGGCGCTCACCGCACCGGCAGCCTTCGCCGACAGCCCTGCCGCCGTCCCCGCCGACGGCCAAGGACACGCGGCGGGAGCCGTGCGCTCCGCTGGCCACGAGATGCCGGAACCCTTCGACGAGATGTACCAGGGCCGCCACATAGAGGGCTGGCCGGCGGACGCAGAAGGCGCACGCCACGGAGGCCACCAGAGCGATGGAGGCCAGGCCGAGCACCACTCCGGCCAGGCCGACCCGCACGAGGGCATGGACTTCGTCGTCCGCATCGACAACGACGACCTGCATGTGATGCGCAACGCGGACGGTACCTGGATCAGCCTGGTGAACCACTACGAGACGTTCACCACGCCACGCGCCTTGGCGCGCGCCGCCGTCCGTGCACTCCAGGGCGCCGACCTGGTCCCCGTCGTCACCAGCTGAGGCCCGACCCTGACCATCCCCCCACCGAGGAGTCCTCGACATGGCAGTCCGGAAGAACCAGGCGGACCTCACCGCCACCGAGAAGCGGGACTTCGTCGACGCGGTGCTGGAGCTGAAGCGCACCGGCCGCTACGACGAGTTCATCAGCACCCACAACGCCTTCATCATCGGTGACACCGACAACGGAGAGCGGACCGGCCACCGGTCACCGTCATTCCTTCCCTGGCACCGCAGGTTCCTGCTCCAGTTCGAAGCAGCCCTCCAGAGCGTCACGCCGTCGGTCATGCTGCCCTACTGGGACTGGACCGTGGACCGCTCGCCCCGCAGCTCGCTGTGGGCCGACGACTTCCTCGGCGGTGACGGACGCAGCGGCGACGGCCGGGTGACGTCGGGCCCGTTCGCCTTCGGCAGCGGCAACTGGCCGATGAACATACGGGTCGACGGCCGGACGTTCCTGCGCCGCTCCCTGGGCACCGGGGTCCGCGAACTGCCGACCCGCGCCGAAGTCGACCGGGTGCTCGCCCTGAACATCTACGACACCGCCCCCTGGAACAGCTCCTCCGACGGCTTCCGCAACAACATCGAGGGCTGGCGCGGTCCCAACCTGCACAATCGCGTGCACGTCTGGGTCGGTGGCCAGATGACGACCGGAGCCTCGCCCAACGACCCGGTCTTCTGGCTGCACCACTGTTTCATCGACAAGCTCTGGGCCGACTGGCAGCGGAAGCACCCCAAGTCGGGCTATCTGCCGACCGGCGACACCCCCGACGTCGTCGACCTCCACGACACGATGAAGCCATGGAACGACGTCACCCCGGCGGACATGCTGGACCACACCAGGTTCTACACCTATGGATGACAGGTGCATGACCATCCCGCGTTGACCTCGCACCGGCGCTCGACGCGTTCTCGCACTCGCCGGTCGCGTTCCTGCTGACCTCGGTGTCGGACTCGTCGGTGGAGGTGGCGATGCTGCTGCGAGAGGCGTCGCCGCCACTGCCGACGAGGCCCGATTGATCAGCCATTTGGCCGGTGAACGCGAGAGGAGCGCTCCGAAGGTGATTTTTCACCGGTACTGTCGGCTATGACGCAGGTCACATCACAGACGTGCTGACGTGCTTGTTGTTTCCACGTGCTGACGTGCTTGCTGTTTCGATTCCGACTTTGTGAGGCGTGTCTTCGATGAGCCTGTCCATCCGTAACCAGATCCCCGGCACCGTCACCGCGGTCACTGCTGGTGAGGCCATGGCGTCGGTGAAGGTGCGCTTGGCCGGCGGGCAGGACATCACGGCCGCGATCACCACCGACGCCGTCAAGGACCTGGGGCTGGCCGAGGGATCCGCCGTCAAGGTGCTGGTGAAGTCCACCGAGGTCGCCCTTGCGACCGGCCCCGTCGAGGGCATCTCCATCCGCAACCAGCTGGCGGGCACGGTCACCGACGTCTCGACCGGTGGCGCCATGGGCTCGGTCAAGGTCTCCGTGGAGGGGGGCGAGTTGACCGCGGCGATCACCAAGGACGCCGTCGAGGCACTGGGCCTGGCCGCCGGGACCTCCGTCGTCGCGCTGATGAAGTCGACCGAGGTCTCCCTCGCCGCCGCCTGATCCTCCCCGCACCACGCCGAGGGCCGCGCACCGCACCGGGGCGCGGCCCTCGGTGTGGAAGGACCTTCACCTTGGGGTGGTTGGACCGACGGCGGCCCGGTGCCGCTGGTCCTGACGCCCCACTGGCGGCAGCCAAGCCTCACGCCAGGTCGAGGAGTTCCTTGTACGAGCCGCCGAAGCCCTGGTGTTCGTCGACCAAGTGGATCTCCAGGACCCAGTGGGCCTGCCACCCGCCCTCGTCGATGCGGCGGAGGGGCAGGTCGCTGTCCGGACCGATGTACGCATCGGCCCGGGCGTCATGGGCGTGCGCGGCCGGTGCCGCTCCGGCCAGGTGCCCGACATGCCATCCGGCCGGCGTCCAGCCCGCCTTGGCGGCCAGGGCCTGGACCTCGGCGTGCAGCTGTCGACCGGTCACGGCCCGGTCCGAGTGGAACGCCTCGCGGGCCATGGCGAACATCTTCGGCAGGTCCGCGCGGAGCCGGCGCTTGTCCGGGTCCTCGCCGAGGACGATCGTACGGGCGAAGCCCGTCTCGTACCCGGGGAGCACCGGGCCGAGATCGACGACCACGATGTCGTCCGCACCGATTTCCCGGTCCACCGGCGGCTCCTGCCCGTAGGGCAGCACGGAGTTCGGGCCCGAACGGACGACCCGCCAGGGCCGGCACGCGGCCGAACCGAACACCTCCCGCGCCAGCTCCCCGATCCGGTCGCCCGCCTCGCGCTCCCCACGACCTGGTGCGATCAGGCTGCGGGCGGTGACTTCGGCGAACAGGGTCTGCGCCATCCGCTGCGTCTCCACCAGCCCCAGGGCACGGAGCCGTTCGTCCATCCGGTCGGGTACCGCCATCGCGCTCTCCCTCTTCCTGATTACGGGGTCGCGCGCACGAAGACGAGCGATCCTTCGTACGTCGGCCGTATGCGCAGATGGCCGAATGCTTCGTCCCAGGCACCGGAGTCCAGGTCGTGGCGCAGGGTCTGGTCGAAGTGTTCGCGGACGCGGTCGTCGACGAAGCTCCAGGCCGAACACGCCTGGCGGGCGGCCGGGTCGAGCAGCAGCTCGGGGCGCCCGTAGTACGCCTCGTTGAATCCGTCGGTGCAGTCCAGCGGGATGGGCACGGTCCGGACGGTGCTGGTGCCCCCGAGCGCGGCGGCCAGTTCCTCGACGCTCGGGTAGCGGCGGGCCTCGGTGTCGAGTACCTCGGGTGCGTACCGGTACAGCCAGAAGTCCCGGACCACGGTGGGGTCGCAGGTCAGCATGACCACGGGTCCGCGGGTCACGCGCCGCATCTCGCGCAGACCGGCCTGTACGTCGGACCACTGGTGGACGCTGAACAGCGTCATGGCCGCGTCGAACTCGCCGTCGGCGAAGGGCAGCTCCTCGGCGACGGCGTCGATGGCCCGGGCGAGCTGCGCAGGCCGCCGGGCGCGCATAGACTCCGAGGGCTCGACGGCCGTCACCGTACGCGCCGCGCTCTCGTACGAGCCGGCGCCGGCGCCGACGTTGAGGACGGTCCGGGCGTCGCCCAGGGCCTCGGCGATGAACCGGGCGATCCGCTCGTCCGGCCGGCGGTAGGAGGAGTATCCGCAGCCGAGGGTGCCGTAGTCGACGTCGCCGGCGCTGCCGTCCTGGGTGCGTGTGGTCATGGGGGCCTACCTCGCCTCGTGAGCAGAAACAGGGGAACGGATCCCCGCACGCCGTCGGTTGTGCCGGTAGGAGCGCGGGGAATGGATGAGGGTGCTACGACCGGACTCCTCCGCGGCACGACACGATCCATCCTGCATCTGCGGCTGGGATTCGACAATCTCCTGGCAATTGCTTGGGTGTTTCCCCAAAAGCCGCCGCATTCGTGAAGAAGATGTTGGAGGTAGCGACGATGAACATCCGCAGGTCGGGGCCGCCGAGCCGGACCGGGCCGTTCGCCCGCCACCGGGGGAGGGGCTTCTATGAGCAACTCCTGGGCCTCGCCTGATTTCCGTTGGTGGCGTGGATGGTCGGGAGCATCTTCCAGGTTCAGCCACCCAACGCCGGACCCTCGGCGGCTGAGGCACGACTGTGGCGGTCGAGCGCGAGCCAGACACGGTCCCGGGTGACGGGCATTTCCGTGAACCGGATGCCGGTGGCGTCGCGCAGCGCGTTGGCGAAGGCCGGGGCGACAGGGTTGAAGGGGCTCTCGCTCATCGACTTGGCACCGAGCGGCCCGATGGCGTCCGTGGTCTCCATGAAGTGGACCTCGGTGCGCGGGATGTCGGCGTACTGGGGGAGGCGGTAGCGGCGGAACGCGGCGGTGGTGACCTCGCCGCGCTCGTCGATGCGGACGTTTTCGAAGAGGGTGGCGCCCAGTGCCTGGGCGACGCCGCCCTCGACCTGGCCGCGGCACTGCATCGGGTTCATGACCTTGCCCGCGTCTGCGGCGTGGACGCTGCGCAGGATGCGGATCTCCCCGGTGCCGGGGTCGACGGCTATGCGGAACCACTGGGCGTTGAAGGCGACCGAGCGCGGTGAGCCGCCCCAGTGGCCGTCCGCGGCCAGCTCTTCCGCGGCGCCCTTCGCGTGGGCGGCCTCGACGAGTTCCTTCAGGGGTACGACCCTGCCTGCGCAGTCGAAGGCCTCGGCGCCCAGTTTGCACAGGTGCCGGGCCACGCCCGTGTGCCGGGCCGCGAAGGTCTGCAGCCGCTCGGCCAGGGCGGTCGCCGCCAGGAGGACCGCCTTGCCCGCGACCACGGTGCCGGCCGAGCCGAAGGCGCCCGTGTCGTGGCGTACGACGTCGGTGTCGGACTGCCGGATCGCGATGCGGTCCTCCGTGGTGTTCAGGGCGCCGGCGGTGATCTGTTGGTGCACCGTGGTGGTGCCGTTGCCGAACTCCGCGGTGCCGACTGCGATGTCGTACGTGCCATCGGAGAGGAGGGAGACCCGGGCGTCGGCGTAGTGGCCGCCGGGTGGGCCCGTCGCGATCATCGCCAGGCCCGTGCCCTGTCCGACCAGCCAGCCTGCCGGGGCCTGTTCGGCGCTGGTGTCCTCGGTGATGGCCTTGCGGACGACCGACAGGCACTGGTCGAGGCCGTAGGAGGCGATGTGGAGGTCCTCCTCCTCGCCGATCGGGCTGAGCATGTGCTCGCCGGGGCCGATGATGTTCTTCTCGCGGAGGACCAGGGGGTCCATGTCCAGACGGCGGGCCAGTTCGTCCAGCACCGACTCGACCGCGAAGGTGACCTGGCCGAGGCCGTAGCCGCGGAAGGCGCCCGCCGGCACGCAGTTGGTGTACACGGAGAAGGCGTCGACCTTCTTGTGCGGGGCCCGGTAGACGGCCATCGATTCGCCCACGCTGTGGAACATCACCGCCGGGCCGTGGTTGCCGTATGCACCGGTGTTGGACACCACCCGGAAGTGGAAGGCGGTCAAGGTGCCGTCCTTGCGGGCGCCCATCTTGATGGTGATCGTGAACGGGTGGCGGGTGGTGGCCCCGTAGAACTGCTCGGCGCGGGTGTACTCCAGCTTCACCGGGCGGCGCAGTTTCAGGGCCGCCAGGGCCACGATGTCCTCGGTCAGCATCTCCTGCTTACCGCCGAAGCCGCCGCCGACCCGGCCCGCGACGACGCGGACCTCGTCCTCGGGCAGGTCGTACAGCGCGCAGAGCGCACGCCGGGTCAGGAACGGGGTCTGGGTGGAGGAGCGGACCGTCAGGCGCTCACCCGTGCCGTCCTCCTTGGGCTCGAAGTAGGCGACGCAGCCGTGGGTTTCGAGGCTGGCGTGCTGGACGCGCTGGGTGCGGAAGGTCTCCTCGTAGACGACGTCGGCCAGGCCGAAGCCCTCTTCGACGTCACCGATCTCATCGTGTACCTCGCCCGCGACGTTGTTCTCGGCGCGGGCGATGCGGGCCTTGGGGCCCTTGTCGCCGTGCAGTGCCGGCGCGCCCGGCAGCATCGCGGCTTCGGGGTCGGTGACGTACGGGAGCTCCTCGTACGTGACCTCGATGCGCCGGCAGCCTTCCTCGGCCGCCTGTTCGCTGTCGGCGACGACGGCGGCGACGCGCTGGCCGACGTAGCGGACGGTGCGGTCGAGGACCCGTGTGTCGTCGGGGTCCTCGGTGGGGTGTTCGTGGCGGGCGGAGGAGTACAGGCGCTCGGGGGCGTCCTCGTGGGTGAGGACGGCGTGCACGCCCGGCACCCGCAGGGCCGCGGAGGTGTCGATGGCGGTGATCCGGGCGTGTGGGCGCGGGGAGCGCAGCAGCTTCATGTGCAGCAGGCCCGGGACCGCGATGTCGAACGTGTAGCGGGCGGTGCCGGTGACGACCTGCGGGCCGGCCGGGGCGCCGAGGCTCTTCCCGACCGCCTTGCCCGCGCACGGCCGGTCGGTGTGCTTGACGCCGCGGACCGCGTCCTCGATCGCCCGGTACCCCGTACAGCGGCAGATGTTCCCCTTGAAGGCCCGGGGAAGGTCGTCGAGTTTGCCGTCGTCGTGGTCGGTGCCCTGCTCGGCTTCGAGGGCCGCGGTGGTCATCAGGAAGCCGGCGGTGCAGAAGCCGCACTGGAAGCCCTGGGCGTCGAGGAACTTCTGCTGGACGGGGTGGAGTTCCCCCTCCGGAGAGGCCAGGCCCTCGACGGTGGTGACGCTGCGGCCCTCGGCCCGTACCGCCGGATACAGACAGCTGTGCACGGGCTCGCCGTCCACGTGGACGGTGCAGGCTCCGCAGTCCCCGGCGTCGCAGCCCTTCTTCACTCCGAACCAGCCGCGCTCGCGCAGGTAGGTGCGCAGGCACTGGCCGGCGCGCGGTTCGTCGGCGAAGGGCCGGTCGTTGACCTCGATGTGGAAGCTCATCGCCTACCGTCCTGGGGGAGCTGGGTGAGTTCGCGCCGGATCTCCTCGGCGAGGCGGAATCCCATGTGTCGACGCCATTCGGGTAGGCCGTGGAGGTCGTCGAACCAGTCGTCGTCGCCGACGGCCGCCTCGATCGCGTCCCGCAGTTCCGCCTCGCCCGGAGGCAGCGGGAACCAGAGGCGGAAGGGCCGTACGGTCGCCGCGGTGAGGGTCACCGCGAGCGAGCCGTCCACGGGGTCGAGGGCGCCGATGACCAGCGCGCCGGAGCGGCCGAGCCCGTACAGCGACGCCTGGCGGAAGGCCGTACGGCAGCCCAGCGCCCGGGCCGGCAGGGTGACGGAGCGGAGCAGCTCGCCCTCGCGGAGGTCCTTGCGGCCCGCGCCGGTGATGAAGTCGGCGACGTCGACGCGACGCAGCGCACCGGTCTGCGACTGGAGCAGGCACTCCCCGTCGAGCGCGGCGGTCAGCGAGATCATCGGCCCGGCCGGCAGGCCGTTGCAGAGATTCCCCCCGACCGTCGCCATGTTCCAGATCTTGAAGGAGGCCAGGAAGGCCCTGCAGCACTGCTCGAACAGCGGCGCCGCCTCCGCACGGAGCGTCCGTCCGCAGCGAGAGAGCCGGGCGATCGTGCAGGTCGCCGCGATCTCCAGCGCCCCGTCCTCCTGGTACGTCACCGGGTCCCAGCCCATCCGGCTCAGATCCCGCAGGCGGCGCAGCTGCGGCTGCGGCTCGGAGAACAGATACGTCCCCCCGCCCAGCCATGCGTCACCCGGCCGCCAGGGCTCACGACGACGCGCGTCGAGCACGTCCAGCACCGTGTTCAGATCCATGTCTCCCCACGCCTTTCGGCCACTGCTTCCCCCTCAGTGAAGCCCTCGCGAGGACGGAAGACGACTGGTTGCGCACACGGAAAACCTCCATCGTTGACACCTGTGAACTGGATGATCAACCAAGAGGATTTCCGTGGAAAATCCTTGGCATTTACGATGGGATAACTCGCAACTGCCTAGTGAATGTGAGATCTGGGGTCGTCCCGCAGCCGCGCAAGGAGCCACCGTATGCACGTCGAAGACCTCCTCCAGCTCGACAGTCTCGACCTCGGTCTCGTCTGGGGCGATGGGCCCCTTCTCGGCCAAGAGATCAGCGGCGTCACCGCCACCGATCTGGAGGACCCGACCAGATTTCTGCAGCCGGGCGAGATCGTGCTGAGCGGACTCGTGTGGTGGACCCCGCACGATGGCCGCGCCAAGACCGATCGCTTTGTCTCCGCGCTGCGCGCCGTCGGCGTCGCCGCCCTCCTCGCCGGTGAGGAAACGCACGGCACGGTGCCCGAGGATCTCCTCGACTCCTGCCGTGAACACCGGATCGCACTGCTCGCCGTCCCCGCGCGGACCAGCTTCCGGGCCATCACCGAAGCGGTCTATCTCCGCCAGTGGGGAGACCTCAGCCGCCGCCCCGCGCCCCACTACGCGCTGCCGGAGAACGTACGCGTCGAACTCAGCCGGCTGCTCGAGCGCGGCGCGCCCCCGGCCGAACTGCTGGACCGGGCCTTCGCCCATCTCGGCACGCCGCCCTGCTACCTCCTCACCAGCAGCGGACGCACCGTCGCGCGCACCACGTCCGCTTCCCCCCTCCCCGCGCAACAGGCCGCGAAGAGCCTGCACGGCACTTCCGGCACCACGCTGCGCATCCAGGCCGACGGCACCCCGTACGACGCCTGGCACCTCCACCTACCGCAGGCGGTCGCGGCCCCGCCGCGGGTCCTGCACGAGATCGCCGAGATCATGGCTCATCTCCGCCACCATCTCGACCGTCGGCAGGCGGCGCGTCGGCAGGCGCACGAAGAGCTGATAGCCCTGACAGGCGCCGCTGCGCCGGACACGAACGCCGTGGACAACGCGTTGCGCGCCTGCGGCCTCACCACCCAAGGGCCCTACCGGGCGGTCGTCGCCACCATGGAGGCCGACGGGCACCCCGGGGCCGGCGCCGCGCTCGCGGAGGCGCTGAACCACCTCCCCTCCGTGGGCTTCGCCGTCGGACAGGGCGTGGACGGCGAAGCGATCGCCGTCGTCGACGCCGCCTGCGACGACGACCTCCAGACTCGGCTGAGCGAGGCGTGGTCGCTGCTGCACGCCTGCCGGCCGGACACCGCTCTGCACGCCGGCGTCAGCGCGCTCGTACCGACCCCGGCAGAGCTGGGAACGGCACTCGCCGAGGCGCGCTACGCACTGGCCGCGGCCCGGACCACGGCACCGCAGTCCGCCCACGTCACGGCCGTCGAGGACCTGTCGACCCTGGAGTCGCTGCTGGCGGGTGTCCCCGACCGTGTCAGAGAGGCCTACCGCACCAGGACCCTGGGTCCGCTGCTGCTCGGCTCACCGGCCTCGCACACCATGCTGCTGGAGACGCTCGAAGTCTTCCTGGCGCACAACTGTTCCTGGACCAGGACCGCCGAGGCTCTCCATCTGCACGTGAACACCGTCCACTACCGCATCCAGCGCATCGAGGCCCTCACCGGCCGCAACCTCTCCCGCCTCGACGACAAGCTCGACCTGCGCGCCGCGCTGCTCTGCCGCTGAACCGTCCGGCCGGTCAGTGGCGGTCGATGTGGACGTTGGTCGACTTCACCCTGGCCGTTACGGTGACGCCGACCGCGATGCCGAGTTCCTCGACGGCCTCCCGGGTGACCAACGAGACCAGCCGATGCGGACCGGACTGCACTTCCACCTGTGCGGCCACATCGTCGACGTGCACGGCGGTGACGACCCCGGCGAACGAGTTGCGCACGGAGGTGGATACCGCGTCCGGTACCGGATGCATTCCCGCGGCCCGCTTCTTGGCGAAGGCGGACAGGCTCACCCCGTCGATCGCCCGGTTCCCCGACCCGTCCCGGTCCATGCGCAGCCGTCCGCCGTCCGCCCACCGACGGACGGTCTCCGAACTCACGCCCAGCAGCCCTGCTGCCTGCCCGATGCTGTACGACGGCACCCTCGCACTCTAGGGCTTTCCGACCCTGACTCATCGGACAGGCACTAGCCTGCTCCGGCGGCAACTCCCGCCAGAATCTTCGGCGTCACAGCCACTTGCGCCAAAGTCCCTATCCCAACGGGGAGTTGACCCCGCCGAGATCGTCAGCGCGACATGAGGAAGTGGACCTCGCGGGGCCTGACCTCCAGGTCGCTCAAGCCGTCGGGTGTCGCGCCCATCTCGCGGCCGACGTCGGCCGCCGCCCGGAACGCCTCCTCGGACTCGAACGTGCCGGTGGTGACGACGGCCTCGCCGTCCGGCGTGACCCAGACTCCGACGGACAGAAAGCCCGGCTGCCGCCGCGCCGCCTCGGCGACCTTGTGGCACTCGCCGACGAACTCCTCGACGTGCTCGGCGGCCGGGTAGTGGAAGGCAACGAAACCGAATGACATGACGTGTCCCTTCTCGGGTTATACGATGCCGTACAAGGCGAGACTAGACCTGTTATACGAGGCCGTACAACGGGTCGGACCGGGTGAGGTGGGCCACACATGGGCGCATTGCGCACACCGCGCGAGAAGTGGGTCGAGGAGGGGCTGCGGGCGCTGGCCGCAGGCGGAGTGGACGCGGTGCGGGTCGAGGCGCTCGCCAAGGCGCTGGGGGTCACCAAGGGGGGCTTCTACGGCTACTTCGCCGACCGCGACGCACTGCTGACCGAGATGCTGGACGCCTGGGAGCGCGAGAGCGTGGACGACGTGGTGGACCGGGTCGAGCGGGAAGGTGGCGACGCACGGGACAAGGTCCGCCTGGCCGGACAGCTCACCTTCTCCAGCGACCGCCTGCTCCCCATCGACCTGGCCATCCGCGAGTGGGCCCGCCGCGACCACGCCGTCGCCGACCGCCTGCGCCGCGTGGACAACAGGCGTATGCAGCTGGCCCGCGACGCCATCGGCACCTTCTGCACCGACCCCGACGAGGTCGAGGCCCGTGCCCTGCTCGCCTTCTGCACGGCCATCGGCAGCCACTTCCTCGCCGCCGACCACCCCGGCCGCACCCGCACCCCGGTCATCGCCCGCGCCGCCGACATCATCCTCGACGTCCCACAGGGCAACCCTGGCGCGTGATCCCTTCCCGGCCCCTGGCAACCGCCGAAGTCGCTGGGGTGCTCATGACGTGCCGGCTAAGTGGAGGCCGTCCTTCTGCGAGGCCCTGGGCCGGGCGTGCGGATCAACGACGAGCGACGGTGGCAGGTACGCGGGGCGCGGTCAGACGGTCGGCGCCGGGCGGGACGGGGACCATTGCGAAGATCGCGTCCTGCTGTTCCTGGAGTTCCTTGGCGCGCTCGGGTGTGGTGGTGGGCAGCCGCTGCTCCTCGTACAGCTTGTGCGTCTCCTCCTGTGCCCACTTGCTCGTCGGCGTGTGGAACTGGACCTCGAACGGATGTCCGGAACGCGGTGCGCGCCAGCCGGTGTTGAGCCCCTTGTAGCCCTTCGCGCTGGTCCAGCGGTTCGTCCACTTGGAGCTGTCGTTCCCCCAGGCCGCGAGGGTGTGTGAGGCGATGGTGACCCCGACGCTGTAGCGGTGGTCGGGCCACTGCAGGGTGTAGCGCACCGAGTCGCTGATCCTCGCCAGGGCCTCGCCGACGTTCTGGTCCGGGTTCTCCTTCATCGAGGTGGCGACCTTGCGCTTGAGCGAATCCGGGGACTTCAGGCGGCGGTCGAAGCCGATGACCTCGGCGTCGCTGAGTGCGGCGGCCGCCCGCACCTGCGGGCTGATGGACCGCTCCGCCTTCTTGGCCTGCTCCAGATAGGCGTCCACACGCGCGTTGTCCGCCGGGCTCAGCGACAGCCCGCCCTCACCCTGCCAACCTCCGTCCTCGGTGGCCGACCGGGCGCTGGGGTGGACCGTGTCGTCCCGCGCTGACGTGGCCTGCGCCCCGTTGGCCAGGCCCAGTCCCACAATGGCGCTCAGGGCCAGCGCGGTGACGGCCCGGGACACCTTGGCTGTGATCCTCATCGTCTGCGGCGTTCCTTCCTAGACACGGCACCCATACGACTGCCACGTGATCCGGAAGGGATCCTGGCTTTTCCGGGGCGGAGTTATGCCTCGCCCGACGCAGAGTGTCCTGATTGCGCCGTTATTCACCCCAGCTGGTGGAGGAGCTTGGCCCGGCGCGACGCTCTGTCCCCGGCTTGCGTCTCAGGCGTCAACCTCTCCTGTGCGGACGGGCACCGGCTTGCCCCGTGGTCGTCAGAGCCGCCGCGAGTCCGTTCAACCGCAGGCGGGTGGCGCCCCGCAGGTGGGGGAAGTCGTGGTCGGGCTCCGCGGAAGGGGTGAGGAAGGCCGCCTGCTCGGTCCACCTCAGGTGCGTACCGTCGCCCTCCGGGTGCAGCTCAATGGTCACCAGTGAGGTCCAGCGCGGCACGTCGTCCACGCGGGACGTGTACGCGTACACGATCCTCGATCCCGACGTGATGTCGAGGTAGCGAGAGGCATACGCGAGCCGTTCCGGCGGTGCGTCTGGAACCATGAAGACACTGGACGCCGTCTCGCCGCCGGTCACGGCGAAGTCGTGGCGGTACGACACCTGGCGGCCCGGCAGTTTGAACCACCGGCGCCGGCCCGGAGTGTCGGCAAAGGCCTCGAACACCGCGCTCTGAGGCGCGGTCAGGTGGACTTCGACCGTGAAGGTGTCGTGCCGGACCCCTGGGGCCGCGCGGCCGGCCTGCTTGTCAGCGGCTGCGGATTCGGATGCGTCTGCGGTACTGGTTCCGACGGCGGCGTTGGTGGCCATCTTTTCCTCACTTGGCATCGTGGGGGAGCGGGCGAGCCAGACGCTCCGCTCGCTGACCCGCGACGGACTGATCACGCGGACGGCCTACGCCGAAGTACCGCCTCGCGTCGAATACGCGCTCACCCCACTGGGACGCTCGCTCAGCGACACCGTCACGCACGTGGTGCGTTGGGTGCAGGACCACCAGATCGAGATCGTCCGCAATCGTGAGGTGTTCGACGGAACCGGTTCCGCGGCGCCGTGAAGCGACGGAACAACACCGCCGCGCCGTCCGCTCGCGGTGGCACGCCTCGGCGCGGCGGCTCGCACTCCCGCCAGGCCAGGCGTCGTGTATCCCCCTTGAGCAAGAATCAGGGGGTGGAGACCCCCTGCAGGTTGAACAGGGATCAGGGGACTAGGGGGTAAGAGCGGCTCGCTCGCGCGGCGCCGCGGGGGGTTGGTAGCCACCGCGCCTCTGGGTGCCTGCGACGGCCGCCGAGAGATTCGAACTGTCCACATGCTCCGCCAGATTCAGCAGCGTCCAGTCGCCGCAGTGCTCGACCTGCGCGGCTAGGACAGACCCGTCAGCGGGTACGACAAGAAGGCCATGACCGGCCAGACGACGCCGCAGCCCGTACCGCACGGCACCATCGAACTCGAACTCGAACTCGAACTTGGGCTTGGCGAGTTGGTGTGACGCACGCCATATGGCCTGTGGGGAACTCCCGTGCCGCCTCGGCCGACTGCTGACGTGACGCGAAGAACCTTCGGCGAAGAGCATCCGGCGAAGGGCATCCGACCGCGGGGAACGGAGACGCCGTTGAGTGGAGAACGGGTGGTTGCGGGGGTGCCGGCAGCGGGAACGAAGGCAGGGCTGACGGCGCTGCTCACGTGTGCCATGTCCTTCTCGATGCTGCAGCTCTTCCTACTTGGTGCGCTCGGCCCGCGTCTGGTGGACGAACTGGGTATATCCGCCACGGTGTTGGGCCTGACGACGACGATCGGTTTCGGCACGGCGGCTGCGCTGTCCCCGTCGAGTGGTCGGATCGTGGATCGGATCGGGCCGCGGCGTGCGCTCGTTGCGCTGTTGCTCGTATCGGCCGTGGCGCTCGGGCTGATCGGTGCGGCGCCCGGTGCCGGGTTTCTGCTCGCGGCGGTCGCCGTGGGCGGACTGCCCCAGGCGCTGGCCAATCCGGCGACCAACAAGACGATTCTGGCCGCTGTGCCGCCCGCCGCACGGGGCTCGGTGACCGGGATGAAGCAGTCGGGTGTGCAGCTGGGTGCGTTCGCGGCCGGGCTGCCACTGGCGGCGCTGGCCGCAGGTGTCGGCTGGCGGTGGGCCGTGTGGACGGCAGCGGCCGCGGCCGTGGTGGCCGCCCTCTGTGCTCTGCGTACGCTGCCTGCCGATCCTCCGGCGAAGGGGGCGGGGGCGCGCTCGTCACTGGTGCCGCGCGGAGCCATCGCCTGGCTGGCGGCGTTCTCCCTGCTGCTGGGCTGCGGAATCGCCTCCGTCAACACCTACTTGGCGCTGTTCGGGGCTCGGGAGCTCGGAATGGGGCCCACTGCCGCCGGGGCTCTCGTGGCGGTGCTGGGTGTGGCGGGCATCGTCGGCCGCGTGGGCTGGTCGAAGGCGGCCACTCCGGGCCGCGCCGAACGGCTTCCGGGATGGCTCGCGGTTGGAGCTGTCGGAGCAGCATTGTTGCTGGCGGGCGCGCTGCTCGTGCATCCGCTGGCCTGGCCGGCGGCCGTGGCGGTGGGGGTGTTCGCCGTGTCCGGGAACGCCGTCTCCATGGTGCTGGTCATGCAGCGCGCCGCCCCGGGCCGGGCCGGTCAGGACTCGGCGCTCGTCTCGGCCGGGTTCTTCGCCGGCTTCGCCGTGGGCCCGCCGGTCTTCGGCGTGCTCGCGGAAGCCGGCCACTACGGGCCCGGCTGGCTGCTGGTCGCAGGGGAGTTCGCGGCGGCCGGCACGGTGGGGTTCGTGTGGGCGCGGCGTGAGCGTCGGCAGCGTACGGCGGCGAGTGCGGCATGACGTCCGGAGACTGGGCCGAACGCGCGCTGTCGGATGTGCTCGACCGGGTCGCCGGAACCGCGGCCGAAGTCGGCGACCGTTTCCCGCTGTTCGCCGATCCGGAGAGCGGTCGGTGGACGACGACCCGGCGCGGTGCGTGGACCGGTGGGTTCTGGGCCGGACTGCTGTGGCTGCGGGCCAGGCGCACCGGCAGGCGAGCCGACCGGGCCGCGGCCGCCGCGTGTACCGGGCGACTGGCGGAGTGGGTGACTGCCGACACCGCAACTCGTGGGCTGATGCTCTGGTACGGGACCGCCTTGGCCGACGGTGACACCGATGCCGCCGCCTTGCGTAGCCGTGCCGCACGGGCCTGCCTGACCTCGCTGGACCCCGAACTCGGCCTGGTGCCCTGGGGATCGGCGTTCGGCGGGCCGCGGCTGCTGACCAGAGCGGACGGTGTGCCCGGCATGGTGCCGCTGCTCGCCGAAGCGGGATCGGAAGGTGTCGAGGCGGCCGCCTCCCACCTGTGTCGAAATCTCGAACTCTGCGTGGGTGAAGGGGTGTTCGTCCCTGCTTGGCACTTCGACGCGGGCGGTGGCTGGCGGCCGTGCGAGGATCCGCCGTCCGGCTGGACCCGTGGACGTGCGTGGCTGCTGCTCGCCGTGGCTGATGCGCTGCATCGCGGCGACGTCGCCGCGGCGTGGGCACCGGCCCGCTGGGAGGCCGTGACGGCGCAGCTGGCCGACCCACAGGCGGAGGCCTCCGGGCGCCTGGTCCCGCCGGCCGATGCCACACGGCCCGACGGTCCGTCGGACACCTCGGCCGCCGCCATCACAGCGGTCGCGCTGCTGAAGCTCGCATGCCTCCCGGGCCCGCGGGTGGCCGAGTACTCCGCCCGCGCCGTCGCGACCCTGCATCGTCTCGTCACCTCGCACGTCACCGCGCCCGGGCAGACCCGTCCGGCCGGCATGCTGCTGGACGGCTGCTACGACGCCGTACGGGGAACCGCCCCACGACACGAACTGGTGTGGGGCGATTTCTTCCTCGCGCTCGGGCTTGCCGCGCACACCGGACTGGTCGACATTCGGCATGTATAGCCCCGGCCTTGTGCCGAGCGCGCCGCCCCGGGCCGAGGGAGCGTTCTGGAGAGCTACGCCGGGTAGTCGCGCAGGACCCGGCGTGCGACGGACGTGATGTGCAGCTCGTCCGGGCCGTCGAGGATCCGGGCGGTGCGGCCGGTACGGAAGAGCGCGGGCAGCGGGGTGTCGGGACCGAGGCCGGCCGCACCGTGGACCTGAATGGCCGCGTCCGCGACCTGTTGGAGCATGCGGGCAGCGGCCACTTTGGCCAGGCCCACTTCGGTGTGTGCGTCGACACCGGAGGCGATGCGGCCCACCGCTTCGTGGACCAACGGTCGGGTGGTGCGCAGGGCGAGCAGCGACTCGAAGACGTGCTGCTGCACCAGTTGGTGGCTCGCGAGCGGACCGCGGCTGCCCGTACGGGAGTTGGCCCGTGCGCACATCAGGTCGAAGGCCCGCTGCGCCTGCCCGAGCCAGCGCAGACAGCGCAGGGTGCGGCCCAGTTGGAGCCGTTCGCGGGCGATGGTGAGGGCTTGGCCACGCTCGCCGAGCAGGTGGTCGTCCGGGACGGTGACCTGGTCCAGTGCGATCTCCCACTGCCCGCCGGCGCCGAGCACGGGAAGTTCGCGGACGAGGCGGAAGCCGGGGGAGTCGGTGGGGACAAGGAGGAGGGAGAGCCCGTCGCGATCGGAGGTGTCTCCGTCGGTGCGGGCGAGGACGGTGACGAGATCGGCTTCGGCGGCACTGGAGGTGAACCATTTGCGGCCGATGAGGGTCCAACTTCCGTCCTTCTCCCGGACGGCGCGGGTGCCGGTCATGAAGGGGTCGGTGCCCGGGACATCGGGTTCGGTCATCGCGTAGCAGGTGCGGAGCTCCCCGGAGACCAGCCGCCTGAGGTAGTGGTCACGTATCCGTGTGCTGCCGTGGCGTTGCAGCATCGTGACGTCGAGCAGGGGAGCGGAGCCCAGTGCGGCCGGGCCGTGGTCGCTCGCTCCCTCGGCCTCGGCCAGCCGTGCGTACCGCCGCAGGGGAAGGCCCTGGCCACCCAGCTCGACGGGCAACGGCATGGCCCACAGACCGCTCTCCTTGGCCTGGCTGCGCAGCTCGCGCAGGGCAGCCGCGGCCGCGGGGCCCCCGCCGTCCAGTACGGGCTCGCACGGCATCACCCTCCGACGTACGAAATCCGTCACCCGCTCCGTCAACTCGGCGGTGCCGAGCCCCTCTTCACCAGGACCGGCCACGACGTGACCACGCCTCTCCACCACTTTTCTCCAGTCTGCCGGGAACCCGTGCGGATGACAGTCCGACTGTCTGTTCGTGGAACTGGTCGGATGCGCGCGCTCTCGGGTTCCCGCGTTCCGCACATTCCCATGCGCCGGCCGCCGCCGTGCCAGGAGAGGAGAGGCATGACGTCACCAGCCAGCACGCAGACGGTCCGACCACTCGACGGGCTGCAGCTCGCCACCTCGGGGCCGCCGGAACCGACCGGCCTCGTCACCCGGCATCTGCGTCTTCTGGGAACTCGTGCGGAGCGGGAGCCCGCGGCGCGGGCAGACGCCGGGACCGCACGGATCACCGTCGGCGGCTGCGGCTTCTCCCCCCAAGAAGCCCAGATGAGGTGGGCGGCTCCCGGAAGCGGGATCATCGACGAGGCCACCGTGCAGGCAGCCACGGGCATGATGTCCGTGCACGGCCGACGCGACGGCGAACCACGTGGCCTGGCCGTCGACTACGCCGCCACCGCGACCGCCGTACTCACCGTGCAGGGACTCCTCGCCGGGCTGCTGTGGCAGGCACGTGGCGGGGCGACGGCGCAGGTGTCCACGAGCGCCGACCGAGCCGGACTGCTGGCGGTCTCCCAGTACCTTGCCGCGGCCGGAGCCGACGAGGGCGAGGTGTCCGAACTCGCCGCGGGCGGCCCGCCGTTCACCGCGGCCGGGGGAACGCTCTTCGAGCTGGAGACGCTGGACCCGGGTGCCTGGGCCGCCTTCTGGCGGGTCCTGGACGCACCGCCCGAAGCCATCCGCGCCGGTTGGCGGCCGTTCCAGTTCCGGTACGCCACCGCCTGCGCCCCGCTCCCGCCGGCGCTGCACGCGACCACGCTCGCCCACAGCTGGCAGCGCATCCGCCAGGCGGCGTCGATGTCCGGCGCCGAGGTCTGCCGGCTGCGCACCCTCGCCGAACGCACAACCGAACATGACGGCGCCGCCCCGTGGACCGTCGTGTCCCACGGATCGGGACATCGGGTCACGGGACCTCCGGCAGCCGTGGCACGGCCGCTGGCGGGGCTGACCGTGCTGGAGGCAGGCCGCCGGATCCAGGCCCCGCTCGCCGCCCACCTGCTGGGACTGCTCGGTGCGGAGGTGATCCGCATCGAGCCGCCGGGCGGTGATCCGTTGCGTGGGATGCCGCCCACCTCTTCGGGCGTCTCCGCCCGCTGGCTCGCGCTGAACCGGGGCAAGAAGGCCGAGGAGGTGGACATCAAGGCGGAGTCCGACCGCCGCCGGCTGCGGGAGATGGCGGCCCAGGCCGATGTCTTCCTGCACAACTGGGCGCCGGGCAAGGCCGCCCAGCTCGGCCTCGACGCGGACGACCTGGCCGCGGTCAACCCCGGACTCGTCTACGCCTACACCAGCGGCTGGGCCGGCCGTCTCCCGCACGCCCCGATGGGGACGGACTTCATGGTGCAGGCCCGCACCGGAGTCGGCGAAGCCGCCCGCCCGGCGGACGAGTCGCCCGCCCCCTCGCTGATGACGCTGCTCGACGTCCTGGGCGGACTCCTCGGCACCGAGGCCCTGCTCGCCGGACTGCTGCTGCGCGAACGCACCGGCCGGGGCGTGCGTGTGGACTCCTCCCTGCTGGGTGCCGCCGATCTCCTCACCGCCCCCGCGCTGCGTCGGGCCGCCGAGGGAGGCAACGCACGACGGCCGGGCGGATTCCGCCGCCCCATGCGCACCGCGGACGGCTGGATCGCCCCCGCCGACGCCTGCGCGGCTGCCGTCCGTGCCCACGACCTGAGCGAGCTGCCCACCGACGAGGCTCTGACGCGGCTGGGCGAGCACGGCCTGACCGCGACGGCCGTCACCACGGACCTGGCCGACCTTCACCGCGATCCGCGCTTCGCCGGCTGTGCGATCAGCCGGGACACACACGGTGCCTTCGCCGTTCCCGACCCTTGGAGCTTCGCATGACCGTCGCCCTGCACGACCTGCTGCCCGTCGATCTCCGCCGCTCCTGGGTGATCGACGGCACCTGCCCCGACCTCGACCTCTACAGCCTCTTCCGGGCCCGCCAGATCGCGGACCTGCACCGCACCGCCGTCCTGGACGCCAAGGGAAAGCTCTGCTACACCGCGCTCGACCGGAAAGTGCGATGTCTGGCCACCGGACTCAGCAGCCTCGGCATACGCCCGGGAGACGTGGTCGGTGTCCAACTGCCCAATGGCCGCACCGCCGTCATCGCCGATCTCGCCCTCGCCGCGCTCGGCGCCGTCGCGCTGCCCTTCCCGGTCGGCCGCGGAAGCCTGGAAGCCGAGCACCTGCTCCGCCGTGCCGAGGCCGTCGCCGTCATCGCGGCCGTCGAGCACCGCGGCAACCACCACGCCGCCGACCTGCAGGCCCTGGCCCCGGTCCTGCCCGCACTCCGCCATGTCATCGCGGCTGGACGACCCGGCGGCGCCCCACAGGGGACGACTGCCCTCTCGGAGCTGCTGCGCTCCGACCCGACCGCGTTCGTCCCCGCCAGACCGCACCCGGACAGCGCGGCCCGCATCCTCGTCTCCTCCGGTTCCGAAGCCGAGCCGAAGATGGTCGCCTACTCCCACAACGCGATGGCCGGCGGCCGCGGCAACTTCCTGGCCTCGCTCATGCCCGACCAGACCCCGCCGCGCTGCCTGTTCCTGGTGCCGCTCGCCTCGGCCTTCGGCTCCAGCGGAACCGCCGTCACCCTCGCCCGGCACGGCGGAACGCTCATCCTGCTCGACCACTTCACCCCCGAGGCCGCACTCGCCGCCATACGGGAGCACGAACCCACGCACGTCCTGGGCGTGCCCACGATGGTGCGCATGATGCTCGACCGGCTCGACACCTCGGGCGAGAAACTGCCCGCCCCCACGGCACTCGTCCTCGGCGGCGCGGCCCTGGACGCGACCACTGCCGCGCACGCCGCCCGCGCATTCGGCTGTCCGGTCGTCAACCTCTACGGATCGGCCGACGGGGTCAACTGCCACACGGCGCTGGACGACGACACGCCCACCGCGGACGGCCAGGGCGTGGTCGCCGGCCGCCCCGACCCCCGCGTCGCCGACATCCGTATCGCCGATCCCGAGACCCACGCGCCGCTGCCGGACGGAGCGATCGGAGAGATCATCGCGCGTGGCCCGATGACCCCCATGTGCTACGTCGCCTCCCCGGAGCTCGACGCCCGCTACCGCACCCCCGACGGCTGGGTGCGAACCGGTGACCTCGGATTCCTCGACGGCGAGGGCACTTTGCACATCGTGGGACGCCTCAAGGACATCGTCATCCGCGGCGGCGCCAACATCAGCCCCGCGGAGGTCGAGCGGGAACTGGCCGCCCACCCCCTCGTCCGCGACGTGGTGTGCGTCGGAGTGCCGGACGCGGTGATGGGCGAGCGGCTCGCGGCCTGCGTTGTGTCCCGTACCACCGATGCCGCGGGTCCCGGCGACCCCCTGACTCTCGACTCCCTGTGCGCGCACCTCACGCAACGGGGACTGGAGCAGCGCAAGCACCCCGAGCGTCTCCTGGTCGTCGCGGAGATTCCGCTGACCCCGGCGGGCAAACCCGACCGGGCGGGGCTGCGCCGGCGACTGGCCGGAAGCCTGCCGCCGGACCTGCCGACCGCTGTGCACCCGGCCCCCGCGTCTCCGCTCGCTCCTACGGGCTGACGCTCGGCCCGTAGGGCGGGCCGTCTCGCCCGACCGCCGACGAGCAGCGGGGGGGCAGGCACGTGCGAGGCGTGCCTGCCCCCGCGCGTCAGGCTGCCCGGCTCCGCCGGACGAGACCGGTCGCCACGTCCAGGACGAGGAACCCGGCCAGGGTGACGCCCAGGACGGGCAGCGCCCAGCCGAGCGCGACGACCGCCGGTACGCCCAGGACGAGCACGGGCAGCGGCAGCCTGCGCCACACCCCGCGGGCCGGGGCCCTGCCGAGTACCGCCCTGCGGTCGTCGCGGGTCGGGCGGCGCTGCCACCACATGCGGTAGCCCCAGATGGTCACGGCGGCCAGTCCGAGCGCGACCAGGGCCAGCACGATCTGGTTGGCGATCCCGAACAGCACCCCCATGTGTCCCTGCACACCGAGCTTGCTGAGCTTGGCCAGGAACGGATAGTCCGCCCACCGGCTGCGGGAGGTGACCTCGCCCTTCTCCGCGTCCACGGCGACCTGGTCGTAGTGCACCGGCCACTCGTTGTCCTTCTGCGCCACGGTCCACGCGCCAGCGCCGTCGGCGGGAGGCGTCACTTCCACCTTGCCGCCCAGCCCGGCGTCCCGGGCGACCGCCAGCGCGGCGTCGAAGCCGGCCGGATCCGCCGAGGCCGTGCCATGGCCGGCGCCGTGCCCCGCGTGCTCCCCGCCCCCGTCTCCCGCGGACGGCGTCGCGCCGGGAAGCGCGGTGTCCAGCTCCGGAGCATGGCCCTTGACCGCGTCCAGCAGCTGCCCGAACCGCTCACCCGCATACTTCGACCAGGTCAGACCAGTGGCGCTGAGGAAAAGAAGCCCCAGAGCCAGCCACACACCGGTGGCCGCGTGCCAGCTGCGGGTGCGGCGCACGCCCCGGGCAGAACGGTCCGGCAGCAGCACACCGCGTACGGACTTGGCGCGCTGTCCCCGGCTGCGTCCTAGCCAGAGCACCAGGCCGCCCACGACGATCACCCACAGCCAGCT
Organism: Streptomyces sp. NPDC033270; assembly: GCF_055576575.1. NCBI lineage: Bacteria > Bacillati > Actinomycetota > Actinomycetes > Kitasatosporales > Streptomycetaceae > Streptomyces > Streptomyces sp. NPDC033270. The sequence continues at coordinate 654,549 of NZ_JBVIRA010000001.1, forward strand.
CGCGGCGACCTCCGCGTAGAGGCGGCCGGCTTCGCCCAGGTGCAGATCGCGGTGGAGTTCGTCGAGCCAGGTGGTGAGCGGGGTCGCGCCCCATGACGTGGTCAGCTCACCCTGCACCCCGGCGGTGTACGGGTCGACGAACACGGTCCGCTGCTTCTCACCGAGCTCCGGCACCGACAGCACCACCCGCGTGGTGTCCTCCGGGCCGGGCGGGGTGACGACGGAGGCCAGGCTGCCCTCCGGGTGGGCGTCCCGCGCGGCGGCTATCTGGTCGGCGAGCAGACGCGGCTTGTCGCCCACCTGCTCGACGCGCAGCCGGTCGCCGTAGACCAGCTGGTCGAGCTGCGGAGTGAAGGTGTAGGCCAGCCCGGTCAGGGCGGCCACCAGCAGGAAGGGGGCGACGAACACGCCGGCGTAGAAGTGCAGCCGGACGAGCAGAGCCCGCACGCCCTGCCAGGAGCGGCCGGGCCGGCACTCCTCCGGCGTGGGGGTGGCCTCGGGTTCGGCGACGGCGACGGTGACCGCGACCTCGGGCGACTGGGCGTCGATCCGACCGTGGTCGCTTTGTGGTGGTTCTTCGATTCTGGAAGACATGCACGTTCCTCAGAGGGCGGCATCCGCCGGACGGGCCGGAGGCGCCGCGAAACCGTGAAGGGGAATCCGCCGGGGGCGGTGTGGACGACACGAGTGCCCCGGTCCGACTCCGCCCCAGCGCATGCCTCATCGGCGCCGCTGCACGGGCGGCGCGAGAGAACGGCGGGAGGGGCCCGTCAGACCGGGACCGCTGAGGGCGGGCCCCGCCGGGGCCGGGAACGTGCGAGCAGTACGCCGAACCGGGGATGCTCCGACGGCGGGAGCGCCGGCCGAAGGCGTGGGGTGAAGGGGAGGACCGGGGGAGCGCGGAAGCAGACGTCCGGCACCACCAGGGCCGCCAGACGTCGCAGTACCCGCTCTCCGTAGACGACGCACAGCGCGGTCCCGAGCGTGGCGACCGCGTGGGCCAGGGGCATGGCCGGGGACAGAGAATGTCCGCCACCGCCTCCCGCCATGTCCGCCGGCACCATGCCGCCCATGCGCGGGCCGGACATGCTCTCGTCCATGCTCCCGGACATGCGGTGCGCCGCGTGCCCGACGGACATGGTGGGGCCACCCTCGCGCATCGACAGGTGATGGAGCGCGAGGTGGAGGGCGAACTGCGTCCCGCCCAGCGTCAGCGTCGTCACATCGAAGCGGCGCCGCCGCCCACCGAAGAGCACCGTGCCCTGCACGGTCAGAACGGCGAAAAGAACACCCAGCACACCCCCGCCGGGCAACCGGCCACCGGCTGCGACATGGCTCGCAGCGCCCAGCAACAGGCACGCGAAAGCGCAGAGCAGACCCCTTCCGGTCCGCCTGGCCCCTCGTCCCGGTCTGCGCACCGGCACAACCTATCCAGCATGTACACGCGGACGATCAGGTGCATGTACAGCGCAGCGAGTCGAACGAGCGGAGGCGACCATCCATGGCGGGAAGTCATCTCGGCGCTCCGTAGCGGCCGTTGCGCGCGCAGCACGTACGCCGGCGGCCACGTACAGGGGTGGGGCCGTCGGTCCCCGTGAGGGGAATCACACGGGGCGCCGGCGGGCCAAACCGGTCAGAGTTCCCATACGGTGCCGGTCACCCGGGAAGACACCCTTAGGGCCTGTCCGATGGGTCATGGCCGGGTCCGCGGCGTCTGGCACGGCACCTCGCGGCGTTGCCGAAACGTCCCGATAGCTCCGCTATCGAGACGCTCCGGCGCCTTGCGATGCAGCTCGGCATCCAAGGAGCACATGAGGAGCCGAGACGGAGTTCGCGCAGCGAACGCAGTGCACCAGACGCCGCGGCCTCTCCGACCCTGACCCATCGGACAGGCCCTAGGACCCGGACATGGCCTTCTTCAGCTCCGCCGCCGCATTGCGGTACACGGGCAGCAGGTCCAGGTCCTTGCCCGGGTAGTTGACGATCTTCACTTGCTTGGCGCCGGAGCCGGGCAGGACCGTTCCGGTCGACATATGTGCGTTGTCCAGGACCAGGAGCGGCTTCTTCTTCGACAGCTCGGCCAGCTGCGCCGGGGTGACGGCCTCGGGCCCGTAGGTGCCGACGGTGGTGGCACCCGCCAGCTTCGCCGACCAGGTGGTGAAGACCTGGCTGACCACGTTCGGGCTCTTGCCGCCGGGCCAGGCGGCCCTCAGGTCCTTGGTCAGCTTCCCGTATTCGGCATCAAAGGCGGTCGTCCACTTCGCTGCGGCCTTCTGGGTACCGAACAGCTTGCCCAGCCGTGCGACTTCGGCCTTGACCTTGTTGGCGTCGTTGTCGAGATGCACCTCGACCGGCTTCGCCGTGGACCCCGCGGCTTCCTTGATCTTCTCGGCGTACGGCTCGAAGGGCGCGTACAGCACGAAGTCGGCCTTGGCGACGGCCGCGAGGTCGGAGGGCTTGGGATCGTAGTCGGGGGCGTGGTGCACGGACTGGGGCACGATGACCGTGACGTCCTTGGCGCCCGCGGCCTTCGCGAAGGCACCTTCCCAAGTAGTGGTCACGACGACGACAGGCTTCCCCTTCGTACCTTCGGAGCCGCTGTCGGCCGACTTGTCGGCGCCGCTGCCGCAGCCCGCGACCAGGGCCGGTGCCGCGCTCAGTGCGAGGAGGGAAGCGATACGGACGCGGGTGCGCGCCATGAGCTGATTCTCCGTTCGGGTATGAGGTGAACCGCGAGGACGAGCGCCCCCGCAGTCAGGACGAGGACCGGCCCCGGCGGCCAGTCCAGCCAGAGAGCGATGAGGAATCCGGTCAGGTTCACGGTGATCCCGACGCCGATCGCCCAGAAGGTGATCGAGCTCAGCGAGGTGCCCAGGCGGCGGGCCGCGAGGGCGGGCAGCAGCGTCAGGGCGTCGACCAACAGGGCACCGGTGAGCTTGATCGCTCCGGCGACCGATACCGCGACCAGTACGAGCAGCACCAGGGTGAGGACGCGGACCGGGACGCCTGAGCACAGCGCGAGTTCCCGGTCGTACAGCAGCAGCGCCACGTTCCGGCGCCGCCACCAGAACAGGCCGGGGACGACGAGCGCCAGAACCCCGAGTACCACCAGATCCGCCGTACCCACGGACAGGATCGACCCCCACAGCAGCGCGAACGCGCCCGAGGCGTTGACGCCCGAGACCGCGAGGACCAGCAGCGCGGCCGCGATGGCCAAACTCATCAGTAGGCCCATCGCCCCTGACAGGCCGTCCGGGGTCCGGGCGAGCGGTGCCACGCCGGCGCCGGCCAGGGCGCACGCCACCAGCGCACACAGCATCGGATCGAGGCCGGACAGCAGGCCGATCGCGATGCCCAGCAGCGCTACGTGCATCATCGCGAACCGCACCGGCATGATGTCGAGCCCGACGATCACCACGCCGATCACCGGCAGCCCGATCGCGGCCAGCAGCAGGGCGATTCCGGCCCGCTGCACCGGCACGAGCTGGAGGAGCGCGCCGAGATCGGCGGCGGCGAGGGTCACCGGGCCACCTCCCGCAGGTGCCCGGCGGCCATCTCCAGCACCCGGTCGCAGCGCTCGGCCAGCGCCCGGTCATGAGTGACCACGACCAGTGTCACCGGAAGCCCGGCAAGAACCTCCGCCGCCTCCTCCTGACCGGAGAAGTCCAGGGCGGCGGTGGGCTCGTCGGCCAGCAGCACCTGGGCCCCGGCGGCCACGCAGCCGATCGCACGGGCGAGGTACATCCGCTGCAACTGCCCCCCGGAGAGGGTGTGCAAAGGACGCGCGACCAGTCCTCCGACGCCGAGCCGGACCGCAGCCTCACCCGCCTCCGAAGGCGCGTGACTGCTGGCGAGCAACTCCTCCCCCAGGAGAGGGAATCGGCCGGCGGCCGGCTTCTGCGGAATCCAGGCGCAGGCCCGCCGCCGCCAGGCCCGCTCCGCCGGAGTACGGCTGCCCCGGCCGCCGACCAGGATCTCCCCGACGACCTGGCGATGCAGACCCAGTGCGGCCCGGAGCAGGGTCGTCTTGCCCGAGCCATTGGTACCCGTCAGGGCGACGCGTTCACCGGCGGCGATCTCCAGATCCACATCGGTGACCGCCTCAACTCGGCCGTGGCGACAGGTGACCTCCCGCATCCGTATATCCAGCCCGCCCATCACACGCCCTTCAGCCATCCGTCACCGAACGGGTGCGGCGGCCCTGTCCGCCTCCCCACGGGCCAGTAGTCGGATGACTGGCCCGTCGGGTTCCCGTACTTCCACAACTCCGTGCGCCCGCAGTGCCGTTCGACCGAGCTACACAGCTGGCCGGCGGCGCGACCTCTCTCACGTAGTCGTACGGAGTCGCGGCCGGGTTCCCGGCGACCTGCTGTTCACCGCAAGCCGTACTCGTCGTCAACAGCCCGGCCTTCGACCTCCCGGTCGGATCAGTTGCAGTGCTGCTCGCCGGTCAGTTGCAGATCGGCGCGTCCCGTGGTGACCCGAGACGCAGCGATCCGGACCCCGGTCGCATGTACCCCGAGCAGCGTGATCTGCGGGACCGGCAGAGGAGGGACAGCGTCGGTGGAGAGCACGAGTGGCAGGCCGCCGGGGAGCGTGGCGGTGAGCGAGTCAGCGCGGAAGCGGATGCCGGTCAGGGTGATTCGTGTGCTGCGCAGGCACAGGGCTCCGCCTGCACCGTGGTCCTGAGCCAGGCGGGGGCGTTCGACCTCGGCGAACTGGGCCGAGCAGAGCTTTGGCCTGCCCGGCTCGGGCGACAGCAAGGGGCACCACAGTCCTTGCAACGTGACCGAGTCGGCTCGCAAGGTGGTGCCCTCGCCCTCGCCCTCGCCTTCGTCCAGGCCGCCGAGCGCGATGTCGAGTGGACGGTCCGCGGAGGGCGAAGGACCCTGGTGGGAGACCCTGGGCGGCTTGGCAGCCCCTGCTCCGGGGGGCGGCGCACAGCACAGGGTCACCGCGAGCACGGTGAGCACACCGGTGGCCCGGCGGCGCCTCCTGCGGCGGGCCACCGAGGGAGCACGCGGTGGCCCGGCCGCCGTCACCGATCTGTTCCCGGCGGGTTCTCCGCGGGGTCCCACGCCACTGCGAAGGCGCCGCCCACCAGTGCCAGCAGTATGCCGATGAGGAAGCCTCCCAGGTTGGCGAACGGAAAGGACAGCAGCCCCGCCGCGATGGCCGTCCAGCCGCCGCGACGGGCCCGTTGCGGCCACAGCCACACGTGCCCCGCGCACACCGCGAGTGCGAGGGCGATCGTCACGGAGGTGGCCCCCTGGAATCCCTCCACGGTCAGGTAGGAGGGCCGGGCGAGCGGCAGACAGCCGAGTTCGAGGGCGGAAGCGAGCACCAGGACGGCTGCGACGTTGGGCCGGTCACGCAGGACACGGTGGATCAGAAGCATGGGTGGTCTCCGAGCTGTACGTGCATCCGTGCGCCGCTCAGATCGAACGAGCCGGCCGTGATGGACTGGGAGGTGAGCCGCATCCCGTCGACGTCCAGCGTTCGGGCCTGTTGGCCGTATTGGCCCGAAGCGCCGTGCACCCCGGCGACGGCGTCCAGTGTCGCGGCGTCCCGCCCCATCTCCACCTCGCCGAACCGCATGTCGCCCTTCAACTCCGAGAGGCCCAGTACCAGTCGACGGGCCTCCACCGTTCGGTCCTGGTCCGCTTCGATCCGCAGGGTGACCGCACCGAGAGGCGTGTGTGCCACCGATGACTGGCACAAGCCGGTCAGGCGCGCCCGGCCGATGCCCGCGACCGCAGCCGGGCGTTCATGGCCCGCGGCGTCGGAGGTGAGGCTGGCGAACTGCACGGCGCCGACGCCGTGCATCTGCTGGGCGGACACCTGGAACGTGCTGCCCGTGACGGCGAAAGAGACAGGCATCGCCGCCGCCTGCATGCCACCGATCATGAGGGCGGCCGCCAGACCGGAAAGTGCCATGACGATGGCCAGGCGCCGCCAGTTCGTCCCGCTGCGACGGGCAGGCACGGTGGGGCGGCCGGCGGTATCGGGCGGGGAGGGGGAGGGGACTGTCACGGTTCTTTCTCCTATGGAGTGGAGCTGCGCGTCGCCGAGGGTGGGGCGTCACATGCCGAGGCCGGCGTGGGCCAGACCTGGTGGCAAGCCGGCGTCGGGCGCCGCGTTGAGCTGGATATGAGGGGAGGCCAGCCCGGCGAGTTGCGGGCTCAGCTGCGCGAGCCGGGTGCGGGTGAAGACCCCCAGGTGCGGTCCGGTGCGCCGGGCGAGGTGGAGGACTTCCGCCCAGGCGGAGAAGCGGATGAGCAGTGCGACCGGTCCGACGGGTGGCCTCGGCAGAGCCTGCGCACCGGATGGCGGTGCCACCAGAACGATCGGGTCCGGCACCGGCCGGACGGCTCGGCCAGGGGGTGTCCCCGTCCGGACCGGCCGTGCCCCGGCGCCGAGCGCGGCCTCGGTCCACTCGGACAGACGCGCATGCCACTGCCGGTGCGGTAGGGCGGTGGCCGGGCGGAAGCGCGCAGCCTCCCGTGCGAGATGGTCCAGGAACGCAGTGAGACGGGTCTCGTGCACCGCGACCAGTGGCGTGGTCGCGCAACCGCGACCGGCGCGGGCGAAGCAGGACCGTACGGTGGCCCGGGCGGCGGCCCGTGCATCTCCGTCGTGTCGGAGCACCAGGAGTCCGGGTGGCGGCGGGCGCCAAGGATCCCACGCGCAGCACCGTGGTGAGACCTCGTCTGCGTGCTCGGCCAGTACGCACCGGAGGTCGGCCGCCCGCCTGTCCACCGCCACCGCCCAGCCCCCGTGCGGCAGCCCGGCTTCCCGGGCCGCCGCAAGCATGGCCAGGACGGGGACCGCGGTGCGGTGGTCGGTCTCCGAGACCACGGTCACCCCCTTCAGTAGAGCAGGCAGCGCCCCCTCCAACAGCGACACGAGGGGGCGGGCGCCGTCGACGTGCGACATGACCACGGCCGGACGCTGCGGGGTGTGGGATGACGGCGTGCCGGAGCGGGGGCGCCGCCAGGGTGCGCGGTGTGGGCCCGCGGCAACGGCATGCCGCAGCAACGTCGACCGGGCGCTGCGGAGTTCGGCTTCGGCGTCGGCGGGACCGAGGCCGGAGACGTCCTGGAGGACGGTGAGCAGGGCCGCATGGCGCACTGCCAGCGCTCGCTGTAGCCGGAAGCTCCAACGAGCGCGCTGCGTGTGGGACAAGGCCCCCCACGTCTGCTCGGCCTCCCGCGCGTCTGCCACCGCGACCCGGGCCTCGTCCGGGGAGGAGAGCGGTAGGGACAGCAGCGGACGGCGGGAGAAGATCCCGATCACCGGGAGGTGGGTGTCCGGCGGTCCGGTCAGTCCGCTCGCGGCCAGCGCCTGCGGCAAGGGAGCGTCGAGCAGGTCGCGCACGAGTACGTCGGTGGGGGGTGACGGCATGTCGGTGGGCTCTCCAACGGGTTCGCCGGTGGGGCGGAGGGCTGCTGATGGGGGCGGTGGCCCCGGCCCGGTCAGGTGGCGCTGGGCCGACCGGGTCCGGCAGGTTCCGGGACGGCATACTCCGCGGTGGCCGGCGAACTTTCGTGCGGGGCCTTCGGTCGGACCAGGGAACGGCAGTGACGGGCCAGCGGGCCGCGGGGACGCAGTACGGCCGTGCCGAGTGCCATCACGAGTGCGCCACCGGCCGGCCAGCCCAGCGCCCGCACCGACAGCGAGGCTGCCACGGCCAGCAGCGGGCACGTCCCCAGGACCACCACCACTACGTCCAGGACCGCCCGTGCAGACGGCCGCCATCCGTGGGCATCCCGCGCGCCCGGTGGCCGGGCGGTGGGGCGTCCCTCCTGCGGCCGGTAGGCGTGGCACCACACGTATGAGGACAGCAGGACCGGAAGGATCACGGCCCCCATCCAGCACAGCGTCGCGGCGACCGGGGAGCGGCAGAACCGCAGCAGTTCCGCGGCCGTCGGCGGCCCCGCTGGAAAGGCCGACGGCGCGGCGGCGAGAAGCCGGTGCAGCCCTGTGCCGTCCCAGCCGTGGACCAGGACGAAGAACACCCCGGCGTACGCGCCGATCACCTGGAGGCATGCCGCCCACAACGCCCCGCGCGCCAGCAGCCGCACGGTGAGGAGACAGCCGAGCGCACCGCTCACGAACACCCCTGCGCCGAAGCAGGCCATGGCCCACGGGGGGATCTCGGTGAGGGCGTACATGGTTTCCCAGCGGGGGAACCGGGCCGCCAGCAGCAGCCCCATCGGGAGGAAGAACACGCCGAGGAAGAGGACGGTGAGTGCGAGCTGACGGTCCCGTACAGCGGCTCGGCGGCCGGTGTCCCCGCCAGCCACGGCGAGCTGGTGGGTGGCAGCGAGCGCATACCCGGCACCGATCCCGTACGACCAGAACGCATCGACCTGGAACACTACGGCCCCTCCTGCGGCGCCGCCGCGCCCACCGGACAGGGGGACAGCGGAGGGAGCCCGGGGGTGCCCGGGTCCGGTGTCGCCTGATACGGGGGAGTCGTGGTGCACCAGGACGGGAGGCGGACGCCCGCGAAGCGCAGCTGGGCGAGTCGGTTCTGGTAGGCCGCTCCGTCCAGCAACGCGGCGGCGACGTCCGCGGCACGCCGGTTCTCCGGCGCTGCCCACGGGGTGCCCCGGACCCAGTCGTTGAAGGCGCCCATCGACGGTCCGCACCAGATCTGGTAATCGCCCACCCGCTCCGGGACGCCGTCCGTGGCCCAGCGGGAGGAGAGCCCCAGATACCAGCGGAAGAGCAGGGCCATGCGGTGTCGGGGGTCCTGCTCGGCGCGCTCCAGCTGCTCGGGGTGGTGGCACCGCAAGTAGGCAGCCACGTCGGGCCACACCTCGGCCGGCGGACGGTGGAAGATCTCCCGTTCCAGGCGCGCGAGGGCCGCATCGGGAAGCTCTTCCACGCTGCAGTGGTCGCGGTAGAGCTGGTGGAGCCAGGCGGCCCGGCCGGGGAAGAGCGTTCCGCGCTTGAGCACCTGGACGTGCACGCCCATTTCGAACATGTCGGCCGAGGGGGCGGTGGTGCAGTCCTGCGCACCGGCCTGCGCCAGCAGTTCCTTGGCTCGGGCCGACGTGCCGGCCTCCACACACGCCTGATTGACCGACCCGGTCACGATGTATGCGGCGCCCAGGGCGAAGGCGGCGAACGCGGCCTGCGGAGTCCCGATCCCGCCCGCCGCCCCGATGCCCACCGCGCCCCCGGGCCGCCCGGCCGCTGCCTCCCGGTCGCGCAGCGCGAGGAGCAGGGGCAGTTGGGTCACCAGGGGACGGCGGTCGGTGTGCCCGGCGGAGTCCGCCTCGACGGTGATGTCGTCGGCCATCGGTACCTGTGCGGCCAGGCGGGCTTGTTCGTCCGTCAGCCGTCCCTGCCGTACCAGTTCGTCGACCATCTCCGGCGGTGCCGGCCGGAGGAAGAACGCGGCGGTCGCCGGCTGAGAGACCTTGGCGATGACACGGTTGTCCGCCAGGGCCGCACCGTCGGGACCACGTCGCAGTCCCGCCACCCGGTAGCGGACCAGTTCGGGGTCCGGGCCCATGAAGGCGGATGCCTCGACGCAGCGCACGTCGTGGCGCAGGTAGAGGTCCACGATCTCGCGTTCGGCCCGAGGCGCGGCGGGGTTGTGGATGATGTTGCACGCCCACGCCAGGTCCGGAAGTCGTCTGCGGAGCGTGGAGACGGCCTGTTCGACGCGGGCGGTGCCCAGGCCCGCCGCCCCGAAGGAGGCGAGCGCGCCCGCCCTCGCCAGGGCCACGACGAGGTCCTCCGAGGAGATCCCGCCTGCCATGGAACCGGCCATGTACGGCTGCCGCAGTCCGTGGCGGCGCAGGAAGGCTGCCGAGCCGAGCTGGTGGGTGGCGATCGGGCCCGAGGCGGCGAGTACCTCGATCTCCGACCCGGGACGTGGAAGCTCGTTGGCCGCCCCGATCCGACCGTCGACCCGGACCACACAGCAGGGCCGGTCCAGTGCCGCGAGCGCGCCGCGGATGCCGGCCCGGTCGAAGGAGACTGTCATGCTGCCTCCTTCGTAGCGCGGCGGGGGGACGTTCGGAACGCGATGGTGTCCACCTCGTAGATGCGCAGACCGTCACACCAGACACTGCCGTCGGCGACCACTGTGAGCCCGGTGCCGTCGCGCTGTACCTCGCGGAGATGGACCTCGGCTTGCATCTGTGCGTGGTGCGGCAGGATCTGGCCCCGGTAGGTCCACCGCAGGGGCGCACCAGGCAGCGGAACGAGCGTCCTCAGGGATTCCTCACTGACCGAACCAGTGTGCAACAGAAGGAACTTGACGGCCTGACACAACATCTCGATCCCGCAAGAACCGGGCATGACCGGATCGTGGAGGAAATGCTGGCTGAAGTACCAGTCGTCGGATTCCACGGGGCGGGTGGCGAGGAGGTAGCCCAGGCCGTGCCGGCCGCCCTCCGGCACCAGGGTGCAGGTGGCGCCCGCCAGCAGGGCGAGGCGGCCGTGCCCCACCGGTGCACCGGAGCCGGCGTCGAGCTGCCGGGCACCCGATGGCGGAGTCGCTCCGCTCTCCAGCCACGGGGGGACCCGCCGCCCGCCGTCCAGCCCCCGCTGTTGGTCGAGGACGGGCCTGGTGAAGAAGCCGTGCACGGTCTCACCCCGGTGGAACACCTCGCCGTCCACGGCCAGTTCATAGCCGTACCGTTGGAGGACGGCGCCGGGCATCGGGGTGTGGGAGAGCAACGTCGTGTGCTGGCGTACCGTACGGCGGCGCAGGTCCACCGGATGCACCAGGCGGGCGTGGCCTTCGAGGTTACGGACGGTGAAGTCCTCGCCCGGGTGCTCCAGGCTGGCCCCCAGCGCCGCCCCGACGAACGCCGATGCCTGCAGGGCACTCTCCAAGTAGAAGAGCCAGGGCAACGTGCCGCCGTTGTCGCGCAGGTACCAGGGGTCGTCGGGGACGTCGTACTCGGTGAGGTGGGTCGAGCCGACCGGATACCCGCCCCGCCCGTCGGGGGCGCTCAGCAAGCGGTCGAGCATCAGCATCCCGCCACGGGGCAGCCGGGGGCGAACCCGCGCAGCGGATGCGAGCGCGGCGGGGCCGTAGGCGATCGTGAGGTCGCCGTCGGCGGCATGCGCCATGTGCAGTTCATGTGCGAATGCCGGCTCGCCCCCGGGGGATCGGCGGACCGTACCGGCTGCCTTCCCCGGCACGATGTCGGTGCCCGGCGCCTCCCGGAGCGCCACCCCCGCCTCGTGGACGTGGGCCACCGTCCCCTCCTCGTCGCTGATCCGGACCTCCGCCACGACATGTGGGCGCGGGACGAGGCCGATCCGTGTGACGTCGGCCTCCAGTCTCAGTGGCCTGACGTCCGCTCGCCCGGTGTGGGCGACGGAGAGCCGGGTGGGTGCGTCGGTTACCGGGTGGAAGAACGGCCGGGGGAGGCAGAGGTGCAGCCCCTCGTGCAGCGCGTGCACCCGAAGCGCTTGCCACACGAGCGGCAGTAGCTCGGCCCAGCCGACCGGGCCTTTGACGGCGCCGGGGGCAGCCGTGGCGACGAGGTGTCCCAGGCCGAACCGGCCCGATCCCGGACCGGAGACGGCGACCTCCGCCAGAAGGCGGTAGCCGCCCGCCCCGACCTGGCCGGTGGTCTCACCCGAGCTTCCGTCCCCGTGCTCCGGTCCGAAGACGTCGGAGAGCCGTCCTGCGGCAAGCAGGTCCAGCCCGACACGGTCGACCCGGTGCCGGACGGCGCGGGCCAGCGGGCGCCAACTGCGGGTCGGTCGCACCGTCTCCAGGGGGGCAGGCGCCGGTCCGGTCGTGCCGTGCGCCTCGACGATCAGGCGGCCGCGGGACCGTACGGCGAAGGAGTCTGCGCCGGTACAGGTGGCGGTCAGTGCGTCAGGGCCGGTGCCACCGAAGGGCAACTCCTGATGCCACGTCAAGGAAGCCCGCTGAGGACCTGGTGGCGGGGCCCCGTGGGCCTGCTGCAGGGCACGCACACCGGCCCGCAGGACCGCGGTTGCGGGGTCGGCATCTGCTGGGCCCACGTCCGTGGCGCCGCCCGCGGAAACGGTCCGGTGCCCAGCGCCAGCCGGGCGGGCCCAACGGTTCCCACCGGTGTCCGTGGCAGGTCCGTCAGCCGGCCCGCCCGCCCGGGCGGTGCGCCTCAGCAGCCAAGTCTGCAGGGTCTGGTGCGCCTGGAGGGTCATCCGGTGTCCGGAGCAGATCAGGTCGACCAACCCGGTCAGGTCCTCGGTGTCGGGCCGCGTCGGCAGGGCATGCGGTGAGGTCGCGGTGGTGACACGGGTACCGATGCCCTCCTCGGGCCACCAGCGGTGGCGAGGGGACGGGCCGTCGAAGCCGAGTTCGTCCATGGTCGTGGTCCGTCCGGGAGCAGGAGGGGTAGGGCGTGCATCAGGTCGCGGTGACAGCGGCGGTGTCGGGGGAGGCCGGCGGCCAGGCCGCACGGCTGCCGAGCTGGGGCGCGGCCACGATGCCCTTGAGTCCGCTCCAGCGCTGCAACACCGCTCCTTCGGGAGTGCAGGCTGTCACCGTGCAGCCCAGCTCCAGCGGACCATGGTTGTCGAGGTCGACCTGGATCACGAACGGGGCGTCGTCCGGCAGGGGAGCCAGAAGTTCGACGTGTTTCACGGAGACCGGCAGGCAGCGATGGCCACAGACACGCCGACCCAGGAGGGCCGCGGCCTGCAGCAGCAGGTCGGCCAGGGCGGGGCTGTGGCGGGCACCACCGTAGGCCCCCTGAGCCAGCGGAGGGTCGGCCAGCTTGGCGCACAGCACCAGCTGCCGGTCGTTGTCGACCAGGACGGGCCCCAGGCCGCGGAGCAGTGGGCCGTGGAAGAGGAACCCATCGTCATAGGCCGAGTGGTGACGGTACGGCGGTTCCGGCAGCGAGGGGAGGGGGTGCGGATCGGGTGCGATGCCGTCCGGTGCCGAGCCGAACACCCCCTCGTAGCGGGGCGGTCCGGCGGTCGTGCCGTCGTCGTGGATCGTCACCGCCACGGCCTGCTCAGCGCCGGGCCGGGGACGGAGCACCACACGGGCGCGCGGTGGGTGGGAGCCGTTGAGGACGAGTCCGCGGCGTACGGAGAAGTCGCGGACCTCGGTGACCGGATTCCCCGAACCTGTACGCTCGACCGCGTTGATACCCCATCCGATCGCGGCGGTCATCGGCAGCACAGGCTGCCCGTCGATACTGTGATCCTCCAGCACCGATTCCGCGGCCAGCCCCGTCAGGTCCCGCAACAGCTCCACCCCGTCGGCCGGCAGCGGCCCGGGCGGGAACGCCGACTCCAACGGGCCCAGGACGGTGACCAGGTCATCGGCGTGGGCCGCAGTGAGCTGGTCGACGAAGTACCTGCAGCCCTCCTCCCGGCTCAGCAACGGCACCCCCAGCTGCTGGAACAGCTCCTGGGCTCGTTCCGACGCCATCCCACCGCGCCAGGGACCCCAAGCGAGCGCAGCGACCCGGGTTCCGGGGTGGGCCGCCTTCCATGCACAGGCGAACCGGTTGAGCGCCTCGTTGGCCATCGCGTAGTCGGTCTGTCGGCCGTTGCCGTAGATCCCGGACACCGAGGTGAAGACGATCAGATGGCGTACCCGTTCGGCGGGAAGCGCGGCGAGCACGTGCTGCAGTCCGGAGAGCTTGGTGTCCACCACCCTCTCGATCCCCCGGGTGTCCTTGACGGCCAGCGGCTGGTCGGCCAGCACACCGGCGCCGTGCAGGACCCCGGTCACCTGCTCCGCCCACGGTGCCAGCGCCGCGCTCACCGAAGCGGCATCGGTGATGTCGGCGCTGACGTAGGTGGTGTCGGCTCCCAGGCCGCGTAGCTCCGCCAGCGTCGAGTGCATCTCCCGCTGGGCGAGCAGCCGCTCGACCTGCCTGTCCAGCGCAGTCCCGACGGCCGGATCGTCGGGGTCCTCGCCGCGCGCGTGGGCCTGTTCTGTGCAGGCCTCGCGCAGCGCGGACGGGTCGTCGAGGCCGGCGGCCCAGGCGGGCGGATCCTCCAATGGCGTACGGCCCAGGAGGACCAGCCGGCAGGGGCGTCGCGCCGCCAGCGCGGTCAGGCACCAAGCGGTGATGCCCCGGGCCCCGCCGGTCACCACCAGCAGATCGTCCGGGGACGGGGCGTCCCCGTCGGCCGCCCCGCCGCCGACGGGGAGGCGGTCAGAGGCCTCGGGCCAGAGCGTCAGGGTGCGACGGGTCTCCCCGTCCCAGCCGACCTCCCGTACCGGGGCGGAGTCGGCGATCTCGCGCAGGAACTGCGCGGCCGCCCCGGTGACGGGGCTGTCCGGTGCGCTGTCGAAGGCCCGGCAGAACAGGTCCGGCTCCTCCACACCGAGAGCCTTCACCAGACCGCCCAGCCCTCCGTACAACGCCTGGGTCGTATCGCCCGCCGTCCCCATCAGGCCCAGGGAGCCGTCGAGCCGGGTGACGGCGGCGAACCCGGCACGGTGCCCGGCTGCGACGGAGGCCTTCAAGGCCGGCACCGTGTGCTTGGCGAGGAGTACGGCGTGCCGCAGCCGTTGGACGGTGACGGCCGGATCCGTATGTGGCTCGCGGTCGGCGGGCAGCACGCACAGCCCGAGCCGCCCGCCGGGCGGCAGCACCCGCTCGATCTGGGTGCGCAGCGTCTCCTCCCGCCAGTCGGCGAGCTGCCCCACTGCCCCGGGAACGTCCACGTCCGGCAGGGCCAGCACCCGGACCCCCCAGCCGTCGGCGGCCAGCGCGTCACGCAGCGCATCTGCCAGCGCGCTGCCGTCGTGGGCGATGAGCGCCGTCGGCTGCGGGCCGTAGGGGACCGCGATGGCATCGACCGCGGGCAGCGTACGCAGACCCACACGGGCTCGCCCGGCGGCCATCGGTGCCCTGCCGCCCGGGGATCCGTCGGCGCGCCCGATCAAGGTGTGCACGAGCCGGGCCAGTTCACCGACGGTGCGTGCCTGCGCGAAGCGGTAGATGTCCTCTTGTGGCAGGAACGGGTAGCGCCGCCATGCCTCGGACGCGATCTCGACCTGCTTGAGCGAGTCGATGCCCAGGTCGGTCTGGATGTCGAGGTCGGGGTCGACCATCTCGACGGTGTACCCGGTCTTCTCCGCCACCAGTTCCCGCAGGATCCGCTCGACATCCGCCACATCTGTGACGGCACCCGGGCCGTCCGGCGCTCGGTCCGCCGCGGGTTCGCGTGCGGAGGCGGACGCGGTCCCGGTCGCGTTCCGGGGTGTGGGGACCGCTCCGGTCGCGAGGGAAGCGACGGTCTCGATGGATGGCGGGGCGACGACGGGCGTCTCGCTCTCCCCGCGAGGCGGGACCCCGTCCGCACCGGACTGCGCCTGGCCGGTTGCGGCGCCGTCGGCGTCGTCACATGCCAGACCGGTGCGGGCGAGTTCGAGCAGGACTTCCTGGCTGCGGATGTGGGCACGGCCGAGTGCCGCACTGTGGTCGCGGACGGCTTCGGCGCAGGCGAGAACCGAGGCATCGGGGCCGGTGCCGGCGCTGGAAACCATCTGCGCGAGGCTCTTGGAGGTCTCCAACTGTCCGGCCAAGTACTCGTTGTGCAGTTCCAGCTGCCGGGCAGCCAGCTGCCCCAGAACTTCCGCATCCGTCCGTGCCCCGCCGGTACGGCGTGCCGGTGTGGCCTCGGCCGCTGTGACGGCCAGGGCGTCCCCGCACTGGTAGGGGGCGGCCAGCAGCGCCTCATGCTCCGCCCGGCGAGCCTCGACCGCGAACGACGAGCCATCCAACAGCCGGGCCACCGCGGACGGCTCTGCGCGGGGCGCCGGCTCCGGGGCGTCGTAGCGGTTGATGCCGCGGATGTCGAAGCCGAGCACGGCCAGCCGCAGCGCGGCGCACTTCAGTGCGGCCGCGCCGTCGCTTCCCGGTCCGTGGTCGGTGGGGATCACCTCGACGACACCCGCACCGAGGATGCGGGGCACCAGCCGGCTGAGCACCTGCCTGGGCCCGCACTCGACGAAGACCCGGCAGCCCTCCGTGTACAACTGCCGTACGCGGGCCGCGAAGTCCACCGGCCGGACGATCTGCTCGGCCAGCACCCGCCGGTTGGCCTCCGGATCGTCGCCGTAGCGCGCGCCGGGGGTATTGGCCAGTACCGGTGTGGCGGGGGAGGGCAGGTCGACGCTCGCCAAGGCCCCGGCGAACGTGTCCACGGCGTGACCGACCAGCGGGGTGTGGAACGCCGCCGCGACCGGGAGCCGGTGCAGAGCCGTGCCTTCCCGCGCGCAGTCCGCGGTCAGTGCCTCGATGGCGGGCGTCGGCCCGCCGAGCACCACCTCGTCCGGCGCATTGATGTTGCTCAGCGCCAACTCCGGGTAGGCGGCGGCCCGTTCCAGCCACTCGTCGGCCGACAGTCGCAGCGCGACCATGGCGCCGGGATCTTCGTCGTCGGCTCGCTCCATGGCCTGCCCACGTTGCAGCGCAAGCCGCAGGCAGTCGGCGTCGGAGAGACTGCCGGCCGCCCACAGCGCGGTGATCTCACCGGAACTGTGTCCCAGCAGCCCGTGCGGAGCGAGGCCGAGCTCGGTGAGGTAGCGGTACTGGCCCATGGCCAGCGCGCCGATGGCCGGCTGTGCACAGCTGGTCCGTCGCAGCCGGGCCGCCGCCTCCTGCGGTCCGTACCGCCCCGGTTCGGGGTAGACGACCCGGGCCAGGGTGTCCTCTCCCTCCGTCCAGAGGGCGTTCGCCTCGTCGAAGGTCCGCCGCACCGGGGGGAACGCCAGCAGTGTGTGCAGCCCCATCTCGACGTACTGGCTGCCCTGACCAGCGAAAAGCGCCGCGGCCTTGGCTTCCGGCGGCAGGCCTTCCCGCCGGAAGTGGACCCGGTCGCCGAGGCTCCAGACGCTGTCGTCGGGCCGGTCACCCAGCTGGGCGACGGCCTCGGCCACCGCGGCCTCGCGCTCCGCCGCGGTGCGGGCCAGGACGCCCAGCCGGGCGTGGCCGACGGGAACCGGTCCGTCCTCTGCGGGCGGTGCCCCCGCCCGCAGCAAGGAGAGCAGTGCGGCGGGGTCCGGAGCGTGCCACAGCAGGGCCTGAGGTGCGTCATGCAGGGTCCGGGCGTGGTGGTCGGAGGGCCGGTGCTCCTCCAGGACTGCGTGGAAGTTCACTCCGCCGAAGCCGAAGGCGGAGACCGCACCACGCCGGAGCGGGTGCCCCGGGTCGCGCACCCACGGCCGTGCCCGGGTGTTGAGGTACAGGCTTCCCTCCCGCGCCGCTTCGCCGGGCGTGTCGATGTTGATGGTCGGAGGCAGCACCTTGTGGTGCAGCGCCAGCGCGGTCTTGATGAGCCCCGCCGCACCGGCAGCGGCCTTGGTATGGCCGATCTGCGACTTCACCGTGCCAACGGCGGCCCGGTGTCGGCGATCGCCGGAGTCCATCAGGGCGCGCAGCGTTCCGATCTCGACGTTGTCGCCGACGGGGGTACCCGTCCCGTGCGCCTCGATCAGCTCCACCGACTGTGGAGGTACGCCGGCATCCTCGTAGGCTCGGCGCAGCGCCGTCATCTGGCCGTTCCCGCACGGTGCGTAGATGCTGCTGGTGCGCCCGTCGCTGGAGCCGCCGAGACCGCGTAGCACGGCGTAGATCCGGTCGCCGTCCCGTTCGGCGTCAGCCAGCCGTTTGAGGGCCAGCATCCCGATTCCCTCACCGAGCAGGGTGCCGTCGGCCGACTCGTCGAAGGGCCGGATACGCCCGCTGGGGGAGAGTGCGGGTGTCTTGCTGAAGCACAGGAACGTGGTGATCGAGTTGTCCGCGTCGCAGCCGCCACTGATCATCAGGTCGGCACGGTGCTCGACCAGTTCGCTCACTGCCATGCGCAGGGCGGCCAGTGAACTGGCACACGCCGCATCGACGGTGCAGTTGGCCGCGCCCAGGCCGTACCGGTTGGCGATGCGCCCGGCGACGACGTTGGCGAGAATGCCCGGGAAGCTGTCCTCGGTCCAGCCGGGCGCCCAGGAGACCGACCGGCGGGCCACCTCCTCGGCGTCCTGCTCCGAAAGGCCGCAGCTGAGGGCCGCCCTCTTCACATGCGGCGTGACGAGACGTGCGCCCAGCGGGAAGAAGGTGGTGTTCTGGCCACATACTCCGAGGATCACCCCGGTGCGCGACGGGTCGTACCACTCCGCTCCCTCACACCGCGCATCTCGCAGCACCTGTCCCGCCACACGCAGACTCAGCAGCTGGACCAGACCGATCGAATCGAGGGTCGCCGGCGGCATCGCGAATTCTGCGGGGTCGAAAACGTCTGGCGGCAGGAACCCGCCCCGCCGGGCGTAGGTCTTGTCTTCGGACAGCGGGTCGGGATCATAATGATCGGCGATCCGCCATGAACTCTCCGGCACTTCGGTGATGCAGTCACGGCCCGACACCACGTTGCACCAGAACTCCCTCGCGTCATGTGCTTGAGGGAACGTTCCTGCGATGCCGATGATGGCAATCGGGTTTTTGGCCGGATGAAGAGCGGGAGAAGCCATCGTGTGGACCTTATGGCGCGGGGACTGGACGGGAATGGCATCAAGCGGCAAACGCGTGGACGGAACTCCACGGGAATTAGTTTCACCGGTACGTGAGTGCGACACGACATTCGCCACGTACAAGGGAGGCGCAAATGCCCCGGTGGAACCAATTGTGTGAGTCCGCGATGTCTTTCCCAATTCAATAGGGAGATTATAATTCGGCAGCTTGTTGGCCTGCCGGAACTGCCGCGAGCACGCAATGTGGGTGCGAGGTTCGGCTTGGTAGTCCTGTCAGAAATCGTTTCCTGTAACTGGTTCTTCCCAGGTTGTGGCAGCACCGGGCGCGCCCCGAGCCCGGAGACGAGCCGTCAGTGTGGGTTCGGCGGCGCGATCCAGCTGAGCGAGCGCTCGACTGCCCGCTTCCAGTTCTCGTACTCCGACTGCCGCCGCCGGGGGTCCATGTCCGGCAGCCACTGGGCGGCCCGGTGCCAGTTGCGGCGCAGGACCTCCAGGTCGGGCCAGTAGCCGGCGGCGAGCCCGGCGGCGTAGGCGGCGCCGAGGGAGACCGTCTCGACGGCCATGGGGCGCACCACGGGCACGTCGAGCACATCGGCCAGGAACTGCATGAGCAGGTTGTCGGACGTCATCCCGCCGTCCACCTTGAGCACCTTCAGGGCGAGAGGGGAGTCGGCGTTCATGGCGTCGACCACCTCCCGGGTCTGCCAGCCGGTGGCCTCCAGCACGGCGCGGGCCAGGTGCCCCTTGGTGATGTAAGAGGTGAGGCCGACGATGACACCGCGGGCGTCGCTGCGCCAGTGCGGCGCGTACAGACCGGAGAACGCCGGGACGATGTAGCAGCCGCCGTTGTCCTCGACGGTGCGTGCCAGCGTCTCGATCTCGGGGGCGGTGCTGATCAGCCCCAGCCGGTCGCGGAACCACTGGACCAGCGCGCCGGTGACGGCGATGGGGCCTTCGAGTGCGTAGACCGCGGGCTGGTCCTCGATCTTGTAGGCGACGGTGGTGAGCAGTCCGTGCCGGGACGGTATGAGCTCGGTACCGGTGTTGAGCAACAGGAAGCTGCCGGTGCCGTAGGTGCACTTCGCCTCGCCGGGTGCGAAGCAGGTCTGTCCGAACAGCGCCGCCTGCTGGTCACCGAGTGCCGCGGTGATACGGACGCCCGGGAGGACGGAACGTGCGGTTCCGTAGTTCTCGGCCGAGGAGTGGATCTCCGGGAGCATCGGGCGGGGCACCCCGAAGAACTCCAGCAGCTCCTCGTCCCAGTCGAGGGTGCTGATGTTCATGAGCATGGTGCGGCTGGCGTTGGTGACGTCGGTGATGTGCAGGCCGCCGGCTGGCCCGCCGGTGAGGTTCCAGATCAGCCAGCTCTCCATCGTGCCGAACAGCACCTCGCCGTCCTCGGCACGCTGCCGCAGCCCGTCGACGTGGTCGAACAGCCAGCGGATCCGGGGGGCGGAGAAGTACGTGGAAGGGGGCAGGCAGCAGCGCCGGAGGAAGAAATCGTCCCCGGGCCGGCTTCTGAGGTCCTCGACCAGCGGAGCCGTACGGGTGTCCTGCCAGACGATCGCCCTGCCCAGCGGGGTGCCCGTACGCCGGTCCCACAGCACGGTCGTCTCGCGCTGGTTGGCGATCCCGACGGCGGCGACCTCGTCGGGGCCGACATCGGCGTCGGAGAGTGCCTGCGGCACCACGCGCTGCAGGGTGTGCCAGATCTCGACGGCGTCGTGCTCGACCCACCCCGGCTGAGGGAAGTGCTGCTGGTGCTCCCGCTGGGCGACCGACACCAGCCGCCCCTGGTGGTCGAACAGGATGCATCGGGTGGAGGTGGTGCCCTGGTCGATGGACATCACATACCGCTCAACCATGATCAGCCTTCCGTTGTGGTGCGCAAGGGCGGCCGGGGCTCACCAGCGGGCGGCCCCCAGATCTCTGGAGATCGCCCGGGCGGCGTGGCGGACCTGGGTGACCAGGGCCGGCTGCGGGACCCCTTTGGAGTCGCAGATCCGCTCGACCGTGCCGGAGATGCCGATGGCGCCCACCACGAGGCCGCCGTGGCCCCGGATCGGCGCGGCGACGCCGGCCTCGCCCGTGATCATCTCTTGTACTTCGGCAGCCCATCCGAGCTCCCGGACCTCGGTGAGCGCCCGGGTGAGATGCTCCGGGGTGACCAGGGTGTGCCGGGTGTACGCCTCCAACCCCGCCTCCACGGCCGGCTCCATGGGGACGCTGCCGAAGGCCAGCAGCACCTTGCCGAGCGAGGATGCGTGCAGGGGCAGCAGCGTGCCCACGTCCAGGGTCTGGAGGGTGTCGTCGGGGCGGAAGACGTGGTGGACGATGAGTACCTTGCCCTCCAGGGGCGCGCCCAGACGGACCGCCTCGCCGCTGCGGGCAGCCAGGGCGTCGGCCCAGTTGATGGAGCGGGAGCGCAGCTCGTTCACGTCGAGGTAGCTGGTGCCCAGATGCAGCAGCGCAGCCCCGAGCTGGTACTTTCCGGTCGTCGGGTCCTGCTCGACGAAGTCGATGTTCTGCAGGGTGCGCAGAATGCCGTGGGTGGTGCCCTTGGCCAGTCCGAGCGACGCGGCCACCTCACCCAGCCCGAGCCGACGGGGCCCGCTGGCGAGCAGACGCAGGATCGCCGCTGCCCGTTCGATCGACTGGACCGGGCCGGCCATGAGGCAATCGTAGTCCCGCGGTCGGCATCTGCCAGAAGTTACGGCTCTCCGCAGGCTGGCGTTCGGTAATGCCGACCGATGTTCATTGACCGCCTCCACCGTTCCCCATAGCGTCCCTCTCAAGCCCGGCGTTCAGCGTTCAGCCGGTAGGGGCCTCGGAGGAGGCAGCATGGCGGCACAGCTTGAAGCGGTGGTGGGGGAGGCGGTCGAACATGTCTTTCCGCTGCCGCACATCCCCGAGGCCGTCTCGGTCGTACGCCGGCGGGCGCGTACGGTCCTGGCCGACTGGAACCTGGCCCCGGACCTCGCTGAGGACGCGCTCCTGGTGATCTCGGAGATGATCACCAACGCGGTCGTCCACGCCCTGCCGCCGGCGGTGCTGCGGCTGTCACGGGTCGCCGACGCCCTGCGGGTCGAGGTCACCGACGCGGGGCCCGCGGCGGCGGACGGGCGGCCGGTCGTCGAGCCCTGCGCGGGCGAGCACGGCCGCGGGCTCGGCATCGTCGCCGCCCTGGCGACGGCGTGCGGCACGGAGGTCCACGCGGGCGGTATCACACGGTGGGCGGAACTTCTCTCAGCGTGAGCCGGTGAGCCGGTGAGCCGGTGGGCCTGGGCAGGTTCGGTCGTTTCGCGCGTGATCAGCCGAGCAGCTCTGCAAAGCCTCCTGCCCGGGCAAGGGTCTCCAGCTCGTCCATGGCTCGCCGGGCCATGGACGCCGCAACCGGGTCGTGGCTCTCGATGCCGCTTGCCGCGAACTCCTCCTCGTCCAGACGCAGGATGGTCGTTCCCTCGGCAGAGAGCCACAGGTCGAGTTCGAGGTCCTCGATGACGATGCCGTCCGACCTGATAGCTGC
Source organism: Streptomyces sp. NPDC033270 (assembly GCF_055576575.1). NCBI lineage: Bacteria > Bacillati > Actinomycetota > Actinomycetes > Kitasatosporales > Streptomycetaceae > Streptomyces > Streptomyces sp. NPDC033270. Next base: position 676,541 of record NZ_JBVIRA010000001.1, read on the forward strand.
CGGGCGGGCGACGTCGCAGTACCAGCCTTTGAGCGTACCGTCGGCGGCCCGTACCTCCTTGACGGCATACCAGCGGTCGCGCCAGTAGTGCTCGGTGAACACATCACCGGGCTCGAATCGTACGAACCCGAAGTCACGGACCGTCGTCCTTCCCCACGGGGCGCGCACGACGGCATGGGTACCGTCATCGCTCGCGACGACCGCCGGATAGCGCAGCTTGGTGCTGCCGCCTTTCACCAGCTGGATGGTCACTTCCTGGCCCACGGTGAAAGTGCCCCTGCTCATGCTGTCTCCCCACTCCGCTGCTTCGTCCGGCGAACATCGACACCGTCTCCCGGAGAAGGCGCATCGGGCCAGTGATTTGTTCAGGGCCCACCGGTGGCGTGGCCAGATGGACGACCAACGGCGCCTGGTCTACACGGTTCTCGACCTGACGCGCCATGACGAGGCCAAGGGCGAACTGGTGCCGCGTACCGGTCGGAGAACCCCCTTCCGCTCCCCTTTCCGTCCGAGATCGTCGTCCGGCGACCCGGAGCGTGCGGACTACGTCAGGGACCGCGACGGCGCGAAGGTCCCGCTGGCCGCCGACACCCTGCTGTCCGACCGGTTCCTGCTGGTCGGCGGCGAGTTGAAGCCGGTTCTGGAGGCCCGCTACCGGCGGAGCCGGCACAAGGACCGCCCGGATTCGGCCAAGGACAGCCTGGGGACCACGGACATGGAGGGGCGCCCCGTCCGTGAGCCGACGCAGAACCTGTCGTTCGTCCGCGGTCTCTCTACGAACGCGCCCCGGGCACCTGCCCGTTCACCGGGCGGCCCCTGGTCCCCGTGGTGAGCACCGAGGGCCACGCCGAGACCGCGCTCTCCTTCGGCGAGGGAGCCGCCCATGTCCGGGTCGCCGACGGGCCGGAGCTCGCCGGCCGTGACGTCACCGTCGAGTTCTGGGCGCGGCCGAGACCACGCAGACCACGGACGTCGTGAGCGAGACGACCTCCGGCTCGTACGCGTTCTCCGGCTGCGGCTTCCTCGCGCAGTACTACGGCGTCGCGGACTGACCGCTCGCGGTGAAGCCGCACCGTCCCGGGGCCGGGGCGGTGCGGTGCGGTCGGGGCGGAATTCCCAGTAGGGCCGACGCTGCCTCCAGGGGGGTTACCGGCGTCGGGGGCACGAGAGCGGCAGCCGGGCGGCACTCGAAGCCGAGGCGGGTCAGGGCTCGGGTCACTTCGCCGGTGGTGAAGTCTCGGCGATCCTGTCCGGTGATGATCTCCCCGACCTGCTTGACGGGGTAGTGGCGGCGACCGATGAGCACGGATTCACCCGTGAGGGGTTCGGGCGTGACGCCCTTCATCGTGTCCTGTACCTCGGTCTTGACCAGCTCGAAGGGGAATCGGGCGATGATGCAGCGCATAGTGCCTCTACAGGGTTGAGGAGACGCCGGAAACCGATCGCCGGCCGGGCGGGAGAGGGGTCAACGGGTGAGGACGAGGACTCCCAGTGCGTGTCCGTCCTCATCGATCACGGGTGAGGCGCACAGCGCGCGTTGGCGCATGGCACGTTCCGCGTCACGTACCGACATCGCTGGTGAGGTGAAGGGCCCGCGGTCGTAGACGATGTCCCGCAACCGGGTCTCCTCGGCGTACCAGGCGTCATGCCGGTGGGCTGTCATCTGGGAACGGGTGATCAGGCCCGCGCACCGCCCGTCTTCGTCGCGGACGAGGAGATGGTCGGCCCGTGCGCCGGTGAGGACGGCCAGGGCCAGGTCGACGACCATGTCATCGCCGACCTGTGGTCCCGGCGACGTCATCACATCGGCGGCGGCCCATCCGGAGCAGCCCCTCTGGAGACGGGTCTGACGCAGCATCAATGAGTCCTTCCGGTGCGGTCGGTCTGGGGCCAACGAGGTGGGAGGTCCATTGAGAACCTCTTCCTCGATGCGGTACGTCGAGGAATTCCCGGCGACACCGAGCCGCAAAACAAGGAATCGCAAGTACGAACCAATGGAAGGTGAGGTGGAGCGGGTGAGGAATGCGTTCCCCATCTACCGACGTGAAGTCGACGAGGCCACATCGAAGGGCGAGGGAGTTTTCGACACGGGCGTCTGGCGGTTTTCTGCCCCGCCCTGCCCCGCCCCGCCGCGCCATATGGATCGGCGATCGCACGAGCTGACCCACGCTGTCTGTGCGGTCGCTGTGGCGCGCGACGGAAGAACGTAAAGCAACGAGCTGGGGCCCGCACCCAAGGTGCGGGCCCCAGCTACGGCGTGCGCGTCAGCGTCAGGCGGGAACGATGTTCTCGGCCTGCGGGCCCTTCTGGCCCTGCGTGACGTCGAAGTTCACCTTCTGGCCTTCCTGCAGCTCGCGGAAGCCCTGGGCGGCGATGTTCGAGTAGTGAGCGAAGACGTCAGCGCCGCCGCCCTCCTGCTCGATGAAGCCGAAGCCCTTTTCCGCGTTGAACCACTTCACAGTGCCAGTAGCCATGTCATATCTCCTTCGGGGCAGTATCCGGAGCCCACACCGTGCGGACGCCGTGTCGCCGCGATGATCACCCCGTCGGAAATACTCCGGAAATCCGGGGAATCCGGGAAACAGAAAAGCGCTCCCGTCTGTACGGCGGTGAGCGCAATCGAAGCCTTCGGGAACCACAACTGCAACTGATCAAAACGGTAGCACGGCGCTGCCGGCCATGCACGGTGCACGAGCCCGAAGATTTTCGAGGGCATAAAAACCCTTACCGTACCGGTGCTCATATCTGTAGTTGCGGCATCAGATATTCGACATCGCCTTCGCCTCCTGCTCGCGGAGAATCCCGACCCCCTCGTGAATCTCCCGGGTCCGCCGTCACGGGCCGGGCGCCTACCACGCTGGCTGCACCGCGTAGCCGCCGTGACGGATCGCGGCGCGCCACCGGGACCGGGACCGGGATCGGCCGCACACCCCTGAAGCTGAATCGGGCGATTGTGCTCGTGCGGCCGAGGGGAATCTGTGATGGCCGCGGTATACATTGCCCATTCACACGGTTAGGATTTCTCCTGTAGTCGACGAAGTCGATGAGGTGCGGCAAACATGAACTGACATGAACTGTCGCGCCGATCGGCTGCTACAGAGAGCAGACAAGAGAAGAGAGAGGACGACACGCCATCAGGATCACCCGAGCAAGGATCCTGCCCGCCCGGGCGCCGCGGGTGCCCGTATCGGGAGGGCTCCGGCCTCGCGGCTGCGAACCCCGGGTGCTCGCCCCCTCAGAGGCGACACGGCGGAAACAGAAGGCCGGTGCCCGGCGCCGGCAGATGGTGTTGACATCCCTCGGGGCCCTGATGCCGTACGGCACCAGGGCCCTCGACGCGTCCCATGAAGAGGTTCAATGACCCGACAAACCCCCTCGCGCGCCACCGACAAATTCGATGACGACGACTACCCCGCCTACACCATGGGTCGCGCCGCGGAAATGATCGGCACCACTCCTGCTTTTCTCCGGGCCGTCGGCGAAGCCCGCCTCATCGTTCCCCTGCGCTCCGCAGGCGGCCATCGCCGCTACTCCCGCTACCAGCTGCGCATCGCGGCACGCGCCCGCGACCTCGTCGACCAGGGCACCCCGATCGAGGCCGCCTGCCGCATCGTCATCCTTGAGGACCAGCTCGAAGAGGCCCAGCGACTCAACGAGGAACTGCGCCGGGGCGCTGCCGACCCGAGCCGGCCCTCCGGCACCTGACGTGCACGTGGTCTGACTCCTCGCCCCTGGCCCGGTGGGCACCTCGTGAGGACCGTCGAGGACTTCCCCGCCGTGCAGCTCGGTGATGCTCGGCCCCACCGCCACTCATCGCGACAACCGCTTGCGATGAGCGGAGCCGCCCGCGCGTGCGCGGCAACCAGACAGCTCAGGAGCACGTCCGTCAGCGGGTACAGTCCCGGCGAGTGCCAGGGCCCGCGAGCTGGAGCACCGTCTGCGTCCTGCCGAAGCCCAGATTCAGGATCCGTAGGACATGGACCAGCAGGGCCCGCACCCTTGCCTGGGAGCGCAGCTGGGGCAGTGCTGCGGCGCATGGGCCGAGGTCACCGTGCGCCCGCGACGACGTCGTACGAGAGGCGTACTGCGTCGCCCGGTGCGATGTGCCCCGGCCGGATCACCTGGGCGTAGACGCCGGCGCACGGCTCGGGGCGGCGTCCGGGCATCGCGACGATGCGGTGGTGTTCGGCGAGGGTGCGCAGGGCGGCTCTGTCCTGAGGCAGTGCGCCGTGCGCGAGCGTCGGGACGGCGCAGCGGGGTGTGGAGGCCACTACGCGGAGGGTCAGCCGGTCGCCGATGCTCAGTTCCCTGCCCACCCAGGCATCGTCGGTGAAGCCCACACCGTCCGTCTTGATGACGATGTTGGGGCGGTAGCGCTCCGCTTCCACGGCCCCACGGGGGCTGAGCGCGGCCACTTGGCGCAGGGTGGAGGTGCTCATCAGGTGGATGGGGGCGAAGTCGAAGAACGTGCCGGCGGGCGCCAGCGAGCCGACCTGCAGGACGTCCGCCCGGACCTCGGCGTCGACGCCTTCTCGGAGCACCTGCTCCGGTACGGAGCGGTCGAGCATGCCCTGTGACGGCAGGGTGTTGGTCAGTGTGACGTTCCGGCCGAGGGCGGCCGACAGGACGTCGTCGATGGCGGTGTCGTCGCTCCAGACCAGCTTGCCGTTCGGCAGTTCGATACGCGGACGGCTCTGCTCAAGAGTCGCGGTGCACTTGAGCAGGTCCCTCCACAGCCGCGGATTCTTCGCGCTGGCGACCTTCCCCGAGACCCGGTCGACGACCGCGAGACAGCGGTCTCCCACCAGTCCGTGTTCGGTCACCGCTGTGGAGGGCACCGGTTCGCCGAGCATCGACTTGACCGGGTAGCGCCATAGAACTTCCACGGTGCCCAGTTCGCACCCCACGGTGTCTCCTTCATCGCGTTGTGTGTTTGTCGTGGCTCGCCGCTGAGAAACCGACTGACTGACCGACCGACTGACCGACTGAGGCGGTCGGCGCACCATCAATGACCCCGGCCCGGCGCACCCACCCGCCGAACCGCGAACCCATGACGCCGGCCAAGGATCACGCGAACGAGACCAGGGCGACGGCCGTCGCCGCCAGGGCGGCGTACAGCGCAGCTGCCACTCGCAGGCCGAAGCGCAGCAGGCCGTACTCCACGACACCCGCGCTCTTCGCGGAGTCGCCGGCCACCGCCAGGATCAGCATGATCATGGGGAGCGAGGTGAAGACGGCATGGCCCGCCGCGCTGTTCTGCAGGGCCGCGAACCATACGTCGAGCCCGTCGCCGTGCGGGGCCAGGCGCTCCTGAAGCGGCATCATCAGCGCGTTGCCGCCGACGTTGGAGCCGGTGATGAAGCCGCCGAGCATGCCGAGCGCGGGGGAGGCAAGCGCGATGACCAGCGGCGGCGCCGCGGCGACCGCCACGCCTATCTCCCCGATCATGCCGCTGTCCGCCATCAGCCGGCCGAGGGCGACGAACCCGGTCAGGGCCAGCAGCGGTCGGCCGGCGCGGATCAGCGCGGCCCGGGCGTCCGTGCCGCGCAGTCGGCCCCGGTCCAGCAGCAGGGCGGCGGCCAGCAGGGGCAGGCCCGGCGAGGACAGCAGCGCGAAGCTTGCGTGGCCCGCGTGCAGTTCCAAGGGCGGAACGCCGAGGGCTGTGGCCGTACGGGTGACGACGATGCCGCCGAGGACGAGGCCGTACGCATGCAGGACCGCGCGCGGTGGGAACAGCCGACCGGCGGCGGGCTCGGTCCCCGCGCCGGAAGGGGCCCGACGGGCCCGGCGGACGGCGCACAGCACCAGCCCCAACGCCGTCGTGAGCAGCCCGGCCAGAACACCGGCCGGCTGGACCACGCCCGCCCGGTTGAGCAGCAGCAGCCCGAGCGAGAGCGTCCCGCCCGCGCCCGCGGCCACGACGGCGGTACGGAGCCGGTGTTGCGGGCGGGCCAGCAGCGCCGCCCAGACGGTGACCAGGGGGAAGACCAGGCTGCTGGTGACCGCGGTGGCGGTGCCCAGTGCGGCCGGGTCCGTGCCGATGAGCGCGGCGCCGATGACCGTGGCGAGGCCGAGGGTGCCCCACGGCATGATGTTCATCCCGAGCATCGCCTGCCGCAGTGCGGTCGCCGGCGGCGTGAGAGCGAGCAGCACCGGCACGGTGACCAGAAGCGAGACCCCGAAGCCGGTGAGCGCCTCCACCGTGGGCGCGATGCCCGCCACCACCAGGGCGACCTTCGCGGGGCCGGGCAGTGGTAGCCCGCGCACCCACTCCTGCAGCGACCGGTGTACCTCCCGGCGAGTGAGCACTGGCTGAGGTAGACGCCGGGCAGCATCACCGCGGCGGCGTTGAGCACCAGCAGACCGGCTCCGCCCGCCGCTGCCGTCAACGCGCCTCCTGGCAGCGCGAAGTCCGGCAGCCACCAGATCAGGACCGCCGCCAGGGCGACGCCCGAAAGCGCTGCCCAGTGCGCCGGCCGACGCAACCCCGTGATCATCCCCAGCACCATGACGAGAGGGGACACCGCTATGGCCCACACCATTGTTCCAGCCGCCTTTCGTGTCTCGTTGCACGGCTGGGGCACAGCCTCGCGGCACGACCGGCGGTGGTCTTGAACAAAAGTCGCGGACGACGATCACGATCACGGTCACGGAAATCGCGGGATGACGGTCACGGCCAGGGGCGTCGCGGGACGACGGTGACGGCCAGGGGCGTCGCGGGGCGACGATCACGGTCACGGAAGTCGCGGCAACGCCGCCGCACGCCGCCGCACGCCGCCGCACTCTGACGCTCAGGCGCGGATGGCCCCCGGAGTGACCCCGAAGTAGCGCTTGCAGATGCGGGTCAGGTGCGACTGATCGGCGAAGCCCGTAGCGGCCGCCACTTCGGCCGGCCGCTGCCCGGCCAGTAGCAGGCGGCGAGCCCGGTTGGCGCGCAGCCGCAGCAGGTAGGCGTGCGGCGGCAGCCCGTACGCCTGGCGGAAGGCGGCGATGAGCGAGGCCCGCGGCATGTTCGCCGCCGCGCTGAGCTCTGCGACGGTGACCGGCTCGGTCCAGCGGTCATGCAGCAGCTGCCGGGCCAGATCCGGACCGCGGCGCACATCTTGCGGCGTGCCGATGGCGGTCACCCGGCCGGTACGGGCGTGCCGGCGCAGCAACGCGCCCAGGCCGCCGAGCAGCAGGGACTCCGCGGTCAAGGGATCGCCCGCGTGCTCCTGCTCCCGGTGGACGCGGCGCAGCCGGGCGAACAGCGTGGCGTCCCGCACGGCCGTCTCCGGAAACCAGACATCCGCGGCGCCCAAGCGCTCGTGGGCCAACTCGTCGACGAGCGCCGTGTCGAAATAGAACATCCGGTACCGCCAGCCGGACTCGTCGGCGGCGAAACCGGTGTGCACCTGCCCGGGATTGAGGACCACCAACTGCCCGGCCGGAACCACGACCTTGCCGCCGGCGATGTGCAGCCCCTCCGCGCCCTGCTCGATGACGCCGACGGCCAGCTCCTCGTGGCTGTGCCGGTCGAAGGCGAACCGCTCGAAACGCGCAGCCAGCAGGTCCACCCGCGCACTGCCGGCTGCGGTCCATAGCCGAGCGTGCTCGCCTCCCGATCCCATCAGCGCATGCTCGCAGACCAGCGTCCGCCGACGTATGGCCCTGCTCACAGCGTTGGCAGAGGCCACCCGCACTTTCTCCCGTCGGATCCGCAGCCCAGCAGCACGCCAACCGCGACGCTCGGTTGAGGCCGCGTGCTATGTGGGGAGGCGGATGTTGGCCCGTGTATCGGGCGGGGCCAGGGCGCTTCGTTTGGATCACGGGGACGCCGGAGGAAGACCCCGGCGATGTCGAGCCCAGCAGGTCGCTACGGCCTTCGCCCTTCGCCGTCCTTGCTGCGCCGAACCTGGCCAACCGGTGCGTGAGCGTAGCCGGACTGCCCTACCGTAGGGCGTAATGAAGATCCTGATCATCGGCGGCAGCGGGTTCCTGGGGACGGAACTTGTGAGCCAGGCGGTGGGTGCGGGCTGGGAGACGGCCGCGACGTACTGTTCCATGCCCGGTAACGTTCCCGGAGCCTCGTGGTATCAGATCGACCTTCGCACCCCTGGGCATGTCGACCAGGTACTGGCCGCGGTTGCCCCCGACGCCGTCATCAACGCAGCCAGTGGAAAGGACGACTGGGCGGTCACCGCCGACGGCTCGATCCGCGTGGCTATGGCCGCGACGAAACGTGGTTGCCGCCTCGTTCACGTCTCCAGCGACGCCGTGTTCTCCGGTTCCCGGATCTACTACGACGAGAACTGCCTGCCCGACCCGGTCACCCCGTATGGCGCGGCGAAGGCTGCGGCAGAGACCACTGTGCGGCTCCTGGCGCCGGCCGCTGCGGTGGCACGTACCTCATTGATCATCGGCCACGGCGGATCCCTGCACGAGCGTATGGTCCACGCCCTGGCTGCCGAAACCCACGACGGCGTCCTGTTCACCGACGACTTCCGCTGCCCGGTGCACGTCCAGGACCTGGCCTCCGCGCTGCGGGAACTCGCGACATCCGACCAGGCCGGGATGTACCACCTCGCCGGAGCGGATGCCCTCAGCCGTCACGAACTCGGCACTCTCATCGCCCGACGCGACGGGCTGGACCCCGGCCGGCTGTCTGCCGGCAGCAGAGCCGACGCCCGTATGCCCGGGCCCCTCGACGTCCGCCTCGACAGCAGCGCCACACAGAGGCGCGTACGCACACGGTTGCGCGGAGCCCGGGAGTTCCTCAAGCCCGGGTAAGGAACACAACCCGACCAGGCCGGAGAACACGACCACCGGGACGCAACAGACCGACGGAAACGACAGACCGACGGAAACGACAGACCGACGGAAACGACAGGCCGACGGGAAAGGCAGACCGACGGGAACGACAGGCCGACGGGAACGACAGGCAGCCGACGGAGGGGTGACGCACCGGCGTACGAGCTCCTCGGGTTCCGGGTACGGAACTACGGAGCGCCGTCCGCAGCCGCGACCGCCTCCGCTCTGACGCGCGCTTCTTTGCGACGGCGGGCATCCCGGCGGTAGGCGGTCGGGGTGAGCCGCACCCGGCGCAGCAGGTGCTGACGCAGGGAGTCCGCGCTACCGAGGCCGCAGCGCTCGGCCACCTGGTCTACCGGCAGATCGGTGAGCTCCAGCAGCTCCCGGGCGCGGTCCACGCGCTGTTCCAGGAGCCACTGGAGCGGAGTACGCCCGGTTTCTGCCTGGAAGCGGCGGGTGAGTGTGCGCACGCTGGTGTGCGCGTGTGCGGCCAGCTCGGCCAGCGAAAGCGGCCGTTCGAGCCGCTCCAGTGCCCAGGCCCGGGTCCGGGCCAGCGAGAACGCGTCGTCGGCCACCGGAGCCGCCAGCACCTGGGCCTGTCCACCGTCCCGGGAGGGGGCGACCAGGGCGAGTCGGGCGACCGCGTTCGCCACCGCCGCGCCGTAGTCGGCGCGCACCAGATGCAGACACAGATCCATTCCCGCGGCGAGCCCCGCGGAGGTCAGCACCCGGCCTTCGTCGACGAACAGCACATCCCCCACGACCGATACCCGCGGAAACCGCTCCGCCAGTTCATCCGAGAACGGCCAGTACGTCGTGGCGCGGCGGCCGTCCAGCAGCCCGGCCTGGGCCAGGACGAACGCCCCGGTGCAGATCGAGGCGATACGGCTGCCCGCCGCGGCGGCACGGCGAAGTGCGGCGAGTACCCGGGGATCGGCGTCCCGCCGGGCGCCGGTGCCCGTGACGATCACCGTGTCGGCGTCGTCCACCACGTCGAGCCCGTGCGGGACGGAGACCCGCAGGCTGCCGTACGCCTCCACCAGACCCGGCTCCGGCGTGCCGATGCGCACCTCGTAGGCCGGCGCACCGTCCACCTGGGCCGCACCGAAGGCAAGTTCGGGAATGGAGAGGTCGAAGGTGGTGACTGGTGGCACGGCCAGGACGGCAACGCGGTGCATGGCCAGATCCTCCGGTTCGTCGTCGCTTTCGATGGTGGCCGGGCCCGCGCGCCTGACGGAGGCTGAGAGCCACGGCCACCGGTGGGGTCAACTCCTCCCTGGTGGCCGCCCATTCCCTCGCACCTTCTTCATCCTCTTCCTTCATCCTCTTCACCTTCCTTTTCCTCCCGCACCGTACGGAGTTCCTCATGTCCCCAGCCGTCTCCCGCTACGTCGTCCTGGGCTCCGGCGTCACCGGCCGCACCACCGCCGCCCTCCTCGCCGACCAGGGCATACCGGTTCGTCAGATCACCCGCAGCGGCAGCGGCATCGAGCACCCACTGGTCGAACGCATCGCGGCCGACGCCGGCGACGCGGACCGTCTCACCGAGCTCGCCTCCGGCGCCGAGGTCCTGATCAACTGCGCGATGCCGCCCTACGACCGCTGGACCACGGACGCGCCGCCGTTCGCCGCCGCCCTGCTGACGGCCGTGGAACGCACCGGCGCGCGCTATGTCATGCTCGGCAACCTCTACGGATACGGGCACGTCGAAGGCCCCATCACCGAAGATCTCCCGATGGCCCCCGTCTCGGCCAAGGGCCGGGTGCGCGCCCAGATGTGGCACGATGCGCTGGCCTCCCACGAGGCCGGACGGGCCCGCGTCACCGAGGTGCGCGCCGCTGCGTTTCTCGGCGCAGGCGCGGTGAGCACCTTCACGTTGGGCATCGCGCGCCAGGTACTCGCGGGCGAGACCGCCACCTACCCCGGCCGGCTCGATGTGACGCAGTGCTGGTCGGACGTCGGCGATGTGGCCGCGACGCTGGTGGCCGCCGCCCGCAGCGACCGCTCCTGGGGCCGAGCCTGGCACGCGCCGGCCACCAACATCTCCGTACGACAACTGACCGCACGCTTCGCCACACTGACCGATGCGCCCCCGCCCCGCCTGGAACGCCTGGACCGCGCCGCCCTCACCGCGCTCGCCGCAGACACCCCCCTCTTCGGCGAACTCATCGAAATGCTCTACGCCACGGAGAACCCGCACCTACTCGACTCCAGCGAGTCAGAAAAGGAACTCGGCGTCCGCGCCACGGAACTGGACGACACCCTGCTGGCCACGGCGCGCGGCCTGGGCGACTAGGCAGTTTGTTTGGATCAGCGGGACGTTGGTCCGGGTGTGTCGGCACCGCACGCCGCCGGAGCCCATCCAAAAGGGCTCCGGCGGCCGAGCCGGATGACCACGCCATCGGCCGGTCGCGCGGCGGACTGACGACGAAGATCCGATCCATCTTGCTGCCGACTGTCCTCGCCGCACCGCGCAAGGTTCAGGAGCTCGCGGTTGCGGCGCTGCTGCTTGGGCGAGAGCGGCCGGGGCTTCGGGGGGAATCCGAGCCGGTCCCCCGTCAAGGTGGCTGCTGCCTACCAAGATCGTCTTTGGCATTTCGCTGAAGATGACACAGGACAAAAAGGTCCAGGTGATGGGCAAAAGGTCGTACCATAATTGCCCTGCGTGACCGATGAGTGGGCGTCCCCACCCACAATTCAAGCCCTGGCTAATACTGGCCGGGGCTTGATGGGTTTGATTGAGAGGTGTTCCGCGATTCGGCCGTGGGAGTCTTCTCCTGCCTCGCTTTACCACCCTTGCGGCCCGCTTCGCGTGAGTCTTCAGGCATGAAGTGGTGGGCCGTTCCCTTTTCCCGGGCCACGTGTCCCCTCTTCGATGCGATCTCGCGCTGTTTCTCGAATAGGGAACCTCGGCTGGACACGGCGGAAAGGGCGCTCAGCCTGTATCGCGTCACCGGCGACGGCGGAGCGCTCGGCACCACAACGCCGGATCGAACTATCACTTTGTGTTAACCTCAACCGTTTGGACGGCTGTGACGGCCGTGACGGCTGGCGGCTCCGTCCGTCCGGTTCCCACTGTTCGTCGGCTGCTCATCCCTGCCGGGCCTTCCTCGGTACGTTCCCTATGCGGAAGGCTCGTCATGAACCACCCGAACCGCCCCGACACCTCGCACGGCGACCTCGCCCGGCCAGTGACCCTCACCCCGCCGGTGCCCCCGGTCGCCTCCTTCACCGACCTGGAACTGCCGGCCGAGGTACTGCGAACGCTCACCGAGCTCGGCGTGCGCGAGCCCTTCCCGATCCAGGCAGCCACGCTGCCCAACGCCCTCGCGGGACGCGACGTCCTGGGACGCGGGCGCACCGGATCGGGCAAGACGCTCGCCTTCGGCCTGCCGCTGCTCGCACGGACTGCCGGGCGCCGCGCCGAGCCGAAGCAGCCCCTCGCCCTGATCCTGGTACCTACCCGGGAACTGGCCCAACAGGTAACCGAGGCGCTCGCGCCGTACGCCGACGCGCTCCGGCTACGGATGGCCACGGTCGTCGGCGGCATGTCGATCGGCCGGCAGACCGCTGCGCTGCGCGACGGGGCCGAAGTCGTCGTCGCCACCCCTGGCCGCCTGCACGACCTCATCGAGCGCAGGGCCTGCCGCCTGGAACGGGTACGGATCACCGTCCTCGACGAGGCCGACCAGATGTGCGACATGGGCTTCCTGCCGCAGGTCACCGAGGTGCTCGACCAGGTGCACCACGACGGCCAGCGGATGCTGTTCTCGGCCACCCTGGACCGCGACGTGGACCACCTCGTCCGCCGCTACCTCCACGACCCCACCGTCCACTCCGTCGACCCGTCCGCGGGCGCGGTCACGACGATGGACCACCATGTGCTGGTCGTCCACGGCCCCGACCGGTACGCCGTCACCACGGAGATCGCCGCCCGCGACGGCCGCGTACTGCTGTTCCTCGACACCAAGCACGCGGTCGACCAGCTCACCCGACATCTGCGGGCCAGCGGAGTGCACGCCGCGGCCCTGCACAGCGGCAAGTCCCAACCGCAGCGCACCCGGACCCTCGCACAGTTCAAGAACGGCCAGATCACCGTCCTGGTGGCCACCAATGTCGCGGCCCGCGGCCTGCACGTCGACGACCTCGATCTCGTGGTCAACGTCGACCCGCCCACCGACCCCAAGGACTATCTGCACCGCGCGGGCCGCACCGCCCGGGCCGGTGAGTCCGGCAGCGTCGTCACGCTGGTGCTGCCGGGCCAGCGCCGCGAGATGAGCCAGCTGATGGCCGGGGCCGGCATCGAGTCGACGATCACCAAGGTGCGCTCGGGCGAGGCGGAGCTGAGCCGGATCACCGGCGCCAAGGCCCCCTCCGGCACCCCGCTGGACGGCGGGCCCGCCGCGCCCCGGGCCAAGAACACCAACGCCCCCTTCCGCGGCCTGGGCACCAGCAAGGACGCCTCCCGCGGCACCGGCGGCAAGTCCCGCAAGGCCAGCGAGGCCCGAAAGCTCGCCGAGGCCCGCAAAGCGGCCCGGGTGCGCCGCGGCAACTGAGAGCTGTTGCCCTGCTAGCCCCCTATTCCTGATCACGGGATCGAGAAGAACCTCCGGCCCTGCCCGCGTTCTCGACCGTTCTCGACCTTCCCCCATGTGCGGGCGGTGCTCAACGGGGGAGCAGGAGGGCAAGCGCGGGGCGATCGGCCGGCTGTGGTGCCTCGGGTGGGGAAGCGAAGACCGGCACCCAGCGGCGTGCGGCGTAGGGGTCGCCCAACAGCTGAGGGCGCTACCGCCCTTCAACAGCTCTGGTGAGCTGCTGAAGGGCTGACGATTCCCTCGGTCGCTATGGAGGGATATCGCGGTCAGGCCGTTTGCGTCATTCTTTGCTTGACGAAGTCGATTACGTCCTGAACTCGATCCATGTTCCGTACGTCGTCCTCCCGGCAGGTGATGCCGAATTCCTCGGAGAGGAAGTTTGCCAGGGGGCCGTTGTCGCCGTCCTCTTCACCCAGGTCTTCCCTCAACTGTGCATCGGGGGTTACCTCAGTCGGCTCCACCATCAACTTTTGTGTCAGCAGATTCTTGACGCGGTCTTCGATGCTTGCCACAGCCTGGTTCCTTTCTTCAGGGAGTGCCCGAATCGTTCAACGCCCGGCAGCGCGGCACATCCCTCATCCGGGTGGAAACGATCGCGACTCTCAGTGCACCAGTGGATAGCGCCACACGAAACCGCAGATGCTCCAAACGAGGGCTGGACGCGCTTGCCCGGCCAGGGGCTGTCACGTTCACGTCCCCCCAGCGCATGGAAGGAGCCTCCAAGAAGAGAGGAGATTTCGCGGAGGCGCTGACCAACGCCGACGTCGTCGAGGTGATCGTGGATCGCGCGGACGCTGTGTCATTGCGCATGGCCCTCCACGGCATGAGCGGCAAGCCCGTCCATGCCTGTGACGGTGAGGAGTTCGCGGACTCTGAGGACCCGCGGGTGGGCCAGTCGCGCGGCTGCCCGCAGACGATCCAGGAGTGCAAGGCGGCGGCCAAGGCGGTGACGTTTCCTCAACGAAATGATCATCTCGTGAGGTGACTCGGCCCAAGGTATCCCGCGAGCCGCGTTGAGGCTGCGGCGTCCGGCGGTCGTACTGTCGACCCACTTACCGAGGAGGACTTCCGATGCGCAGCGTGACCTATTCGATGGGCGTCTCACTTGACGGCTATATCGTCGGGCCGGACGGCGACTTCGACTGGACGGCTCCCGACGAGGAGGTCTTTCGCTTCGTCACCGACGAGATTCGAGGGGTCGGCGTCCACCTGTTGGGACGACGGCTGTACGAGACGATGCTGTATTGGGAGACCGCCGACCAGGATCCATCGCTCGACGACTCAATGCTCGAGTGGGCCGCGATCTGGAAGCCGCTCCCAAAGGTGGTGTTCTCCACCACGCTGTCGGCGGTGCAGGGCAATGCCCGCCTGGCTTCCGGTGGCCTGGAAAAGGAGATCGAGCGGTGGCGAGCCGAGCCGGGGGAGGGCGACATTGCGATCGGCGGCGCGACTCTAGCCGCCGAGGCGGCCGCGTTGGGTCTGATCGACGAGTACCGGGCCAGGGTCTACCCGGTGCTGGTCGGCGGTGGCATTCCGTTCTTTCCCCAGCGCGAGCGCCGGGTGGACCTCGAACTCGTCGAGAACCGCACATTCAGCTCGAGCGTCGTCTACCTCCGCTACCGCGTCGCGCGCTAGTCGGCTCGTCCGCCGGGCCCTAGAAAGAACGGGCCAGCCAGTGAAGTTTTCTGAATGTAGATCACTTCCCTTGGCGAGTGAGAATGAGGGCGGCCCCGGCGCTGGCGCCGATCCGGGAGCGGCTGAGGGTGAGGTGCCTGAGAGCGCGCCAGCGCTCCTTGAACTCTGCCGCGGTGGGCTCGCCGAGCACGCGAACATGCCTGATCAGGGCGTTTCGCATGCGGGTGTCGACGTGGAGGGCCTGCTCGGGCCGGCCGCGAGGACGTCGGACGGGGATGTGGATTCCGATGCCTGCGCCGATATAGCCCTTGTCCGCGAGGAGGGCAGGCCTTCGGCAGCGGCCTTGTACAGGCCGGGGTAGTGCGTGGAGGTGGGCTGCGGTGATATCCGGGACAGATCTCGGTCCGATGTCGGAAACCCACAGCGGGGAGCCGTCCGATGCGGACAGGAACTGGATGTCGCTGCTGCTCGGTCTGTCGGGCCCGCCGCCACTTGCTGCGCTCCAAGTACATGTTGCCTATGAGGGGTAGGGGGTGTCCGACGGGGCGGGTGACGGCCCATCAACGGATCGTTCCTGCTTGGTATGGGGCGGGGAGCTGTCTGACGTGGCGTGGGCTGGAGCCGCATCTTCCGAAGCACGTAGGTCGGGGCGGGCGGTGGAAGGGCCAACGCACCGTCATCAACGGCATCCTCTTCCGGCAGCGGACCGGCATCCCTTGGCAGGATCTGCCGACGCGCTTCGGCAAGTGGAAGTTGGTACCGGTTCTGGACCGTATCCGTGCTCCGCGTCCAGTCGGCGGTCACCCACGGATGCGTCCGGATCACCTGTGCGGCGGCGTACAGCTCTCGCCGGATCTGCCGGTGCCTGCGGCGTCGGCAGATCCGGCACACCCTTCCCGAGCGCAGGGACCAGCGGGCCAACCGCCGATGGCGTGGCAGCCAGGGCGGTCGGCCCACCAGCTTTGACCGGGCACGGTATGCCCGCAGGAACGAGGTCGAGAGGACCATCAACGCACTCAAGGGCTTCCGTGCCGTGGCGATCCGGCACGACAAGAGGGCGTACGTCTTTCACGGCACGGTCACCCTCACCGCGATCCGGCTGTGGCTCCGTTGGGTTGGTGATCCGCCGGACAGTCCTTAGGGGCGTATCCGATGGGCATTGACCTCGGCCTGCACCACAGGATCGGCACCAGGGGTACAGGCCACGGTGCGGTGGTTACGCGTTGACATCGAGGATGTAGTTGTTGGTGATGAGGAATGTCACCAGTCCCGTCCCCGTACCGAAGGTGCCGGTCCCGGAGTCGCGTGCCTGGCTGCTGGAGCCGCGTTCGGTGGCGTTGCCGGATGCCGCGGTGGTGTCCCGGTCGAAGCGGCGATCGATCGTGAACCGGAAGACCTGCCCCGTGTCCGTCCGCCTGAGGCTGTCGCTGGTCCTTGTCATGTAGAAGAGGTCACCGCTGCTCGTCACCGAGCCGGAGATTGTCAGTTCGGCCGCGAAGGACTCGTCCGGTGTCGCGCAGCGGAAGTTGCTGCCGCTTTTGCCGTCGACGGCGCCGTTGAGGGGATGGACGTTCACGTTGATCGAGCCGGCGCAGTTGATGGTTGCCGCCGGTCGCGAGCTGGCAGCACCGGCTGCAACAGTCGGTGCCGAGTTGGCTGCGGCCAGGAGAAGGGCCGCCGCACCGGCGGCGGCCCAACCACGCGTGGACAAGGGGAAAGTCACGGTCCTCCTTTTGCCTGCGGAACATGCAAGGCATGCAAAACCCAGACGATGTGAGCACCGTCCTATCCCGAGTTTGCTGCCACCGGGCTACTCGTTGTAATCGCCCGTACGGGTGAGCACCGGGTAGGAGCTAGGCCGTGTTACCCGGCTGCAAGATCACCGCGAGTGGTCTGCCCGTCGGTGACCGGCTCCCAGTGCTGGTCGCGGCGTTCGGGAATGGTATGCGGGA
Source organism: Streptomyces sp. NPDC033270 (assembly GCF_055576575.1). Classification (NCBI taxonomy): domain Bacteria; kingdom Bacillati; phylum Actinomycetota; class Actinomycetes; order Kitasatosporales; family Streptomycetaceae; genus Streptomyces; species Streptomyces sp. NPDC033270. Next base: position 693,513 of record NZ_JBVIRA010000001.1, read on the forward strand.
TCTGCCGACGCCGCAGGTAACGGCAGTTGCGGCGCGATGAGTGAGCTTTGTCGCCACTGAGATGGTCCGGCCGAGTGCGGGGATGGCCGCCGGCCGGATGGGGCACGCGAATGCGTTCCAGGACCGCGATCATCTGCGGGGCGTCGCCCCATTGACCGGGGGGCACGAGCCGGGCCAACGGCCGCAACCCACCCTCACCAGCCAGGCGTCAGGTGGATCTTCGTCGTCGGCCCGCCGCGTGAACGGCTGAGGGCTTCATCTGGACGGTGCTGGGTGGGGGCCGCGTGCGCTTGCCGCCTCTTCGAGGCGCCTGCTGTAGTGCGCCCGCAGCGTGCTGGTGAGCACGGCACACGGTGGAGTCCACGCTCACCATCGACCAATCGATGCGGCCTTGCGCGTCAGCATCGGCCTGGACGGCTCGCAGGACCCTGTCCCATGTACCGTCTGCCGACCAGCGGCGATGGCTGTCATGTACCGTCTTCCACTTCCCGAATCGCGTCGGGAGATCGCGCCACGGGATGCCGGTCCTCAGCCGTAACAGGCTCCGTTGATCACCTGACGATGTTCTTCCAGCGTCCGCCCCGGCCGACGTTTTTCGGCAAGTAGGGCCCCAGCCGAGCCCGGCAGGCCTTCACCGAAGCCATAGCCGGGCACGTGCGGCTCAACCCCGGGCCTTAGAGCGACCGAGGATAGGGCCATCTCAGCCGGCGTGTGGTTGGGTGGATCGGCCACCGGCAGAGGTCTCTGGCTCGCCGAATCAGCGCGCGGCAGGCGCGGCCGGCATCGGGGCTGCGCCTTGCCCCTCGAATGAACGTGCCGGCTACGGCGTGGAGCGGGCCGAAACGCCGTCGGCATTGGCCTGCCTGCGTGGGAGCCGTGTTCTTGCGGCGGCTCCCACCTGCAGACGCCTGGTCAGGTCGGGAGGTGCGCGGCCAGTTGCTCCCACTGCCGCACGGGTGGGGTGTGAGGCGTGGCGGTGAGGAGGTGGAGGCTGACGTGGTCGGCTCCGGCGTCGAGGTGTTCGTGTACGCGGTGGGCGATGGCCTCGGCGTGGCCGTGGGCCACGATCGCGTCCACGAGCCGCTCGCCGAGCACGTCCACGTCCTGGTGTCCCAAGTCGCGCAGCAGCGTTTGGCGGTTGGGCAAGGCGGCCGCTGCCGTGGCTCGGGCCAGCTCGGCTGTCCGGGAGCGGTCGGAGCTGAGCACGCAGAGTTGGGTGACGGCCAGCAGTGCGTCGGGGCCGAGCACCGCCCGCGCCCTGCGGGTGTACTCGACGGGCATGCCCAACACGTTGGCGCCCCAGGTGTGTTCGGCAGCGAGCGAGAGCATGCCCGGGTCCAGGGCTGTCAGTACGTGGTGCGGCGAGGCCGTTGTGGCGGGCGGCCCGAACGGGGCGGCGTCCAGTGCGTCGAGGTAGGAGCGCATGGTGGCCGACGGGGGCCGGAAGCGGTGACCGCGGACGGTTTCGGCGAGGCTGGGGTGACTCTCCCACAGGCCGAGCAGGAACCGTTCGGGGAACGCCTCCTCCAGGGTGCGCTGGGCGGCGGCGGTCGTCACCGCGTCGCGTGCGTAGATGTCCGCCATGCCGGCGGCCACCGTGATCCGCCGGGTGGTCGACAACAGGATCGCGGCCTGTGCCATGGCCTCTCGCCCGGCGGTCTCGGGGAACCACAGGGTGCCGTAGCCGAGGTCTTCGACCGCCGCGGCGGCAGCGCGCAGATCGGCTGCGGGGTAGTTGTCGTTGTCACCCGCCCAGATCCCGACGCGTCCGAGGTCGGGCCTACGGGCGCTCACGCGTGCTGCTCCGTGGTGTGCCGGGCGGCCAGGAACGCGGCGATCTGGGCTGCGCCGGTGTGCTCCAACCAAGTGGGGAAGTCCATCGCCGTGGGATGGATGCGCCGGGTGGCGGGGATGTCCGCGCGGTAGCCGCGTTCGTTGAGCCACTCCATGGCGAACGCGAAGTCCTCGCTGACGGCCCGGATCGCTTCGATCGGGATCTGGGCGTAGGGCAGCGGGTGCCCGAGCGTCTTCTCGATGGCCGCAGCGATCTGGACCGGCGTCAGTTCGTCCGCGGCCAGCGTGATCGCCCGGCCGATCCAGTCCTCGGGTCGGGAGAACGCCAGTGCGGTGACGAAGCCGACGTCGTCCACGGCCATGATCTGCTGGGGAGTGTCGGGGGCGATGGCGGTGGCCAGCGCCCCGTCCTGCAGGGCGTAACCGCCGGTGAAGTTCTCCATGAACGACACCGGCCGCAGGATCGTCGCGGGCAGGCCGAGTTCGGCGATGCGTTGCTCGATCCGCCACTTGCTGACCAGGTTCTGGGGCAGCGCCTCGGTGCCGTGGCGGTCCGCGCCGGCAACGGAGGTGAAGACGAAGTGTGAGACGCCGGCGGTGTGTGCGGCCTTGGCGACGTTCATCCCCCAGCGGACCTCGTCGTCGGCGGTGAAGTCCGGCGCGGTGCCGGGGGAGCCGACCGTGGGCTGGACGCTGAACATGCCGTAAGCGCCGTCGGCGGCAGCCTCCAGGGAGGCGAGGTCTTCCATCTCCGCGCGTACGACCTGCGCGCCGGCGCTCGCCAGTGCCACGGCCGAGGGCCCGAGCGGATCGCGGGTCAGTGCACGAACCTGCCAGCCGCTACTGAGCAGATGTCGCGTCACCGCCCTGCCCTGCAGGCCGGTCGCCCCTACCACGACGACGGTCTTTCCTGTCGACTCCACGGTCTCTCCCCTTGTTTCACCCATGGCGACAGAGGCCCCCCGTAACTGGGGTGGCCCCCCGTTTCTCGTTCGCTACGATATGGAGGACCACCCCGGTTAGCAAGCCGCCAGGAGTTCCCGTGCCCAAGGACGCCGCCGCCCCGCCTCCGCAGCCGATGCGCGCCGATGCGCGCCGCAACTACGACCGGATCGTGGCCGCCGCCGGAATCGTCATCGCTGAACACGGCGCCGAAGCCTCCCTGGAGCAGATCGCCCGCCACGCGGGAGTCGGCTCCGCCACCCTGCACCGACACTTTCCGACCCGGCAGGCACTCCTGGAGACCGTCTTCAAGGGGCGAGTGGAGGCGCTCTGCGCCAAGGCGCAAGACCTGATCTCCGATCCCGATCCCGAAGCCGCGCTCGTCGCCTGGCTCCGCGCCGTTGGCGCACACGCCGTAGCCAACCGGGGCCTGGGGGCATCACTTATGCACGGTGCCCGTGGTGGGGATCCGACCCTGGGAAGCACCTGCCACACCATGATCGTCAACGCCGGCGACGCACTCCTCGCACGCGCGCGCCAAGTGCACGCCGTACGCCCCGAGGTCACCACCACTCAACTACTCAAACTCGTCAGCGCCATCGCCCTGGCCACCGAGCAGGAGCCCGACGGCCAGGCCGAGGCAGACCAACTACTCGCCCTCGCCATCGACGGGGTACGCACGCGATAAGCATCCCGACCCACACGCAAGAGCCCGCACGGTCATCACACCGACGACAGCTGTCCTCGGTCGCTCTTACTCCCGATCTGACAGATCACCTCGCCCCACGTTGGGCGGGACGACGTCAGCGCGGTTCGGTCACGCGATCCGTCGGACACGCCATAGGGCGACTGCTGCAAGTGCTGAGGCCACTGGGACGAGTTGAGTTGCCCTATCAGCCCCAGAGCAGGAGTGTGTCACCGGTAAGCGCTATGGACTTCCGGGTGAGTCATGAGCGGGCCCGGAGCCGTACAGCGGCGAGGGTGACGGTGCCGTGAAAAACGTAGGCTCGCTTGTCAAAGCGGGTAGCCACGGAGCGGAAAATCTGCGTGTGCGGGTGCCCTCCTGCCGAACGGGGCACGCGAACACGCTCCAGAACCGGGATCAGCTGCGCGGCGTCATCCCACTGACCAGGCGTAATGACAAATGCGAGGGGACGCAAGCCACCGTCGCTCGCCAGATGAATCTTGCAGGCCAGCCCGCCTCGGGAGCGCCCCAGGGCCTCGTCGTCCCGGTGCTGAGCAGGCTGGCCACGCCGCCCAGGGATGCACGGTGCACGCGTGCGGGCGCCAGCGGCGTGCTGGTAAGCCCGGCAGGACGTGGAGTCCACGCTGGCCATGCTCCAGTCGATCCGGCCCTCCGGGGGTGGGCGCCGGCTTGGACCGCCCGCAGGACCCTCTCCCATCTACCGTCCGCCGACCAGCGGCGATGCCGGTCGTACACCGTCTTCCACCTACCGAACCGCGTTTGCAGATCCCGCCACGGGATACCGGCCCGCTGGCGGAAGAAAATACCGTTGATCACCCTCCGGTGGCTCTTCCAACGTCCGCCCCGACCCGCGTTCGTCGGCAGGTGCGGCTTCAACCGAGCCCACTCCGCGTCCGAGAGAGCACCCCGCTCCACACGTGCCGGAACGACACATGCACGAGCCAGTAACCCATGACCCGTCGGAAGCTGCCTGGCACGGACTGACGGAAGGGGCCGAGCGATCGAGAGCGGTGCGGGGTGCGCAGCTGCCGGTGGTGGGCGGCCAGGATGCGGGCGAGGAACTCGACGATGTGGCCCGGGACGTCAAGCGTGGCAGCATAGGTAATCAACGTGAAGCCCCTGGTAGCTACGGACATGACCTTGTGGTGAGGCCTGTCCTACCAGGGGCTTCACGCTTGTGCCGGGCGTGTAAGGCCGCTGCGTAGTTCGTCTACAGGTCGAGTTGGTACTCGTAGGCCGTGTGCGTCGGGAGGTACCCGAGTTCGTCGTTGACGCGCCGCATGTACGGGTTGTTGTCGGCAGTGTCGGTCAGCAGGCCGCCGAGGCGGGGGTGGCGTTCACGAGCCTGGACGATCGAGGCGGCCTTCATCCATCGGGCGAGGCCGCGGCCTCGGTGTTCGGGCAGCACCGCCGTGCCATAGTGCTGGGCGTCGCCCGTCCCGCTGCCAGGGACCACGAGTTCGGTGAATCCGGCGATGGAGCCGTCCGACTGGTCGACGGCCGCCACGGTGTGGAGCACGTCCCCGCGTGCTGCGACGGCCGAGGCCGCTGCTCGTACCCGATCGAGGTCCCAGACGACGGTGCCGTAGTCGACGGTGCCCATCGGCATGTCGTCCATGGCGCGACGCGATGCCACAAAGGTGTCGGCGAGTTCGTCGGGCACCATTCCCTCCCACGCCGCCAGCCGGTAGCCGCCATGCGGGTTCTCCGCGACGGCGGTGAGCGCGGCAAGGTCCGCGTCGGCCAGCGGGAGGCGGGCATAGGTCAGGCTCAGCACTGCGCGGAATCCGGAGGCGAGGAGGAAGCCGGCGCCGGGAGAGTCGGATTCGGCCTGGGATATGACGGCACGCCGGCCGTCCTCGCGGGCGGCGGCGACGGCCGCGGCGAGCAGGAGGGAGCCCGCCCGCCGGCGCCGTTCGGCCGGGTGGACCTGAACATCCAGCTCGGCGAGGTGACGCTGTCCGTCCTTGGTGAACAGGCGCAGGAAGGCGGACCCGACGGGGTGGCCCTCGGGGTCGGAGGCCAGCCAGACCAGGCGGTGGCCGGCGGAGGTCTCCGCGGGGTCGGTCAGGGCGGTGATGCGTACGGACAAGGTGACTCCGTTACGAGAAGGATTACGAGGGGTGGGATTCGTCCTGCGCGATGCTGTCACTGGGCCCAGGGCAGGACGCGGGTGCCCTCGGTGCCGGGGACGGAGGCCACGCCGTCCGCGCGCATGGCGACGTGTGCCTCGGCCGCCTGCGGGGCGTGGACCTGGCGGAGCACGTCCGGCGGGAGGACGAAGGTCTGCCCGGCCGTGATCTTCTCGCTGCGGCCGTCGCAGGTGACTTCGAGGGCGCCGGCGGTCACCGTCCAGACCTGTTCGCGGCTGATGACGTGCTCGGGGCCGCTCTGGCCGACCTCCATCGCGACGGTCCAGGTGCTCAGCTCCGTGCTGCCCCGGCTGGGAGCGGCCAGACCGGTCATACGAGCGTTCGGGGACTCGGTGACGTTCTCGGCGGCGGGGCTGATCACGTGCACGATGGGCTTCTCGGGCTTCTCGGGATGCGCCGGCTCGTCGGGGGTGGCCCATTCGACGAGTTGGACAACGATTCCGTTCGGGTCGGTGAGCTGGAACAGCCGCTCGCCCCAGGGCTCTTCGCGCAACGGCATGGTGATGGGGGCGCCCGCTTCGCGCAGGCGCTGCTCCTCGGCCTCGATGCCGGTGACGGTGAGCGCGAGGATCAGACCCGTGGCCTGCTGGTCGCGCTGCTCTGGCGGGAGGACCTCGGTACCGCTGCGCAGCAGCACGATGTCGGCCGCGGCGTCATCGCCCCGGGTCAGGGACGCGAAGCCGTCCGCGGCCATGGCGACCTGATAGCCGAGGTGGACGCAGAAGAAGTCGCGGGAGGTGTCCACGTCGGCGACGGTGAGGGACAGGGTGGAGGTGGTGACGCGCAAGGTGGCTCCTGGCAGGTTCGGGTGGTGAATCTGATGGGGGTGCGGGGCGGGTGCGGGGCAGGTGGGGAGCGGGTGCGCTGCTGGTCGGCCGTCTTTGCGTAGGTGAGGATGAGGTTCCCAGCCTCGACCACGGGGCTGTCGGTGAGCCTGAAGAAGCGCGGCGAGAAGTCGGCGGGGAAGAGCGGGATGCCGGAGCCTGCCACGATCGAGTACTGCTTGATGGTCAGCTCGTCGATCTCGGGCAGGAGTTGGCCGGCCAGGTCGGCGCCACCGCAGAGCCGGCTACCGAGCCCGTTCTTGCTTGAGCCGGCGGACCAGCGTCACCGGGTCCTCCGCGGTGAGCTCGACGGCCGGGTCCGGCTGGTGGTGAGCGAGTGGGAAAGAGCGATCTGCCGCAGGTGGGCGTACGGGCTGGTGAGGTCGGCAGTCGGTCCGGGGGAGTAGGTGCCGCGGTCCATAAGCACGGTGTCGAAGCGAGTGTTGGGTGTGACCGCTGTTGGGTGCGTCCGCGACTCCGACGGCCACGCGGCTGGTGTCGGGAGGGCGTTCGTGTACTTGGCGATCAGGTGTGGGGCGAAGTCCTCGGCGAGGTGCGGCATGAAGAAGTCGAAGCGGCCGTCGGGGCGGCGATGAAGCCGTCGATGGTGGTGCCGATGAAGTAGGTGAGCTTGCGCATCCCGGTCCCTTCGTTCGGGCGAACTTTACAACGGTCGTAACTTTAGCCAGAGAGGAGTGGGTAGGTCAAGCATATTTTTGCTACGGGTGTAAGATTGATCCATGGGTACTGAGATGGGGCTCCGCGAGTCCAAGAAGCAGGAGACCAGGCAGCTGATCTCCGACTGCGCCACCAGGCTCTTCATCGCGCAGGGCTTCGAGCAGACCACGATCACCGAGATCGCCACCGCAGCCCGCGTCGCCAAGAAGACGGTCACCAACTACTTCCCCCGCAAGGAAGACCTGGCCCTCGACCACCACGAGGCGTTCACCCAGGGCCTGGCCCAAGCCGTCGCCGAGCGAGAGCCCGGCGAAGAGCCGCTCACCGCCCTGGAACGGACGTTTCGCGCCGCCCTGCTGGAACACAGCCCCGTCGTCGGCTTCACCGGCTCCGCGTTCGCCCGCATGGTCGCCGACAGCCCTACCCTCAGCGCCCGGCTGCGCGAACTGCACGAGCAGCGAGAGGAGTCGCTTGCCACGGCCCTGGCCGCCGTCACCCAGGATCCCGTCCCGGCCATCGCGCCCCGGGCCGCCGCGGCCCTGATCGCCGCAGCGGACCGTCTGCTGTTCCGACGCATCCAGGAACTCACCCTGGCCGGCCACTCCGACGACGAGATCGAGGCCACCCTGATCCCGGAGGCCGACCACCTCCGCACCCTCCTAGCCGCCCTCGGCAACCACCCCACCACCGCAGCCTCGTGACCCTGCCGCGGTCGAGTCAGACGGCTTCTGCCTCGACAGCCACGGCTATAGCGCCGTAGCGTCCGCCAAGATCGGCGGGCCGTCCCGCGCAGCGCGCATGCGGTAACCGGCGTCATCTGGATGACGCCGGCACCATGCAACGGCACCAGCCAGCTACACCCATCATCGCGAAGGTGCACACGACCGCGGTCAACCCACTGTGCGCGGCGTAGCCCTACCCAGGCGCCCGGACCGGCCGTTCCTTCGTCTTCTTCTGGCGTCCCGTGTCGTCGGCCCATCTGGGTGTGGGGCCTCGTGACGGTCGAGTGATCGGCTCCTGGCTAGCCACCGCCGCCGGGCGAGGCGGGCGCCGCCTCTGCTGCGAAGCAGGCGGTGGTGGGCGGGCGGCCGCTCAGTCGGCAGCACCGCTGCGGGCGTATTGGCCCGGCGTGACGCCCACGACCCGCTTGAAGTGCCGGTTGAGGTGGGACTGGTCGTAGAACCCGGCGGCGGTCGCGACCTCGCCCGGCGGCCGTCCGTCGAGCAGTAGGCGGCGGGCCAGGTCGACGCGGCGGGAGACCACGTACTGGTGGGGGGCGATGCCGAAGGCGCCGCTGAAGGCACGTACGAGATGGGTGGGATGGGCGTGGACCAGGCGCGCGGCCTCTTCCAGGGTGACGACTCCGAGCAGCCGCTCGTCAAGGAGGTCACGCAGGTTCCGGGCGACACCGTGGTCGGGCCGCGCGTCGACGACGGCCGGCCCTGGACGCAGGTGCTCGCGCAGGTGCTCGCCGATGAGAGCCAGACGGCTTTCCGCCTCGAACTCGTCGCCCCGGCTGCCGAGGGCCGTGTGCAGTTGTCCGATGCGTCTGCGCAGGACGGGATCGGTGAGGTCCGGACTGTCCACCGCCGGTCCGATGAAGCTCTCGTCCAGCTGCGTCATGTCGAGGTAGAGCACGCGCTTGCGACAGCCGTGAGGGGTGGCGGGTGAGCCGTTGTGCGGGACCTGTGGTGGGAGCAGGCTCACGGTGTCGCTCGGCGTGCCGCGCTCGTGGCGGTCCAGGTCGTAGCGGACCGCGCCATCGTCGACGATCAGCAGTGTCCACGCGTCATGGACGTGCATGGGGTAGGCGTGCTCGGTGAAGTGGGCGTGGAAGACCTCCACGACCCCCGCCACCGGCGGGCGCCAAGCGGAGACTTCTTGCCGGGACGTCACGCAAAGAACGTACAAGACGCAGAACACGTGCACTCTGGAGTCTTGAAGCATGAGAACCGAGCATGAGACCAAGGCCGGGGTCGAGACCGGTGCGGGGTACGAGAACGCGCCTGTCCGCTTCGACACCAAGATCGCCGTCCTGCTGCGCGAGGACCTTGAGCCGTGGCAGCGGCTGAACGTGACCGCCTTCCTGGTCAGTGGGCTTGGCACGGCGTCGCCCGAACTGGTCGGCGAGCCGTACGAGGACGCCGACGGCACCGTGTACCTGCCGATGTTTCGCCAGCCCGTGCTGGTCTTCGAGGGTACGAAGGAGATGCTGACCACCGCGCACGCCCGTGCGCTGTCCCGCTCACTGCCAAGGGCCGTGTTCACCTCGGACCTGTTCCACACGGGCAACGACAGGGACAACAGGGCGGCTGTACGGGCCGTGGGCAAGGATCAGCTCGATCTAGTGGGGATCGCCGTTCACGGGCCGCGCAACGCGGTGGACAAGGTCCTCAAGGGCGCGCGCATGCACCCCTGAGCGACCTGGGACCTCGCCGATCCTGATTCTGCTCCTCGGCCCTTGACCCTCGGCCTTCGACCCTCGACCCTCGGCCCTCGGGCGGCTGGCGGCTGCCGAACGGGGCTTGGGTGACCATGAGGCCGCCTCGTCGGTGACAGCTGCTCTGCTTCGGGCGGTGGGCAGCCCCAGGTCGGACGACAGCGACGGTGACGTCCGTCGCGCTTCGGCACAAGATGCGGTCGGGTGGCCGGAGACCAGCAACGGTCTCCGGCCACCCGACCACCATCGCTTGAGCTGGCGGGCAGGGTAGTGGCTGCCAGTGACTGCCCTTCCTCCTGCCGGGGAAATGCAGTGCCGACGACGATCAGGCAGCGGGGCGGGGGCCGCCGGGCCGAAAACGCTCCACCCCGACGATGTGCCGGACCTTGACCGGGCGCACGATCACCGCGACCCGCTGTTCCCCCGGCATGAGCCACTCGAAGCGCTCGCTGCCCAGGTACTTGCGCGCCAGCCGGTCCATTCGGTCGTGCGCCTCCTCGCCCTCGATGAAGCGGGCCACTTCGCCGCTGATCTGCACTCGGTCGAACGGATCGGCCGCGTCGGCGTGGGAGAGATAGACGCGGGGGTCGCGACGCAGGTTCTCCTCCTTCACGCGGCCGACCGAGGTGTTGAACGTCAACTCCCCCTCTCCCTCCAGATCCACCCACATCGGGCTGACCTGCGGCGCCCCGTCGGCGAACACGGTGCCGACGTACCAGATGTTGGGGGCTTGCAGCCGGGCGCGGACGGCTTCGTCGAAGGTCGTAGTCATCCCGGCAGGCTACCAATGTTGATCATCAGGGCCGGGCGGGGGAACCATGGTCTGAGGTGAGGACGATGCCCGAATGCCCTCCCGCCAGGACCGTGCCCAATCGGCTCGCCTGCCGAGGTGCTCGGCCTTGCCGAGCCTCGTGCCCACCGGCCAAGTGAGTCACCAGTGGTCTGGCAACAGCCCATCGCCTCCCGGTATTGGTACGCGCGGCCCCTTCCCAGGGCCAGGCCCTGGGGCGCATGCACTGTGCCGGCCACGGTCGTTCGGCTCCGGGCCCGGTTCGGCCTTCGTGCCAGGGCTTTGAGTCGGCAAGGCCCACGGTCTCAGCGACCTTGCTCCGTGCGGGGGAGGAGAGGCCGTAGCTGAACTCCGCCAGTGCTGCAACAGCATCGATCCGAGGAGGCCGTAGCTCGCGCTGTTTGCTGCCGGGCTGCTGAGGGGGCGTGTGCGCCTCGATGACCAGGGCGGCACCTTCCTCGGCTGCTTTAGAAGGGGCGGTCTGGTACATCTGCCGGAACCAGGGCCTGACTTGGCCCGCGCTGCTCTCGGCGTCGGCGAGAAGGCGCTGCTGAGGTGCGATGGTGTGATGGTGGGCGCTTCCACGGAGAAGTTTCCGGGTGCGGCTCGAATCTGCCGGCCACCGCCATCGAGGAGGCCGGGACCTGTCCTCGATGGCGGCATCCTGGCTGACACCGCCTAGTGTCTGCTGCCGGCCTGGCGGCCCGGCCTTACATGAGGTGTCGGCCGAAGAACCGGTCCCCGTCCTCCGCCTCGAACCACGGGGTGCCGGTGTGCCCGCCCATATTGGCGTGCAGCGTCTTCTCCTTGGTGCCGAAGGCGTCGAACAGGTCCAGGGCCCGCTGCCGGGGATTCCCCTCGTCATCCCACTGCAGCAGGACCAGCAGCGGAACGGTGACCTGCCGGGCCTCCTCGCGCTGGGCGCGGGGCACGAAACCCCCGGCGAAGAAACCGGCGGCCGCGATGCGTGGCTCGACCACCGCAAGGTGGATGCCGAGGGCCATCCACCCCGAGTACCCGACCGGGCCGCCGATCTCGGGCAGCGAAAGAAGGGCGTCCAGGGTGGTCTGCCATTCTGGGACCGCGTTTTCGACCAGCGGGCCGATGAAGGACTCGAAGATCTCGTCTACCGGCTCGCCGGCCTGCATCGCTCGGCGGAGGTCGGCGCGGGCCTGCTCGTCGGCGGCGGAACGGGGCCGATCACCACACCCTGCGGCGTCGATGGTAGCCACCGCGTAGCCGTGCGCCGCGGTATGCCGGGCCCGGGCCACCAGCCGGGGTTGCGCCTTGGGCAGGCCGTTGTTGTGGGCCATCAGGATAAGCGGAGTCGGTGCGGCGGATTCGGGTGTCCACAGGGTGCCGGGGATCTCGCCGAGGGTGAATTCGCGCTCGAGGACGCCGTCGTCGAGGCGCTGTTCGGAAGTGAATTGCATGGTCGTGCCTTTCGGGAGTGCTCGTGAACGGCGCTCCCGGACGACCTATCGCCCGACCGTGACCCCGGAGGGGAGCACCCATGTCGATACTGCGTTCACGGGTACCACCTCCTCGTTCTCTCGCACGGCCTCCGGAAAATTAGCAGTGGTCGCCGTGGTCCGCCAACAGGTTTTTGCGGAGGCTCCGTGGCCGGATGCCACGGGGCCACTCGCGTAAAGGCCAAGGCCGTGTAGTCAAGGGCTTCGGGCCTGTGTGGTCACGGTGTGGTGTAGGCCGGGACGTAGGGAGCGGAGCCCTGTTGGGGATGGTTCGGCCCGGGCTGGTACAACTGCGACGAAGCCGCCGCCATGAGCCTCCGTGGTGGGCCGGGCGCACCCTGGCTCCCGTTTACCACGGGCCTCCGCCACCGTGATCCAGGAAACCGGCCAGGCCGCCAGGCCGGGGCCGGTGCAGGCCGAACGGTTCAGCGAGGACTACCACGGCGCCCACGCCAAACCCGCCCGGCCCTGGACGGTGCCGCTGGACTGGCACGAGGCCACCGGCCGCAGGTGAGAGCGTCAACCGCTACCCTGCGGGCCACATTCGGCACTCAGGCGGGCCAACTCCACCGCTCACGGGCCAATTCAAGGACTCAGTCACACACGGAACGCAGTTCTGCGCGCGGAGTCCGACAGTACGCTGCTCCAGGGCGTCGACCAAGGTGGTTGCCGCCGGATGCGGCGAGGAGAGCCTACGCCTGGTCGTCTCGTTCGGCTCACGCCGTCCCACTGCGGCCGCCCGCACAGCCTCCATCCGTGCACCGCCGAACGCGTCAGTCCAAGCCGCTCACAGGAACATGGAGTTGTAGCCATACGCGAGGTATCGGCCGCGCGCCTCGAGCAGCTCCTCGGGGTCGTCGTCCGGACCGATCTCACCCTCGACCGCGACGGCTTCCTTCCATCGCTCTCCCCGCTCGTCCTGCCGGACGAAGACGCCCTTGCCCTCCGGCAGCACGGGCTGCGCCAGCTCGGGGAGCGCAAGGCGTGCCCAGTCGATCGTTACCTCGATGTCGTCGGAGCATTCTGCCGCTGTCTGCGCGAACGCGTTGACGAGAAAGTACTCAACCCACTCACCCCTCTCCTCGTGCTCGTACTCGAACTGCTCCTTCTCGTACTCGCTCCACTCCTCTTCGTACTCGCTCCCCGGCTCGGGGAGTCCCCCTTGAGGCTCTCCGTTGTCCTCAAAGCTGATGGTGGTGAGTCCGGGCACTTTGACCTGAAGGAACGGGTAGAGGTCTTCCTGCACGGCGCGCTGGAAGGTGCGCTGAACCGAGGCGGCTTGTCTACCGGAGCGCGCTCTCACGTGAACACGCAGAGGCCTAGGGCGTGTCCGACGGGCGACGAACGGCGAGGTCGGGTGCACCGCGCCGCTCGACCAGCCGTTGCCGGTGGCGCGCTTCAGTCGGTCCTCGCCGACTCGTCGAAGAACCTGACGATCCGGGGCAGGGCTTGTCGCACCGTTCCGTTGTGGTCGTAGTCGCCGACGTCGATCAGCCGGTGTGTGGCGCCGTTCCTCGTCAACTGCTCGGCACAGTAAGCCGCGTGACTGAAGTCGACGTCCTTGTCGCCCCGGCCGTGGAAGATCTCCACCGGTACGTTCGGGCGCCAGTCGCACGTGTTGTCCATCGGGCGCAGCTTGTCCTTCAGGACGCCGTCGGGCTTGCGGATCTTGTTCAGGAAGTCCTCGGTGAACAGGTCCTTGGAGGCCGCCGGGAGTTCGCCGGCGATCTGCCCGGTGGTGTGATGGCCGTCGAAGAGGCCCTCCACCTTGCTGTCGTAGGGGGAGCGGAAGACGTCGCCGGGTGATGTGTAAAGGCCGTACATCTTGTTCCAGGCGGTGACGAAGTAGGCGAGGTAGAGGCCGGATTTGACGATCTTGTCGTCGGCCGCGGCGGCCTCGAAGGCCGAGAGGTTGTAGGGGCCGCTGACCGGGGCGAGTGCCCCCAGCTGGAAGTAGCGGTCGGAACCCTTCTGCTGAAGTGCCCGGCCTACCAGCATGGTCGCGGGGCCACCCTGCGAGAACCCGCTGACCTGAACCTTCCGCTTCAGCTCCCGGCCGTTCCGGTGAGCGAAGGTCCGGGCTGCGCGCAGGCCGTCCACCGAGGCCGCGACGGTGGCCCGAGGGTCACCGTAGGGGTGGAAGCCTTCGCCCGAGCCGAGGCCCACGTAGTCGGGCGCCGAAACGGCCCGGCCGGTCGAGGCGAACAGCAGGGCGACGAGCCGGTCGTTCGACTTCGGATTCTCCGAGGCGACGTCCTTGCGGTAGACGGTGGTGCCGTGCAGCCAGGAGACGGTGGACAGGTGGTGCGCCCCGTTCTTGGGCAGGACGACGAGCTGGCTCGCGGTCGTGGGGGCGCCCGCGCTGTCAGTGGTGCGGTAGGTGACCCGATAGGCGGTCACGCCGTAGCGGACCTGGGACGAGTCGATCTTTCCCCGGAGTTCCCCGGCCACTTCCTCCGCTGTGAGGTCGGCCGCTTGTTGGACGGAGACGACGGCCCCGCCTTGTGCCCGCTCGCTGTGGGAGCCGGCCGTCGCCGAGACCGAAGCCAGCAGGGCGGACGCACTGCCGAGGGCCGCCGCACCAGCCAGAATCCGGACCTTTGTTCGCCGTGAAGTCATGGATGGATCATGCCCGTCGGCCGCTCCGCTGGGCCATGGAGCGACCCCCCGGGCCGCAACGGGGGAAAACCCCCTCGGGGTCCCTAGGGGATGCCGAATGCCCATCTCCTAGGGGACAGGTCGGATGCCGAACGGTGCGGGGGAGTGGACCGTTCTGCTCGACAGCGGGTGGGTCGGGCCGAGGGCGAGGGCGAGGGGGATCAGGCCTCGTCCGGGACGTCGATGGTCGGTGCTGTGTCACGCGACCCGTCGGACACGCCCTAGCGGAAGTCGCCGATGGGTCCCAACAGAAGCATGGGACGCATCAGCGGACGGGCCGCACCCGCACACCCGCACCCGCACACCCGCACCGGCTGACCGGCCCGGTGCAGCTATAACCGGCACAGCGCAGCGACCGGCCCCGCCCGACACCACAACGCCCACACCCAACCAACCAACAACAGGCACTAGGGCAACGTACGGAGGGAAGTCGGAATCCCTCGGCCTCTTGTCAAGGGGCATGACCTGCTGTGATGCCCCGTGTGAGCCTTTCTCAGGCAGGTCAGATGTTCAGGGGTCACCGATCGTTGCGAGGGCGGGGTGGATACCCCGGAGCGGCACTCGAGCAAACGCAAGTGGAAGAAGGTTCTCCTCACGGATCCGGTGCTGTACGACGGCGACGCTGGCGACTCGGTCTCGATCAACGATGCCGCGCAGCTGTTCCGCACCTCCTGGCCATCGGTCCTTCGCAAGTACCTGTCAGCCAACCCGGGACGCTTCGCGGAGCCGGTCGGGACGGTCGAGGGCTACGGGCAGGCAGATTCCTCCTTCCGCCGCGGGGACCTGCAGGACTCTGTAGAGCGCCGCGTGGGGGATAACACCAGCGTCTTCGGAAGCAGCGGCCCATTCCAGGCCGCACACGCGCGCCGACGACGGCAGGGTCCATCACCACCGCCCGACCTATCAGGAGCAGATCGGCGGGCGACTAAGCGACGTCAGTGCGGAGCTCGCGGCACAGCACGGGGCCCAACTGGAAGTGGGAACGCGCCGTCAAGGCAGCCCGACAGGCGCTGGAGGACGGGGACAGTGCCGCACCCTCATGCCCGCGCCGGCGCGCACCGGCAGACGGGCTCGTCGAACACTGCCGAGTACGCATCGGCATGCGCCCACGGTGATAGGGATCTTTGAAATTGGCTCTGACCGGAGTTCCGTGAAGCTCCAGGTCAGCGCGGGGAACGACGAACCGTTTCACCACGGTCTCGTGCACCGTGGTGATCAAGACGATTGGAGATGTGCTGTTCCCCGGGATCGATGTGCGGTTGGAGCGGGTCGCGTTCACCGCGGACGCGTTGGAGGTGTCGGCAGCGGCGTGCGGCCCAGCGCCCCGTTGTCCGGGGTGCTGGGCAAAAGCGCGTCGTGTGCACTCCTCGTATGAGCGCGGTCTGGCCGAACGCCCTCTGACAGGGCGCAAGTTACATGTCAGGCTCCGGGTACGGCGCTTCTTCTGCGACCGTTCCTCCTGTCAGAGGAAGACCGTCGTCGAACAGGTCAGCGGGCTGAGCGAACGCTATCGACGTTCCAGTATCGGCACCAAGCAGTGGCTGCACGCGGTCGCCGTCGAGCTCGACGGCCGGGCCGGTGAACGTCTTTGTCGACAGCTCCGTCTGGCAGCCGGCCGCAGCAAGCTGCTGGAACTGCTCGAAGCGCCTGTGGTGCCGGAACGTTCGCCGCGGGTGCTGGGCGTAGATGAGTTCGCCTTCCGCAAGGGACGCACCTACTACGCCACATTGCTGGTCGACCTCGAAGCCCGCAGGCCGATCGACGTCCTAGCCGGCAGAGAAGCCGAGCCGGCAGCACAATGGCTCACCGGCCACCCGGAAGTGGAGATCGTGTGCCGGGACCGGGCATCGGCCTACGCGGAGGCCGCCAAGCAAGCAGCCCCGCAAGCGACACAGGTCGCGGACGCATGGCACCTCTGGAATAACCTGACGAAAGCCGTGGAGAAGACTCTCACCGCCCATTACAGCTGTATCCGCACCGCCCACGCATCGGCCAACCCGCTGGAAGAACCCGAGCCACCGGCCGAGCCGGACGCAATGCTCGACGTCCGCGGGCGGCCCCGCCGCATCGTCACCACCATCTG
The DNA here is from genome assembly GCF_055576575.1 of Streptomyces sp. NPDC033270. NCBI lineage: Bacteria > Bacillati > Actinomycetota > Actinomycetes > Kitasatosporales > Streptomycetaceae > Streptomyces > Streptomyces sp. NPDC033270. The sequence goes on from NZ_JBVIRA010000001.1 coordinate 710,053, forward strand.
CGAACGGCACCGCGCCGTCCAGGCTCTCCTCGCCGAAGGACGCTCGCTCCGAGGCATCAGCCGCGACCTCGACCTCGACTACTGTGCGGTCCGCCGCTATGCCCGGACCCCTAACGTCGACCTGGCCGGTTGGGCGATCGCGGATCACATGCGCACCGAACTCGTCACCGACGCCCTGGCTGCCGCCGAGCAATGCCGCGGCAGCCTCACCGGCGCAGTCATGCACACCGACCACGGCGCCCAGTACACCAGCCGGGCGTTCGCCGATGCCTGCCGCAGAGCCGGCGTCCGCCAGTCCATGAGCGCGATCGGCTCCAGCGCGGACAACGCACTCGCCGAGTCCTTCAACGCGACGTTCGAACGCGAGACGCTCCAGGGCCGAAAGAGCTGGTCCAGCGAGCGCGAGGTCCGCCTCGACGCGTTCCGCTGGCTGCACCGCTACAACACCCGCCGCCGTCACTCCCGCCTCGGGCAACGCAGCCCGATCGCCCACGAGACAGCGTCCGGAACAACATCAACCACGCTGTCACCAGCCGCATAACCCGTGTCCAGGATTCAGGGTCAAAGCCCGATCACTCAACGGAAGCGACGTTGGGGTAGTGGCCGCGACCGAACTCCACACTGCCAGATGCCATCGCCCAGCGGGTGTTCCGTCGCCCCACAGCCACTTCCAGCAGGCGCTCGGGCGACCACCACGGGAATGAGCATCAGCAGCCAGGTGGGGAGGGCGGTGAAGCCCGCGTCGGTCATGATGGCATCGCTTTTCAGTAGCCCGCGGCCGATCACCAGCGGACGAGAACGAGTTCGACAGCGAATCCGGGGCCCATGGCTGCGACGAGCCCATGAGTGCCGGCCGGGGGCGGGCTTCCCATCGCGGTGTCCAGGACGTCGAGGACTGACACGGACGAGAGATTGCCCCGGTCGGCCATGGAGCGGCGGGTGAGTACGGTGGCATCCGGCGCGAGGCCCAGAGCCCGTTCCACCGCGGTGAGCACCTTCGGCCCGCCGCCGTGGATGATCCAGCTGCCGATCCGGTCGGTCGTCAGCGCATGCCGGGAGAGGAAGGAGTGCACGGCTTGGGGCAGGTGTTCCTCGGTGAGCGCGGGCACCTCCGGCGCCAGACGGATCCGGAAGCCGTGGGAGCCGATCGCCCAGCCGAGCGCATTGTCACTGTCAGGCACCAACCAGCTCGCGCCGTCCACTAGTTGTGGCCCCTGATGCTCGCCTGCCCGGTGGCCGCCCGCCGCCACCACGACCGCCGCGCCGTCGCCGAACAGGCTGCCGGCGACGATGTTCGCCATCGATCCGTCCTTCTGCTGGTAGGCCAGGGAGCAGAGCTCCACTGCCAGCAGGACGGCGATCTGGTCCGGGTGCGCGCTCAGGTAGTCGCGGAGCAGGGCGAGACCCGCGGCTCCCCCGGCGCAGCCGTTGCCGAACAGCGGGATGCGTCTGATGTCCGGCCGCAATCCCGTCCGCTGGGCCAGACGTGCTTCCAGCGAGGGTACGGCCAGACCCGTCACGGTGGTGCTGATGACTGCATCGACGTCCCCAGGACGTACCCCGGCCTCGCTCAGGGCTCCGGTCAGGGCCTGCTCGCCGAGCTCCAGGGCGGTTTGCAGCCATACCTCGTTGGTCTGTGTGAAGTCGTCGAGATCGGCCAGTTCGACGAGCTTGCCCAGGGGCAGGGACAGATGGCGCGTGGCCACGCCCGCGTTGGCCTCGATCTTCCGCAGCATCAGGACGCCGGTCGCGGAGTTCATGAGCGTGGTGCGCGCCAGCGTGGCCATGATCTCGTGCTGGGGGTAGCGGTACGGCGGGAACGCCGTCCTGATCGCCCTGATCCGCGGAGCGGGCGAGGGGCCTTGCGGCGGTCGTGCGTGGCGGTGTGTGGTCTGGCTGGTGGATTCTCGCGTCGGCTCCCTCATCGATTACCCTTCGCTCTTTTCCGGGTGTGCGGTCAGCTTCCGTGCGGCCGACATGCGGACCGAGGGAACCCACCAGTTGCCGGGCCGAGTGCTGTCATGACGGCGGGCACCAGCCCACCGCGTACGAGTACGGCGTCCACGAGCGCGCCCAGCGCCACGCCGATGCCGATGCCGATGCCGATGCCGATGAGTTTGAGCAGGGCCACGTCCGAGGTGCCCATGGCCGCCGTGGAGACCGCGACGGCCAGTCGGGCGGACGTCATCAGGCTGCCGGTGCGGCCGATGCCGTCGACGATCGCGGTGCGGTTGTCTCCGGAGCGCACGTACTCCTTGCGAATCCGGCCCAGCAGGAACACCTCGTAGTCCACCGACAGAGCCAGGGTGATGATCAGGGCGAACAGCAGGGACGAGCCATCGAGGGCGTGTGTCACCGTGAAGCCGCCCAGCAGGGCGCGGCCATGGCCCTCCTGGAAGATCAGGACGAGGGTCCCCGAGGCTCGCTCCGAGACTGACGGCCGCCACGGTCAGCGCCTTCAGCTGCGCGACCGCGCTGTGGGTGAAGGCGCCGGGCGGGAGCGCGAGTCCCACACCCAGCGCGGTGAGGTACCACGGCAGGGCGCCCGTAACGGCGTCAGCGGTATCAGTGATGTAGTCGACGGCGAGGCCGAGTCCGATAGCCGAAGCGGCGTTCACCGCGGGCCGCGGCATGTCCCCGGCCCGCGCCAGCAGACCCAGGAGAGGGGCGGTGCAGCCCAGGGCGAGGCCGACTACCAGGACGGGAAGCGCGGCGGAGACCAGGGAACCGGAGGCGAGGGCCAGGATCACGAACAGTGCCGGTGCCGCGAGGAGTTCGGCGCGGCGCAGGTCACGTGCCACCGTTTCGTCGACCGTGCGGTCGGCCCACGCCTCGTCGCTGGGCTCGACTCGCAGCCCGGGTACGGCTGACCGGGCGGCGGCCACCACCTCGGGCGCCGCGTGTTTACGGTCCTTGTCCGTGCCTCGCAGCCGCACCTCGACCAGCTCGGCCCGGCCGTCGCGAGAGCGCAGCCACAGATCCCCCGTCGTCTCAGCCGACCACACCGCTCGTACGTCCGGCTCGCGCGCAAGCGCCCGGACGACCCGCACCGCTCCCTCGGGCCGGTGCGGCAGCGCCAGCACCAGGTCGGGCGCCGGTACGCCCAGCTCGGCTGGCTGGCGGGCGTGCTCCGCCTCGGTCCCGGTGGCGACCGCGCCGCCCGTGCTCAGCGCAGCGGAAGCGACCGGTGCCGGCAGCGCCGCGATCATGCCCGCCTGCCCGGCGCACGCGATGATCCGCCAGGCCCGCGGCCGACTCTGATGCCTCAACGCTCGCACTCGCATCCTGTCCGTCTCAGGGGGCCGTGAACAGCAGGACGGCGTTCTGCCCGCCGAACCCAAAGGAACAGCTGATAGCCGTCTTTGTGTCGACCGGGCGCGGGCGGCCGGCCACGATGTCCAGCTTGTGCTCGCCGTCCTGGCTCTGGAAGTTCGCCACCGGCGGGATGAGGCCGCGGCGCAGGGCGAGGACCGTGTAGGCAGCCTGGATCGCTCCAGCCGCGCCAAGAGCATGACCGATCACACCCTTGGACGCGGTCACCGGTGGCACGTCGTCACCGAACGCCCGGGTCAGGGCCGCGGCCTCGGCGGCATCGTTCAACGGTGTCGACGTACCGTGCGCGTTGACCAGACCCACGTCACGCGCAGCGCAGGCCCCGTCCTCCAGCGCGGCGCGGACCGCACGGGCCGCTCCGGCACCGGCCGGGTCCGGGGCAATCGGATGACGGGCGTCCGCACCGGCTCCATAACCGCGCAGCAGCGCCGGCGCCGGAATGCCGCGAGCCTTTGCCTGTGTGAGGCGTTCCATTACGAGGACGGCGGCGCCCTCGCCCAGGACGAAGCCGTCCCGCGCCGCGTCGAACGGCCGGCTGGCCAGCTCCGGCCGCTCCCGCTGTCGGGAGAGCGCGCGCATCCGGGTGAAGCAGGTCGCCGTCATGCGGGAGCGCCCGGACTCGCTGCCGCCTGCCAGGACGATGTCGCAGGTGCCCGACCGCAGCAGGTCCCGTGCGACACCGATCGCGGTCGCGCCGGACGCGCAGGCGCTGGAGGTGATGAAGTTCGGCCCCTGGGCGCCCAGGTCGATCGCGACCTCGCCGGCCGCCATGTTCGGCACACTGCGCGGCAGCGCCAGCGGTGAGACCCGCTCGGGGCGGCCCGCGCCGAGGTGGCCGAACTCGGTGACATAGGTACTCAGGCAGTTCGAGCCCACACCCAGCACGACGCCCACCCGCTCGGCCGGCCAGGACGTGGGGTCGAGCGCGGCGTCGGCGACGGCTCGCCTGGCGGCGACGAGGGCGAACTGGATGAACCGGTCCACCCGCCGGGCGAGCGACCGTCCCAGTTCGGCGACGGCGTCGAAACCGGGTACCTGGCACGAGAAGTCGACGGGCAGTCCGGCGAGTTCCGGATCGGAGGCGGCCAGGGAGCGGCCCCGGCACAGAGCCGCCCAGTTGTCCTCGGCGCTGTGCCCCGCGGGAGTCACCAGACCCAGTCCGGTGACCGCGACATCAGCGCGCACGTGCGAACACCTGGGCGGCCTCGCCCAGCGTGGCTATCGGGGACAGTTCCACGGCGTCCTCCGGCAGGACGATCCCGAGCTCCTCCTCGGCCGCCACCACGAGTTCCATCAAGGACAAGGAGTCCATCCCGAGGCTTTCGAATGTCGTCGCCGCCGTCAGCTGCTGCGGGTCCGCCTTGACGTCGAGATGACTGGTCAGCAGGGTGACCAAACGCTCGGGCAGCACCGGCTGGATGTCCTGTCCCACTTCCTGCGTCATGCCGTGACCTCCTGTGCAGTGGTGCGGGAACGCCCTGGACCGTCACCGGCGTTCATCCGCTCGTACAGTTCTCGCGCGCGGGAGGCCTGCGCCCGCAGCGACTCCAGGTGCTGCCCCAGTCGCTCCTGGGCCTGCTCGCCGGCCGGGCCGAGGCCGGACAGAGACACATCACTCCCAGGGCGCGCAAAAGGGGCCGCATGACGTGCTGGTGGTGGACATCGAGGTCGAAGATGCCGGCGGCCGCGACCCGCAGAGCGCGGGCGCGGAAACCGGGAATCGCCGTGCCCGGCATCCTGAAGTCGCAGGTCACGTCGGTCAGGGCCGTCAGCGCGTCGTCCGGGAACACGCGGAGGGCGTCGGCGTACAGATCCCGGCAGAAGAGCATGTGCAAGCTCGCGTCTGCGGCGATACACGCCATCAGCTGTTCACCCACCGGGGCACCGCACATGACGCCCACGCTGCGGTGCGCCTGGCAGGTCGCCAGCTTCTGCGCCGTCACGTACGACAGCGCATGCAGGACGGTCGGCGGGTCGCTGCGGTACCCGGCCGCCCGCATGCCGCATCCGTAGCTCCTCAAGGGCCACCGGGTCCATCGCACGATGGGCGTGGACGTAGGCCCGCATGAGACATGCGTGGCGATCCTCCTCCGCCGTCCACCGGTGCACCCAAGCGCCCCAGGCTCCGTCCCTGCCGAAGCGGGCCGCGATCTCGAAGTGATGACTGGGCAGATAGTCCTCGGTGAGCAAGTTGACAAGCAGGGCGCCCTGCACCGCCTGGGGCAGCGCCGACTGCTGCGCACTCCAGCCCGTACCGTCCAGCGGGGCGTCGAAGTCCCGTGCTCCGCTCCACGGCACGTACTGGTGAGGGAACCACTCACGGGCCACCGCCAGATGCCGGTCGAGCAGACGCCCCACCGACGGCTCCAAGTCCCGCAAGGCACCTGCTGTCGCGTCGCTCACATGCACCATCTCTTCATTGCTGCGCGCCCCGGCTCCGCCGACGCGCGAGACGGGAGAAGGCCGGCGCCCCTGTTCCGACCGGTTGATCCAGACTCAGGGCGTTGTCACGACGACCACTTCTGCACCAGTGCCGCCAGAAACACTGCTACCGGTCAGGCAGGCTGCGGTCTGGTTTGCCAGCCGGAGAGGCAGGAGATTGATGGTGGCACCCGAGTAGTGCCCATTGATGATGGTGCCCTCGGCATGTCCGACAATGTGGCCTTCCACGCGTTCGGCAGTGAACGTGTTCACGTTGAACGAGCTGGTGGTGCCGTCCGACCACTTGAGCGTGCCATGGTGGTTCGGATCGGTGACGGCGCCCAGGCACTGAGTCACAAAGGTGCCGTCGACCTGAGAGGACATCAGTAGCCTAGGGCCTGTCCGATGGGTCAGGGTCGGAAAGGCCGCGGCGCCTGGTGCGGTGCATCGCAAGGCGCCGGAGCGTCTCGATAGCGGAGCTATCGGGACGCTCCGGCAACGCCGCGAGGTGCCGTGCCAGGCGCCGCGGACCCGGCCATGACCCATCGGACAGGCTCTAGTAGGGGCATCGGCACAGGGCACAGGCGGCACAAATGTCGTATGGCTGTGCACAGTGACCGTCTGCGCGTTCTGGGTGATGGGCGGACTGTAGCTGGAGCTAGCAGTTCCCAGCCCGGCAAGGATGTGAGTCGGCATATGTGATGCCCCTTTGCTTGTCGTCACTTGCCACATTGCTTGTCGTCACTTGTCACGGAACGCCTGCCCTGTCCAAGCCGGGCGAGACGGTGAGAAGACACCTCCACACCAAGCGAATCCTGCCCCTGGCCCCTCGGGTCTTCCTCGCAGGAGGGGCGGAACTCGTCCGCATACATACCGAATCCCCACCGCCCCCTCCGGGGCACACGTACGACGGAGGGGCGCACGAAGCACACTTGGGGCGTACGTCATCTGGCTGTTCAGGCGACTATGGATGTCGTGAGCGGTCTCGCGTCGGCGGAATCCAGCTCGACGTGTTGCACCCTCGCCCCCCGCAACGTGACTGCTGTCCAAGTTCCACCCTGCACCTGCGATTCGGACAAGCCTCCGCCAGCCGGCCTGAAGACCGTCGACCGTTCACGGCTCTACACCCAGCCCGACATCCGAGCCGAGACCGAACGGCTCCGGTCACTGGGTCGCCAAGCCCTGCCACCCACAACACCCGCACGCCAAAGAGGAACAGAAGCCCCCCTCACCCGACGCCTCGAAGTCGCCCTCGCCCGCAACCGCGACCTCACCAACGACAACCAGAGACTCCGCCGCCAACTCGCCCAGACCCTCGGACAGCTCCGCGCAGCCGGCCCACCTGTCACAGACGAAGTCGCTGCCGTCCCACAACACTCCTCGAGCACGATCGGACCCTGCTGACACCGCGCCACAACCACCTCATCGTCTCGTCGACGACACTGTTCCCGACGAGACGATGCAGGTCACAGGCATACACCAACGATCAACTCAAGATAACCCGCGGCTGCACCTACGGCACCATTCTGGTCGACGTCGAGGCCGGACGCGTTGTGGACGTACTGCCGGACCGCACCTCCGAGACATTCGCCGACTGGCTTCGAGCCCACCCGGGCGCCGAGATCGTCTGCCGGGACAGGGCCACCGCATATACCCGCGCGGTCAAAGAGGCAGCCCCCGACGCCCTGGAGATTGCAGACCGCTGGCATTTGCTGCAAAACCTGTCCACAGCGGTCGAGAAGACCTGCCACCAGCACCGCGCCTGCCTGCGCAAACGCATCGAAGACGAGGCGCCCACCCCACCCGAGCCAACCCGGATGGGTCTACCGCCCCCCGGCCTTCCAGCAACACAGATGGTCGAGCGGACACGCCACCGGTACGAAGACATGCACCGGCTCGTGGACGCCGGCTGGACCATCAGCGCAATCGCCCGGCGGCTGAACCTGGACCGCAAGACCGTCCGTCGCTTCTGCGACACCGACCTCGACCAGCTCCTGACTTCCGCCCGCGATCGGCGCCCAGCCGGAGTGCTGGAACCGTTCAAGCCCTACCTCAACACTCGCTTCACCGAGACATCAGGCCAGGTCAGCGGCAGCCGACTGTTCCTGGAAATCCGCGAACGCGGCTACCAGGGCAGCCGAGTAGTGGTCCGCAGGCACCTCGCCGCCCTCCGGGACGGCACCGCTGAACCCGTCCGGGCCGACATCCCGAGTCCTCGCAAGATCACCTCGTGGATCATGAGGCCACGCGAGGCCCTGAGTGAAAGCCAGGAAGAGCGACTGCTCGAAGTCCGCCTGGCCTGCCCTGACATCGCCCGTGCATGCGACCTCGCCCGGACCTTCGCCGACTTGGTCCGCCATCAGCGCGGACAACTTCCGCTCGAATGGATCCGTCAAGCCGAGCAAGACGCCCCGAAACCGATGAGCGGCTTCGCCGGCTGCCTCCGTCGCGACCTCGACGCCGTCACGGCCGGCCTCACCCTCCCCTGGAGCTCAGGCGTTGTCGAAGGTCATGTAAATCGGGTTAAAACCCTCAAAAGGGCCATGTATGGCCGAGCTTCCTGCCGGCTCCTCCGCACCCGGATCCTCACCCCAGCCATGAGCTTCACGGATCTCCGGTCAGAGCCTTGAAATTCCCCACCCCTCGCTACGGGTGCGGACAGACCTGCTCGCCCAACTTCCCCCTCACCTGCACGCACGGCCGTCGCCTCCAATAAAGCCTTCGCGCGTGCCGCTGTCCGGATGATGGGGTGGCACGGTGACCAACCACGATGAGGCGGCGGCTGTCCGACCGTTGACACTGGCTTGGGTGAGCCGACACCTGGAGTTCGGCGAACGGATCGTCAGAACCGAGGCGCTGCACGGCGGCATCACTGCCGAAATGCGGAGGCTGACCATCGGCAGGCAGAACGGAGGCGTCCGTGACCTGGTGCTGCGGACCTTCGTCAACGTGGAGCACGCCGAGGACTGGCTGCACAGGGAGGCCCACGCCCTGACCCTGCTCGCGGAGACCGGCGTGTCGGCTCCTGGACTGGTCGCGGTTGACCCGATCGCCGCGCATTGCGAGTATCCGTCGCTTCTTATGACACATCTGGCGGGCCGAACGGTCCTGGACGATGAGGGATTGGAGACGCGCGTCCCTCTGCTGGCCAGTCAACTCGTGGCGATCCACGCGGTGCGCCCCGCCGTGCGGCCCCGGGATTATGTGGCGTTGGCGACCGCCGATACCGTCGTGACGCCGAAGGGCGCCGACGCGGCGGCTTGGGCCGCAGCGATCGACGTGATCCGCAGGCCCGCGCCGCCCTATGAAGGGCGATTCCTGCACAGGGACTTCCACCCTGGCAACGTGCTGTTCGACGTGCCGCCCCCTAGCCGGGCAGGTGCCCGGATCGCCGGGGTCGTTGACTGGGCAGCGACCTCCTGGGGCCCGGCGGACCTCGATGTCGCGCACTGCTCGACCAATCTCGCGCTGCTGCACGGCCCGGCGTGGGGTCTGCGGTTCGCTGAGGCGTATGAGGAGGCCGGCGGGGTGCTGGCCGCGGCCGCGAGCGAGCGGCTGTACTGGCGGGTGCGGAGTGGGCTGGCGTTCTCAGAAGAAGTGCAGTTGGTGGCACAGCCATGGCGGGAGGCAGGGAGGACAGAGCTGACGACGCGAGCCGTGGAGGAGCGTCTGAATGCCTATGTCATCGCCCTGATGGATGCACTGGGCTGAGCCAAGGCGGTCTGGGGCCTGGGGCGCGGCCCCGAGCTCATCGTTCACCGCTCAACCAAGTGGGGAATCGAGCAGACCCTGGGGAATTTCGGGATCCCCACCAACGGTCCTCCGCGCGCTACGAACGCGCCGCCAAACAGCCCGCATACCACCGCCCCATCTCCCATCTCCGGTGGTAAGCGGACTCTTCGCGTGATGTGTGCTGTTAGAGATCGTCACCAAGGGCCGGTGGTTAGCGTGGTGGTAAGCGGCCCCGGTCCACTGAAGGTGAGGGCGCACACAGGCCCTCCACCGTTCTGGCCAGGCCCCAGTTCCAGAGCCGCCACCCGTACCGGGCCGGCGCCGCCATCTCAGCGATGCGCAGCACCCACACGCTCACCGTGACCCAGACCGCGCTCGCCTTCGTGGAAGACGCCCGTGCGAGGGGCGATGAGTTCGGGGCGTTGGACTGGACAACGGAGGTCGCGCACCCGATCCGGGATGGTTCGGCGGACGGGGAACGCGCGTGATCGCCGATGCGTTGCTGCGGTACACGCGCAACTCACCGACACGGACCATGCTGCGTGCCTTCGTCGAGGTCGACCGTGCTACGGAGTCGTCTGAGCGGCTCGGTGCGAAGGTCATCACCTACGCCCGGTTCCACAGACATGTTCCCGTACCAGGCCGGCGTGACTCTGCTGCCGACCTGTCGGGACTACGCCCGTGGCAGCGCAGCTATCAGGTCTTCCCGAGGCTGCTGTTCGTGCTGACCGGCGCCGGCCCGCGGGCTCTCAGGAATCAGGTGGCCGACCTGCGGGCGCTGGTGTCCGAGCACCCGTTGACCGAGCAGTTCGCGTACGAGGTGATGGCCACCACCGCGGCCGACATGTACGGACGCCTCCGCCCCGGCGGCACCGACCGCGGCACCGAAGCCGAGCTTGGCCACCTCTGCCGCGTGCCCCTGCTGCTCCTCGACGACCTCGGCTCGGCCAAGGCGTCTGAGTGGGTGGAGGAGATCACCTACCGGCTGATCAACGAGCGGTACAACCGGTGCCTCCCGTCGATCTTCACCAGCAACCTCCCCGCCCGCGCACACCGCGACGACGACGGCCGACAACTCGGCCCGGACCTCTCCAGCATCCTCGGCGAACGCATCGTGTCCGGGCTCGCCGAGATGACCACGGGCGTGGCAATGACCGGCGCCGACCGACGCCTGCAACGGCGGACCGTCTGATGAGCACCCCGTTGCCGGCCGAGCTGCTCCGCGGCCGGCCCGCGCCCCTCACCGCCGAGTGCCCCCGCTGCCACGCCCAGCCCGGCGCCCACTGCACCAGCCCCCGCGAGCGAATCCTCACCCAGCCCACCCCAGCCGCCTCGACTTCGCAGCGCTGAACGAGACGTCATGGCCATACCGCACGCCGTAGCCGAAGTGATCCGCGCCGCCCTCGACGGCTACCGGCTGACCGTCCCGCTCACCGAGGGCCGTGCGGCCGGGCAGGTCCACCGCATCGCCCCGTACCTCGTGTCCAGCGGCTGCACCATCCGCCAGAACAACGCTCGCCGGCCGGCCGCGCCGGGGACATCGAACCGGCCGCACTCGCCGCAGCCCACATGGCCCGGCAGATCTACGCAGTGCTCACTCGGCCGGTGTCGGCCGGACAAGTCCTAGGCGGGTGTCCGATGGGTCGTGCGACTGGGGCGTCGGCACGGTGACTGGTGCAGCCGTGCGCTTGTGGATCCGCTCGTGACTCGCCGGACGGCCCCAGGGGTCACTCACCACCGTGGTAACCGTCCAGATTGGCCGGGAAGCGTGCCACCCACAGGAGTGACGGCGCCATTAGCTGACGTGGTCAATGGACATTGTCCAGGTGCCAGCGCTTCCCGAAGCAAAGGAACCAACGTGACCAAGCGCGCCGCCGCTGTTGCCGCAGCAACGCTCATCGGGCTGACTGCCGTATCCACCGTCACGGCATCCGCTGCCGACGTGCGTCCAACCACTGTCGGATCGCCCCTCGTGCGCAGTTCTCTTGAGCTCGTGTGCACGGTCAATGACAATGGAGTCAACTACAGGGGAGGCCCTGGCTCAGAGTACCCCGTGATGGGGCAAGTCAATCGTGGACAGAAGTTCAACGCCCGGGGCCGGCAGGGCAATTGGATGATGGGCGATCTGTGGGGCGGCGCCACTGGTGTTTGGATCCACGTGGCTTACCTGGACTGCTAAGGCGTGTCCGACGGGTCCTCTTGCTCGACCCGTCGGACACTGCCTAGGCGCCGCGCGCGGCCCCGCTCGGCCATACGACATCCACAGGCAGGCCTGCATTGCGGGCCTGCTCGACGGTGTCGGCGGTGCCCCCTCCCTTGCCTGTGGGCGGAACCCCGTCCCACACCGCTACGAGCCGGTCGGCCCGCCTCAGCAACTCGCCATTGGCCGCTTCGTAGGCCTCCCGGTTCGCGGCGTCGTACGGCATGGTCACCACCTCAGCAACAGCGGCGAGGCGATCGAAAGCGGGAGCGTGGTCGGGCTTGACCTTCGCCTGCCGGTAGTCATGCGAGGGGAGGACGACGACGAGCCGGCCGCCCACCTCAACCACGGCCTCGGCGAACAGGGTGTCGGAGCCGCGTGCGAGGCAGCTGACGCCGATCAAGTCGCTCGCGCGGTGCTCGCGCAGCAGATCCCGCAGCGCCTCCTGCACCAAAGGCACAGTGCTTTCCGTGAGGTCCATGTGCCCCGTTACGGCGATGGTGGTCATTCTCTTCGGATCTCCCTACGTCGCCAGCAGCTCGCGGATGCGGTCCCGGGCCTCGCGCAGCGGGCCGGGGACGTCCCTGCCGACCGTATACGGGTAGAGCTGTGCGAGCTGCTTGCGGACTCGGCCCGACTGAGTCTGTGCGGCGGCACCAACGGCGTGATGGGTGGTCTCCACCGCCCCGGTGATGTCTCCTACCAGGAAATGGCACTCGGCGAGGCCGGCCCAGTCGAGGGCGTGGCTCCGGCTGGCCTCTTGCCCTCGCTGGTCGAGGGCTGTGCGGATCTCCTGCGCGGCGGTGTGTGCGTGCTGGTGGGGATCCTGGCGGGCCAGATCGAGAAGCCGACCGCCGGTTACGCCAGCGAGTTCGGCCGTATCGAAGTACCCAATCCAGTACGGCTCCTCCGGCTCGGCGCCAGACAGCGCCTCTCCAGCTTGCGCGCTCGCACGGCGGAAGGCAGCGTGCCGGCCCATCGCGGCGTAGGCCCACGCCTCGCGGGTGTGGAGCATCGCCCGTAGTCGCGGCCCTGCGGTGGGGCGCACGCCATCTTGCGCGAGACGCACGAGTTCCAGGGCATCTTGCGGGCGGTTCCCGTAGAGCATCTGCCGTGCCATTCCGGCAAGCACATTGGCGCCAAAGGCGTTGTCTCCAGCGGCGTGTGCGGACCGCAGCGCTACGAGGTAGTAGTCCTGCGCGCGGCGCTGCTGCCCGGAGTCCCATGCCATTGTCGCTGCGGTGCCTGCGAGTTGGGCCATGACTCCGAAGAGACGTTGCTCGATGGGCGCGCTTTGGTGTTCATCGAGGGCGGACGTCACCTCGCTGAGCTGCCCTAGAACTGCCTTACGGCGCAGGCCCCCACCGTATCGGTGATCCCATGCGCGGAAGGTACGAGCGGTGACCTCCAGGTCGTCAAGGTCCCGCTTTCCGAGCCGGCCACGGCGCCGAGTGCGACTGTCGGCGCTGGCGGGTTGCAGCCATCCCTCAAAGGTGTCGAGGAGTGCGGCACCGGTGATGGCCGCAGCGGACAAAGCGCGTGTGGCTGCGCGACGGTTCAGCACGAGATCGCTCCTCGTCAGGTGGTCGGCCAGGCCGACGGTGGCGTCAGGACGCCACGGCACCTCCTCGGAGGGCCGGCGGTCCTCTACGGTCGGCGGCGTGGGACTCCGCGTCAGCCTCTCCCATGGACGGGGGCGAGACCGAGCAGTCCACCGGGGATGCCGAGACCGTCAGAGATGCGGCGGATGACGGCCATCGACGTGATCTGGTGCTGTCCGGAGATGATGTTGGAGACCTTGCCGGGCGTCAGATCGCATGCTGAGGCGATCTTGTTCTGACTCAGGCCGCCCCACTTCCTGATCAGGGCGAAGGCGGCCGCAAAATCGTGCTCTTCAAGTGCTCGGCGTAGGTCGTCACGCTCCAGCACATCAGGGCCAAGCGGGTTTACGGGGGTGTCCATAGGGCCCTCTTCCAGAGCGATCCTAGGCACGATCCATCGTCGTGATGCACCGGCAACGAGTCTATTACCGCCTCGGTAACCCTTGTTGGTCATTCCCGCTCTGTCGTGATGAGAGCACGCTCGGTGCATCACCACCAGATCGGAGCAGGGAATGGACAGGCCGCTGAACGCCACACTCGACGTACCGATCGATGCGGACATCATCGGCGCGACGATCCGGCGAGCGCTGAGTCTCGGGAGCGGACGGCCAGACATGGACACCATGGCCGAGCTGGATGAGTTGCTGCGCGGGCATATCGCGCTACTGCTGATCGACGCGCGCGAGACAGCCTGTCGACGCTGGCCCCCCAACCATCCACTGACCACGCGGCTCAATGGCATCGCCGGTCAGATGAACCGGGGGCTTGGCCACGGCGTTCTGTCGGCGCACGTCCAGGTTCACCAGATGGCTCGTGACTGCCAGTACCTCTTGGCCATGGTCACCGCTGCGGCGTGGCTGTGAGCGTGCCGGGCCCGCTCGTGTTCGTCTACGACCGGCGCACCAGTCGCAGCCTGCGCGCACGCCACGAGCTGGACATGCGCCTGACCCGCTGCCACACGTACGCCGACGGCATGGGCTGGGGGCTGGCGGGCCGCTGGCTCCACCTCGGCGACTACGCCATGAGCACGCACCGGCCGCAGCTCGCCGCCCTGCTGGACACCATGCGGGCGGAATCGGGCAGTCGGGAGGTGCTGTGCCTGGTCCATACATGGGGCCGACTGGCAGGCGATGACACCCACCGACAGCGGTTCCAGTGGCGCATCGTCGAGGCCGGCGGCTGGACGTGCACCACGTTCGGTGAGAGCGACCGTCACAGCGCTCGCGCCGCACTGGTGGGGAGGAAGCTGTGACCCCGCGCCAGCGCCGCATCGCGATGTATTGGATGGCTGTTCTGGTCATCGCGTTCGTGATCACGGTCGGCAGCGTGGGCGGCTGCCATGGATGATGACGCGACCCATGAGCCCATGCTCGGGCATGAAATCTGCGTGGATTGCGGCGCCGCTGTAGCAGCACACTACGACTTTCCCGACGCGTCAGGGCACCCAGAGGTGGTCCCACTGTGCCTGCACTGCGCCGTCCTCCGCCGGCTCCCTGACGTAGACCCAGCCAGGGCCGACAGACTCGTAGCCGCCGCAGAGGAGCTGATCGAGGGGCTACTGTCGCTGCCGGAACTCAGCGAGCCGAGGTGCCGTGTTTGCGGCATCACCGAGGGCCTGCGCGAGAAGCACGTGGCCGCGAACTCCGGTCCGGGCTGGGTGGCCTGCTACTGCCGGATCTGTATCGACCTGCCGCCCACTCCAGATCTGACCAGCCACGCCGTCGACCAGGTGGAGGCCCACACCAAGGGCGTCTGGCGACCGGGCGAGCCGTGGCCACCCCGGCCCGCCCTCAACACCCGTAAGAGTCCTGCGGCGCTGCGACCCCCTAGGTGCCGCGGGACGGCCGGCCGCCCAAAGGCTAGCGAGTTTCGCGACGAAGGGACACCGCAATGGAGTGGACTCGCCCAGAGTACGCCGACACCGTCGCAGCCATGCGAGTCGCCGAACTCGCCATCGGAGGCGACGACACCCCGCCCATCCGCGGGTTCGTCGTCGAGCAGCCGGCAGTGGAAGAGGAGTGACCGGTCTCGGGCGTCCAGCCGCAGAACCGGCCGGGTAGACAGCAACTCCACATACCAAGGAGGAGATGAGGGTGTACGTATGTAGGGCAGATGACGGCAAGCACGGCGGAGCCCCGTCGGACAAGCCGTGGACACCGCCACCCACACCGCCGTCCCCCGACGGCGACCGCCCCAAGGTGGCATGACCCGATGACGAACCCCCGACAGGGGCACGCCGCGCTCGTCCAACAGCTGGACGAGCGCGGTCTGTTGACCCCCGAATGGCGCGCCGTATGGGAGCGCACACCACGCCACGAATTCATCCCGGAGGAGATCTGGCGTCAGGGTCCGCAGCGATGCGAACCCATCACGAGCGATGCCGACCGATGGGACCTCATCTACAGCGATGAGCCGGTGGTCACTCAGCTTGACGACGGTCGCGAAGGCGGCCCTGGGGTCGCTACGTCGTCCAACAGCATGCCGTCCATGGTGGCGCGCATGCTCGGCCTGCTGGATGTGCACAAGGGTGCCAGGACCCTGGAGATCGGCACCGCGACAGGCCAGGTGGTCGACCTTCTGTGCGGCCGCTGTGGGGACGAGAACGTGACCAGCGTGGAAATCGACGCAGCCCTGTCGGCGATGGCCAAGGCGAACCTTTCCCGTCGGGGCCACGCGCCCACGTTGGTGGTGGCGGACGGCGAGTACGGCCATCCCGCCGGCGCACCGTACGACCGGATCATTGCGACCTGTGCCCTCCGGCACGTTCCGTACGCACTGGTCGAACAACTGCGTCCGGGGGGCGTGCTGGTGGCCCCGAGGGTGGGCGACTTCTGGTGTGGCGCACTGGTCCGGCTCGTCGCTGCTGACGACGGGACGGCATCGGGCCCGTTCGCCGGGACGGCCACCTACATGCCGATGCGATCGCACCGCGCGGGCCAAGGCGTTGATCCCGATACCTCCTTGGCGCGTTCACGGCGCACCGAGGTACAGCCAGGGGAGACGATCACGCCCGGGTTCGCGCTGTATGCCGGCGCTCGCCTACCTGGGGTGACGCTTGTTGAAGGGCGGGAGGGCGGAGACCTCCGAGTCTGGGTGAACGACGGGCGGGGATCGGGTGCTATCGCGGACGGGGACGGAACCGTGACCGAGTTCGGTGATCGGAGCCTGTGGGGTGAGGTCGAATCGGTGTGGGGGGAGTGGACGACGAAGCTGGACCGTCCGGCTGACAGCGACATGGGGCTGACGGTCACCGGCTCTGGCGAGCGTGTATGGGTGCGGACCCCGGCCGAGATCGTGGAGCCGGCCAGGCCTCGGCCTCCGTCGGCGATTCAGGCCCGCCTGGTCTGAGGTCCGTCTTCAAAAGGATCTTGCCCAGAGCAGTAGTGATGCGAGTGTGACCGCTGCTTCGTAGGAGGCGGCGGCCTTCTCGTATCGGGTGGCGATGCCGCGGAATCTCTTGAGCTGGTTGAAGCGGCGTTCGACGAGGTCGCGTCGGCGGTAGACCTCCCGGTTGGAACCTGGTGGCCGGCCGCCGCGGAGCCCCTTTCGGCCGGTGGCGGCGGGCTCGCTGGTGGGTGCAGTCCCGCTGTATCAGCGGGGCGAGCAACTCCCACTCACGCCCAGTGAGTTCATGGCGGCATATCACCCCGCCGTGATCCACCACTCCGTGATCATTTAAGGCGGACCCTTACGGAAATCCCAGGACACCTCCCACCTTATGCGCCACTTCAGTGACTTAAGCGTGGAACCTTTTCGTAGTGCGAGTGCTCCTATAAGAGGCGCAGGTGTGTGCACGTACGCATGTGCGCACGTACGCATGTCTGCAGGCGCACGCACGCACACCATGCGTCATGCACGGCCTGCCCATGACGAACGTCAACCTGTGTCGCCCAGGCGGCACTTGGGATCCGAAAGGTCTCCTGGATGAAGATTCACCGCACCTTGTCGGCCGCGGCAGCGGCTCTCGTGTTAGCGCCCGCCGCCGTACTGGCCGCGCCCGCCGCCGCGTTCGCAACGGAGCCGGTGTCCGAGGCCGGCCCCCGCACGCCCGCCTCTCCCGACTTACCCGGTGCCGCAACACCGGCGGACCGGCCGGCGGATTCCGCAACGAGCGGCGGCGGAAAGGGGAGCCCGGACGAGCCGCAGAGCCCGGGCGAAGCCGCTGCCGGTGGCTCGGCATCCCAGGACCGCGATGGGGCCGCCCGTCCTGCCCCAGGGAAGCCGCCGAAAGCCGCCGGGACCGCCGAAGGGGCCACTGAGGGGGCCACCGGAGCGGGTGGTGCCACCGGTGGGGGCAAGGACGCCGGTGATTCCGATCGTGCGGGTCAGCCCTGCGCGTTCGAGTCCGACCAGTTGCACGTGGCCGTCCGCGGGCTGCCGCGCCAGCTGACTGCGGGCGGCGCCTGGACCCCCTTCTCCATGACGCTCACCAACACCACCGGCAAGCCCCTGGGGGAGGTCCAGCCCTTCCTGCTCGTGTCCTCCGCCGAAGATGTCGACCGGCCGTACTGGGAGCTGGAGACCGAGTACCGCGACGCCAAGACCGGGCGGTGGAAGACCTTCCATGACGCGGAGCCCGACGACCTGTTCGGCTTCTTCGCCGTTGGCCCGCGCAGCACCATCACGCTCCAACTGCGCACCCGCGTCGTCAAGGACGCCAAGCCCGGCGCCGGGTACGCGCTCGCCGCCGGCGACTACCGTAACCGCGACGGTTCCTGTGGTTCGGCCAAGGAAGCCTGGTACGACTTCACCATCCTCCCCGCGGGCGCGAAGCCGACGCAGCCCCCGACCACCAAGCCGGGTGAGTCGGGTGAGCCGGGCAAGCCGGGTGGCACGGCCGAGCCCAGCCAGAGCGCCGCGTCCGGTGGCGGTACGGGTGGTTCCGATTCCACCGGTGGCCTCGGCCCGCAGGGCGGCGCCCATCTCGCCGCGACCGGCTCCTCGTCCGCGCTCCCGGCGATCGCTCTCGCCGGTGGAGCCGCGATGGTGGTCGGCGCGGGTGCGGTCATCGGCGTGCGCCGCCGGAAGGGCGCGGCCGGTCCGGGCGCCACGGACATCACCGCGTAAGCCAACCATTCTCCAGGAACCTGATCATCCAAGGATCCACGGCCTGAGCACTCAATGACGTGGGAAACAAAGGCTCCAACTCCAAGGGTCCGAAGAACCGGGAAAGAGATCTTCATGAAACTGCGCCGCGCCCTGTCGGCCTCGGCCGCGACGGCCGCCCTGCTCCCCGTGGCGGTGGCCGCCGCGCCCGCCTCCCAGGCGGCCCCTGCCGCGGACATCCCGACGTGCTACGACCTCGACACCGCCTACGGGCAGTACCACAACAACACCTTCGTGGGCCGCTCGTTCGGCATACCCAAGTCGATCGCACTCGGCACTCACTGGACGACCTACACCGCCACGCTCACCAACGCCTCGGCGAAGGAGCTGAAGTCGTTCGAACTCAGCGCCAAGCTGGGCAGTTATGTCTACAACGAGGGTGAGCGCGACCTGAGCCCGTACGGCGATCTGCAGTACTGGGACACCTCGCAGCGAGCCTGGAAGACGCTGCGCCAGGCCGATGGAAAGGCCCGCGGCACCATCCCCGGCCCGAAGACGCTGAAGCCCCGCGAGTCCGTCCACGTGCAGCTGCGGTTCAGGGTGAGCAAAGACCTGCCCATGGACCAGACGTACGACGCGTTCACCGGCCTGACCGGCACCTTCGTCGACCGCTACCGCGACATGGACTGCACGGCCCACGGCGAGGCCGGCGGCGGTTTCTCCCCCCGCAAGGGCTGAAACCTGCGGAGAGGGGTGGGGGCGGGGGGGGGCGAAGGGGGGGAGGCGAAAACAAAAACCCAACCGGGGGGTTGTTGGGGAGAAGACCAATGGCAGAAAAAGGCTTATAAGGGGGGCGAAGGAACC